>NZ_JBEOSZ010000012.1:0-166936 GCF_040303285.1 Streptomyces sp. NPDC096046 | reverse complement strand
AGTACACCCAGTACGAGGGCTTGCACCCGGCACGCCGAGAGCACGCACCGGACGCCGCTCCTTGACGGGCAAACGTTGCCTGCCACGGCACTAGCATGAGCGACCGATCCCGGCCGCGAGGGCGGGGAGAGCGGGATCACAGCCAGGGCGAGGGCAAGGTCACAGCCGCACCCTCTGCTGCTCGTTCGTGTCCGTGACCTAGCATCCGAGCATGACGGTCCTGCCTGACGACGGGCTTGAACTGGCCGGTGAGTTCCCTGACGTGCCCCAGGAGCAGTGGCAGCGCCTTGCGGCGGGCGTACTGCGCAAATCGGGCAAGGACGTCGAGGGGGCCGAGGCCGAGGAAGCCCTGTCCACCGCGCTTGAGGACGGGTTGCGTACCCGCCCCCTCTACACCGCCCGTGACTCCGCACCCGAGCCGGGTTTCCCCGGTTTCGCCCCCTTTGTACGCGGTGGCCGTGCCGAGGGGAACACGGTCGGCGGCTGGGACGTACGGCAACGGCACTCCACGGCCGACCGTGACGCGGTGCTCGGCGACCTGGAGAACGGTGTCACCTCCCTCTGGCTGACGGTCGGGGAGGGCGGCATCGCGGTGCCGGACCTGGGCCGGGTCCTGGA
Source organism: Streptomyces sp. NPDC096046 (assembly GCF_040303285.1). Lineage (NCBI taxonomy): Bacteria > Bacillati > Actinomycetota > Actinomycetes > Kitasatosporales > Streptomycetaceae > Streptomyces > Streptomyces sp. NPDC096046. The sequence continues at coordinate 166,318 of NZ_JBEOSZ010000012.1, read as the reverse complement.
CGGCGTGTATCTCGACCTGGCGCCCGTCGTCCTCGACGCGGGGGGCGACACCGAGCCCGCCGCGCGGGAGTTGCTGCGGGTGTACGAGGAGCGGGGTGTCGCCCGGGACGCGGCGCGCGGCAATCTGGGCGCGGATCCGCTCGGGCACGAGGCCCGCACCGGCCTACGGTGCGATGCCGCGCCGGCGGCGGAGCTCGCGCGGTTGTGCGCCGGGCGGTACCCGGGGCTGCGGGCACTGACCGTGGACGCGCTGCCGTATCACGAGGCCGGTGGCTCGGCCGCCCAGGAGCTGGGCTGCTCGCTGGCCACCGCGGTGGCGTACCTGCGGGAGCTGACCGGGGCCGGGCTGGATGTCGACCAGGCTTGTGGGCAACTGGAGTTCCGGTACGCCGCGACCGCCGACCAGTTCCTGACGATCGCCAAGCTGCGCGCCGCGCGCCGGCTGTGGGCCCGGGTGGCCGAGGTCTGCGGGGCGCCGCGCGCGGGAGCGCAGCTCCAGCACGTCGTCACCTCGCCGGTGATGATGACGCGCCGCGACCCGTGGGTGAACATGCTGCGCACCACCATCGCCACGCTGGCCGCCGGGGCCGGTGGAGCCGACGCGGTGACCGTGCTGCCCTTCGACCACGCCCTCGGCCTGCCGGACGCGTTCGCGCGGCGGATCGCCCGCAACACCTCCACGATCCTCATCGAGGAGTCGCACCTGTCCCGGGTCATCGACCCGGCGGGCGGCTCCTGGTACGTGGAGCGGCTCACCGACGAACTCGCCCACGCCGGCTGGGAGTTCTTCCAGCGCGTCGAGCGGCTCGGCGGCATGGCGGCCGCCCTGCGGTCGGGTGACGTCGAGCGGGAGCTCGCCGAGACCTGGCAGGCCCGCACGGCCCGGCTGGCCAAGCGGCGCGAACCCGTCACCGGGGTCAGCGAGTTCCCCTTCCTCGCGGAGAAGCCGGTCGTCCGCCCGAGCGCGCCCGAGCCGCGCTCCGGAGGGCTGCCGCGCGTACGCCGGGACGAGGCGTACGAGACGCTGCGCGCCCGGTCCGACGCCCACCTCGCCGCGACCGGCTCCCGGCCCCGGATCTACCTCGCCGCGCTCGGCCCGGCCGCCGCGCACACCGCACGCCTGACCTTCGCCTCGAACCTCTTCCAGGCCGGCGGCATCGAGCCGGTCACGGAGGGCACCTTCGAGCAGAGCGGGGCCACGGAGGCCGTGCTGTGCTCCAGCGACGCGCTGTACGCGGAGCGGGCCGAGGCCGCCGTCCGGGAGCTCAAGGCCGCCGGGGCACGGCATGTGTTCCTCGCGGGCCGCCCCGGGGAGTACCCCGGTGTCGACGACCACGTCTTCGCGGGCTGCGACGCCGTGGCCGTGCTGTCCGCGACCCTCGACCGCATGGGAGTGTCCTGATGTCCGCCCCTACCGGCCCGTCCGTCCCCGACTTCTCCGGGATCGAGCTGGGCACCCCGGCCCCCGACGGTGGCGCCGACGAGTGGCGCACGGCGGTCAAGAACGCGTCCGGCGGGGACGACCTGCTCTGGGAGACGCCGGAGGGCATCGCCGTCAAGCCGCTCTACACCGGCCGTGACCTGGAGGGCCTGGACTTCCTCGACACGTACCCGGGCACGGCGCCGTTCCTGCGCGGCCCGTACCCGACGATGTACGTCAACCAGCCCTGGACGATCCGCCAGTACGCCGGCTTCTCCACGGCCGAGGAGTCCAACGCCTTCTACCGGCGCAACCTCGCGGCCGGCCAGAAGGGCCTGTCGGTCGCCTTCGACCTGCCCACGCACCGCGGTTACGACAGCGACCACCCGCGCGTGACGGGTGACGTCGGCATGGCGGGCGTGGCCATCGACTCGATCTACGACATGCGGCAGCTGTTCGACGGCATTCCGCTGGACAAGATGACCGTGTCGATGACGATGAACGGCGCGGTGCTGCCGGTGCTGGCGCTGTACATCGTGGCGGCCGAGGAACAGGGCGTGCCGCCGGAGAAGCTGGCGGGGACCATCCAGAACGACATCCTCAAGGAGTTCATGGTCCGCAACACCTACATCTATCCGCCGAAGCCGTCGATGCGGATCATCTCCGACATCTTCGCCTTCACCTCGCAGCGGATGCCGCGCTACAACTCCATCTCCATCTCCGGCTACCACATCCAGGAGGCGGGCGCGACGGCCGATCTGGAGCTGGCGTACACGCTCGCGGACGGCGTGGAGTACATCCGCGCGGGACGTGAAGCCGGCCTGGACGTGGACGCGTTCGCGCCCCGGCTGTCGTTCTTCTGGGCGATCGGCATGAACTTCTTCATGGAGATCGCCAAGCTGCGCGCGGCGCGCCTGCTGTGGGCGAAGCTGGTGAGGCAGTTCGACCCGCAGAACGCCAAGTCCCTTTCGCTGCGCACCCATTCGCAGACCTCGGGCTGGTCGCTCACCGCGCAGGACGTCTTCAACAACGTGACGCGCACCTGCGTCGAGGCCATGGCGGCCACCCAGGGGCACACACAGTCGCTGCACACCAACGCCCTGGACGAGGCGCTCGCCCTGCCCACCGACTTCTCGGCGCGCATCGCCCGCAACACGCAGCTGCTGCTCCAGCAGGAGTCCGGCACGACCCGCGTGATCGACCCGTGGGGCGGCAGCGCGTACGTGGAGAAGCTGACCTACGACCTGGCCCGGCGTGCCTGGCAGCACATCGAGGAGGTCGAGGCCGCGGGCGGCATGGCCAAGGCCATCGACGCGGGCATCCCCAAGCTGCGCATCGAGGAGGCCGCGGCCCGCACGCAGGCCCGGATCGACTCGGGCCGCCAGCCCGTCATCGGAGTCAACAAGTACCGGGTGGAGACCGACGAGCAGATCGACGTCCTGAAGGTCGACAACTCCTCCGTGCGGGCGCAGCAGATCGAGAAGCTGCGGCGACTGCGCGCGGAGCGGGACGAGCGGGCCTGCCAGGACGCGCTGGACGCGCTGACCCGGGCTGCCGGCGGCGAGGGCAACCTGCTGGAGCTGGCGGTGCGCGCGGCACGCGCGAAGGCCACGGTCGGGGAGATCTCCGACGCCCTGGAGAAGGTGTACGGACGGCACGCGGGGCAGATCCGTACGATCTCCGGCGTGTACCGCAACGAAGCAGGGGAGTCGCCGTCCGTGGACCGCACCCGAGCGCTGGTCTCCGACTTCGAGGAGGCCGAGGGCCGCCGCCCGCGCATCCTGGTCGCGAAGATGGGCCAGGACGGCCATGACCGCGGCCAGAAGGTGATCGCCACGGCCTTCGCCGACCTCGGCTTCGACGTGGACGTGGGCCCGCTGTTCCAGACGCCCGCCGAGGTGGCCCGGCAGGCCGTCGAGGCGGACGTGCACATCGTCGGCGTCTCCTCGCTGGCGGCCGGTCACCTCACCCTCGTCCCGGCGCTGCGCGAGGCACTGGCCGAGGAGGGCCGCGAGGACATCGTGATCGTGGTCGGCGGGGTGATCCCGCCGCAGGACGTGCCGACGCTGCTGGAGATGGGCGCCGCCGCCGTCTTCCCGCCCGGGACGGTGATCCCGGACGCGGCGTACGACCTGGTGAAGCGGCTGTCGGACGACCTCGGGCACGACCTGTGATCGATGTCGACGCGTATGTGAAGGGCGTGCTCGACGGGAAGCGGGCGCTCATCGCCCGTGCCATCACACTCGTCGAGTCGACGCGGCCCCAGCACCGGGCGCTGGCCCAGGAGTTGCTGACCGCGCTGCTGCCGCACAGCGGCCGGGCCCGGCGGATCGGCGTCAGCGGCGTACCCGGCGTGGGCAAGTCGACGTTCATCGACGCCTTCGGCACGCTGCTGACCTCGCTCGGGCACCGGGTGGCGGTCCTGGCCGTCGACCCGTCCTCCAGCCGTACGGGCGGCTCCATCCTGGGTGACAAGACCCGGATGGAGCGCCTGGCCGTGGACCCGGCGGCGTTCGTACGCCCCTCCCCCACCGCCGGCACGCTGGGCGGGGTCGCCAAGGCCACGCGCGAGTCGATCGTGGTGATGGAGGCGGCCGGCTACGACGTGATCCTGGTGGAGACGGTCGGCGTCGGCCAGTCCGAGACGGCCGTGGCGAACATGGTCGACTCCTTCCTGCTGCTCACCCTCGCCCGCACCGGCGACCAGCTCCAGGGCATCAAGAAGGGCGTGCTGGAGCTGGCCGACGTGATCGCCGTCAACAAGGCGGACGGCCCGCACGAGCGCGACGCCCGGGCCGCCGCGCGGGAACTGGCGGGCGCGCTGCGCCTGATGCACGGCAGGGACGCGTTCTGGACGCCCCCGGTCCTGCACTGCAGCGCCCGCGAGTCGACGGGCCTGGACACCGTGTGGGAACGCCTGGAACAGCACCGCACCCTGCTGGACTCCACCGGCCGCCTCACCGCCAAGCGCCGTGACCAGCAGGTCGACTGGACCTGGAACATGGTCCGCGACGAACTCCTCGGCCGCCTCACCGCCGATCCTGCGGTACGGGCGCTGGCGCCGGAGCTGGAGCGGCGGGTCAGGGCGGGCGAGCTGACCCCGACGCTGGCCGCCGAGCGGATCCTCGGCGCGCTGGGCGGCGACTCCGAGGCAGCGGGTTCCTGAACCGAACCACGACCGGAAGCGACCGGGACGGCGACTTCACATACCCGGCTTGCATGAGTATGCAAAGTGATACATACTCTTTCTATGTCCAAGGTCCTCACCTCCCTGCCCGCCGGCGAGCGCGTCGGCATCGCCTTCTCGGGCGGTCTCGACACCTCCGTCGCGGTCGCGTGGATGCGCGACAAGGGCGCCGTCCCGTGCACCTACACCGCCGACATCGGCCAGTACGACGAGCCCGACATCGCCTCGGTGCCCGGCCGTGCCCAGACCTACGGTGCCGAGATCGCGCGTCTGGTCGACTGCCGCGCGGCACTGGTCGAGGAGGGCCTGGCCGCGCTGAGCTGCGGCGCGTTCCACATCCGCTCGGGTGGGCGGGCGTACTTCAACACCACCCCGCTCGGCCGCGCCGTCACCGGCACGCTGCTGGTCCGGGCGATGCTGGAGGACGACGTCCAGATCTGGGGCGACGGCTCGACCTTCAAGGGCAACGACATCGAGCGGTTCTACCGCTACGGCCTGCTCGCCAACCCGCACCTCAGGATCTACAAGCCCTGGCTGGACGCGGCGTTCGTGACCGAGCTCGGCGGCCGCAAGGAAATGTCGGAGTGGCTGCTCGCCCACGGCCTGCCCTACCGGGACAGCACGGAGAAGGCGTACTCCACGGACGCCAACATCTGGGGCGCCACCCACGAGGCCAAGACCCTGGAGCACCTCGACACCGGCGTCGAGACGGTCGAGCCGATCATGGGCGTGAAGTTCTGGGACCCGTCGGTCGAGATCGCCGCCGAGGACGTCACCATCGGCTTCGTCGAGGGCCGCCCGGTGTCGGTCAACGGCAAGGAGTTCGCCTCCCCCGTCGACCTGGTGATGGAGGCCAACGCCATCGGTGGCCGGCACGGCCTGGGCATGTCCGACCAGATCGAGAACCGCATCATCGAGGCCAAGAGCCGCGGCATCTACGAGGCCCCGGGCATGGCCCTGCTGCACGCCGCCTACGAGCGGCTGGTCAACGCCATCCACAACGAGGACACCGTCGCCCAGTACCACACCGAGGGCCGGCGCCTCGGCCGGCTGATGTACGAGGGCCGCTGGCTGGACCCGCAGGCGCTGATGATCCGCGAGTCGCTGCAGCGGTGGGTCGGCGCGGCCGTCACCGGCGAGGTGACCCTGCGGCTGCGGCGCGGCGAGGACTACTCGATCCTCGACACCACGGGCCCGGCGTTCAGCTACCACCCGGACAAGCTGTCCATGGAGCGCACCGAGGACTCCGCGTTCGGCCCGGTGGACCGGATCGGCCAGCTCACCATGCGCAACCTGGACATCGCCGACTCCCGCGCCAAGCTGGAGCAGTACGCCGGCATGGGCCTGATCGGCACCGGCAGCCCCACCATCGGCGCCTCCCAGGCCGCCGCGACCGGGCTGATCGGCACCATGCCGGAGCTGCCCGAGGGCGGCGCCGAGGCCATCGCCTCCCGCGGGGCGGTCTCGGAGGAGGACGCGTGGCTGGACCGCGCGGCGATGGAGTCCGGCACGGACTGACCGCACGGCGGCACGCGGGAGGACACGGGAAGGCCGGCTCGACGGTGTCGAGCCGGCCTTCGCGTTCGGGTCCCCGGTGGTTCAGCGTGACGTGCCGGCCATCTCCCGGACCGGAGCGTCAAGGGCGTCCAGGCCGCGCAGGATGTCCTCCACCCGCTGCTTGGCGTCGCCGAAGAGCATCTGGGTGTTCTCGCGGAAGAACAGCGGGTTCTGCACGCCCGCGTACCCGGCGGCCATGGAGCGCTTGAAGACGATCACGTTGGCCGCCTCCCACACGTGCAGGACCGGCATGCCGGCGATGGGGCTGGACGGGTTGTCGGTGGCGGCCGGGTTGACCGTGTCGTTGGCGCCGATGACCAGGACGACCGAGGTGGCGGCGAAGTCGTCGTTGATCTCGTCCATCTCCAGGACGATGTCGTACGGCACGTTGGCCTCGGCGAGCAGCACGTTCATGTGCCCGGGCAGCCGGCCGGCGACGGGGTGGATGCCGAACCGCACCTCCACGCCCCGCTCGCGCAGCTTGCGCGCCAGTTCGGCGACCGGGTACTGGGCCTGGGCGACGGCCATGCCGTAGCCGGGCGTGATGATGACGGAGCCGGCGTCGCGGAGCAGTTCGGCGGTCTCCTCGGCGTTGATCTCCCGGTGCTCACCCTGCTCGCCGTCGTCGGCGCTCGCCGCCGGTGTGCCGAATCCGCCCGCGATCACCGAGAGGAAGGACCGGTTCATCGCCTTGCACATGATGTACGACAGGTAGGCGCCGGAGGAGCCGACCAGCGCGCCGGTGACGATGAGCAGGTTGTTGGCGAGCAGGAAGCCCGAGGCGGCGGCCGCCCAGCCCGAGTAGCTGTTCAGCATGGAGACGACCACCGGCATGTCACCGCCGCCGATGGAGGCGACCAGGTGCGCGCCGAGGGCGAGCGCGATCACGGTGACCGCGATGAGCAGACCCATGCCGGGGCGTACGACGAACGCCGCCGTGAGCCCCACGAACGCGACGAGCGCGCCGATGTTGAGGACGTGCTTGCCCGGCAGCGTCAGCGGGCGGGAGTTGATGCGGGCCGAGAGCTTCAGGTAGGCGACGACGGAACCCGTGAAGGTGACGGCGCCGATGAACACCCCGATGAACACCTCGGCGTGGTGGATGCCCAGCAGCGAACCGGAGAGTTCGGGGTCGACGTCGAGATAGCCGTTCCAGCCGACGAACGTGGCGGCGAGGCCGACGAGGCTGTGCATGATCGCGATCAGCTCCGGCATGCCGGTCATCTCGACGACCCGGGCCCGCCACAGGCCGATGCCCGCGCCCACCGCCGTGGCGACGGCGATCAGCACCAGCCCGGTGGCGGTGATACTGCGGGAGGCGAGCCCGACCGTGGCGGCCAGGGCGACGACCATGCCCGCGATGCCCCAGACGACTCCGGAACGGGAGGTCCTGTGCTGGGAGAGGCCGGCGAGGCTGAGGATGAACAGCAGCGCGGCGACGACGTAGGCGGCCTGGGCGGCCGTGTCTGTGGTCATCCCTGATCAGCCCTTCGAGAACATGCCGAGCATGCGGCGGGTGACGGCGAATCCGCCGAAGATGTTGATGCTCGCCAGCAGGATCGCGGCGAACGACAGCACGGTGACGGCGGTGTCGCCGTGTCCGATCTGCAGCAGCGCTCCGACCACGACGATGCCGGAGATGGCGTTGGTGACGGACATCAGCGGGGTGTGCAGGGCGTGGTGCACATTTCCGATGACGTAGAAGCCGATGACGATCGCCAGGACGAACACCGTGAAGTGGCCCAGGAGTTCGCTCGGTGAGAAGGCCGTCACCAGGAACAGTGCGAGCGCTCCGGCGGCGACGAGGGCGTACGAGGACCAGGCCGGGCGGGATGGCTTCGCCGGCGCCTCGGACGGGGCCGCGGCTGCCGGGGCCGGTGTGGCGGCGGGCGCGGCGGACACCTGGACCGGGGGCGGCGGCCAGGTCTTCTCGCCCGCGCGGACCACGGTCATCGAGCGCTGCACGACGTCGTCGAAGTCGAGGACGAGCCGGCCGTCCTTGCCGGGGGTGAGCAGCTTCAGCAGATGGACGATGTTCGTGCCGTACAGCTGCGAGGCCTGGGCGGGCAGCCGGCCGGGCAGGTCGGTGTAGCCGATGATCGTCACGTCGTTGTCGGTGACGACGGCCTTCCCGGCGACCGTGCCCTCGACGTTGCCGCCCTGGGCGGCCGCCATGTCGACGATCACGCTGCCCGGCTTCATGCGCGCGACGTCCGCGGCGGTGATCAGCCGCGGTGCCGGGCGGCCCGGGATGAGCGCGGTGGTGATGATGATGTCCACGTCGGCGGCCTGCTCGGCGTACAGCTGCGCGGCGAGCCGGTTGTAGTCGTCGGAGGTGGCCTTGGCGTAGCCGTCGGTGCTCACCTCCTGCTGGACGCCCACCGCGAGGAACTCCCCGCCCAGGGAGCGCACCTGCTCGGCGACCTCGGGACGGGGGTCGGTGGCGCGGACCACGGCACCGAGGCTGCGGGCCGCGCCGATCGCCGCGAGCCCCGCCACTCCGGCCCCGGCCACGAGCACCTTGGCGGGCGGCACCTTGCCGGCGGCGGTCACCTGGCCGGTGAAGAAGCGGCCGAAGGCGTGCGCGGCCTCGACGACGGCCCGGTATCCGGCGATGTTCGCCATCGAGCTGAGGACGTCCAGGGACTGGGCGCGCGAGATGCGCGGGACGGCGTCCATGGCGAGCACGGTGATCGGACGGCTCGCCAGTTCCTCGACCAGTTCCGGGTTGAGGGCGGGGCTGATCAGCGCGATCAGCGTCGCCCCGTCGCGCAGCCGGCCGATCTCCTCGCCGGAGGGGGCGTTGACCTTCAGCACGATCTCCGCCTGCCACGGGTCGCCGAGCCGGGCTCCCGCCTCCTCGTAGGCCGCGTCGGAGAAGCGGGACGAGGCTCCCGCTCCCGGTTCGACCGTCACGTCGTAGCCGAGCGCGACGAGTCTGCCCACGGTGGCCGGTGTCGCCGCCACCCTGGTCTCGCCCGCAGTGGATTCGGCCGGTATGCCGATCCCCTGGGGTTGCGGTTCCGCTGGGACCATCGTCTGCCTCTCCCGTCGTTCGACTGCCTGTCCTGCTTGGTGCCCGCATCCTGCACGTTCGACGCGGCATCCGTGGCGGGCCGTGGTCACATGGCCGAGGAGGCCGTCCTCACACCGCCGAGGTCTTGCCGTGGGACATGCTCGGGGGTATGGGTGTGTCGCCCGGGGCCGCAGAGGTCTGTGATGCGAGGCGACGGTGCCGGGCGCAGACTGATGGCGTGAGCAGCACGCGCCCGGGGCGCGGCGAGGCCGCGCCCCCCTCCCGATCCGCATCGCAGCAGTCCGTGGCGCTGGCGGCGATGATGTTCGCCGTCGCCATGACCTTCATCGACCAGACCATCGTGTCCATCGCGGCCCCGGACATCGACCGCGAACTGGGGCTGTCGTCCTCCGGCCTGCAGTGGGTGGTCAACGCCTACCTGCTCGCCCTCGCCGCGTTCTTCGCCCTCGGCGGCCGGCTCGCGGACCTCTACGGACCGCGCCGGATCGTCGTCATCGGCACCCTGGTGTTCGTCGTGTCGTCGGTGCTGTGCGGCTGTGTCCCCGAGGGCGACGCCGCGCAGACCTGGCTGATCGTCTTCCGCTCCACCCAGGGGCTCGGGGCGGCCTTGCTGTTCCCCGCGGCCCTGGCCGCGGTGGTGGCGGTGTTCCCGGTCGAGCGGCGGGGCCGCGCCCTCGCCCTGTTCTTCGGGGTCACCGGCGCGCTGACCGCCATCGGCCCGCTGCTGGGCGGCTGGCTGACCAGCTGGACCTGGCGCGCCGTGTTCTGGGTGAACGTGCCCGTGGCGATCGCGGCGCTGGTCCTCACGGCGCTGGCGCACATCCCCGACCGGCGGCGCTCCGGCACCCTGGACGTCCCGGGCGCCGTCCTGATCGCGGCCGGTATGGGCCTGAGCGTCCTCGGCTTCCAGCAGGCCTGGTCCTGGGGCTGGGACAGCTGGGCGACCTGGGTGTGCATCGCGGGGGGCCTCGCGATCCTCGCCGGGTTCGTCCGCTTCGAGCGGCGGGTGGAACATCCGCTGATCGACCTGCGGGTCTTCCGGGACAAGGCGTTCACCGTGGACGCGGCGGTGCTGTTCTTCTCGATGCTCGCCTTCGTCCCGGTGTTCTTCTTCACCTCCGTGTACGCCCAGGTGTCGCTGAGCGCCTCGCCGAACCAGGCGGCCCTGTTCCTGCTGTACTTCTTCGTCGGTTTCGCCATCGCCTCGCAGTGGGGCGGCCGGATCCTCGACAAGAAGGGCGCGCGTCCGGCCCTGAAGCTGGGCACGGCCGTGGGCTGCGTCGGTTTCGCCCTGTGGGCGGGCAAGCTGACCGACCTGTCCATGCACGACCAGTGGCCCTACGCCGCCCTCGCCGGGGCCGGTATCGGCTTCGTCCTGGCGCCGGCCTCCACGGACGCCGTCAACCGGGCCATCGGCGCCTCGTACGGCGAGGTCACCGGCATCACCCAGACCGTGCGCAACTACGCGGCGAGCGTGGGCCTGGCCGTCTACGGCACGATCCTGACCCACGTCATGACCGGCAACGTGGTGGGCACCCTGACGTCCCGGGGCATGTCCGCCGCCGACGCGAACACCCTGGCTCGCGACGTCACCGAGTCGATCACCGGCAGCGGCGACTCCCGGCCGCCCACCGGCACCGGCCCCGCCGCCGAGGCGGCCCGGGAGTCGATGTCCGCGATCCGCATGGACTTCGCCGAGGCCAACCAGTGGGTGTTCTACGGCATGGCCATCGCCCTGGGCATCGGCTTTCTGTGCGCCCTGCGGCACCCGGGCGGCAAGGTGGCCGACACCTCCTCGGTGGAGGAACCGTTCGTGCGGACGCACTGACCGGTGCCCCGGCTCCGCTTCAGGACGTGACAGGCCCGTCGTACGTGGTGACCTGGCACCGGGCCGCCGCCACTGAACGCTCGGGCGGACGGCCGTCAGGGCGCGAGCGGACCGCCCAGTACGTCGAGGACGGTCCCGCCGAGCAGTCCGAGAACGACGGATCCGGCGGCCGCGCCGCCGGCGATCGCAGCGGCCGTCCGTGACGTCCTGCGGGCGTCACCCGCGGGTCCGCGTGCGAGGAACGCCGGGGCGATCCAGCGCAGGTAGTAGAAGAGGGACGCCACGGTGTTGACGGCTGCGACGACGGCCAGCCAGGCGTAGCCGCCGTCGACGGCCGCGCTGAACGCCTCCAGTTTGCCGAGGAAGACAGCGGTCGGGGGCGTGCCCACCAACCCCAGCAGGCAGACGACGAGCGAGGCCGGCAGCGCCGGGTGCGTCCGTGCCAGGCCCCGGTAGTCGTCGATGGAGTGGGCGCCGGGGAGTGCGCAGACGACGGCGAAGGCCCCGAGGTTGGTCAGCGCGTACGCGGCCAGGTAGTACAGCAGCGCCTCCTGGCCGAGGTCGGTGCGTCCGGCGACGGCCACCGGCAGCAGGAGGTAGCCGACCTGGCTGATGGTGGAGTACGCGAGCAGTCGTTTGACGTCCTGCTGGAAGAAGGCCGCCAGATTGCCCAGGGTCATGGAGGCGACCGAGAGCACCGCCACCAGGTCGGCCCAGGGCAGGTCGACGTCCGCCAGCGGCACCGCGCCGAGCCGGTAGAGGGCCGCCAGGGCGCCGATCTTCGGGATGGTGGTGAGGAAGGCGGCGACCGGGGCCGGGCTGCCCTGGACGGCGTCCGGTACCCAGAAGTGGCCGGGCACGCCTCCGGCCTTGAACAGGACACCGGCGAGCAGCGCGAGCGTGCCGACCGCCACCAGTCCGGCCGGTGCCTCGGCGAGTTCGGAGCGCAGCACGGGGTACGCGGTCGCCCGGCCGGCGGCGAGCAGGACGGTGACGCCGGTGAGCATCAGGACGCCGAGGAGCGCGCCGACCACGTAGAACTTCAGGGCCGCCTCGGTGCCGGGGCCGTCCTTGCGGAACCCGGCGAGCGCGTAGGCGGGGACGCTGGCCAGCAGGTAGCCGGCGGCGAGGAGCAGCAGGTCCTGGGCTCCGGCCAGTACGAGGGCACCCACGGCGGCGAGCTGGAGGAGGACGTAGAACTCGGTTTCGCGCGCGTCGGCGTGCAGGCGGGGCATGGCGAGCGCGAGGACGAGCAGCGTGCCGCCGAGGATGACGATCCTGCTGGTGGCGGTGACCGGATCGATGGCGAAGGACTCGCCGAAGGCCGTCTTCACCGGCCCGGCCGCGGCGATCGCGGCAGCCGCGATCCCTCCGATACAGGCCGCGCCCGCCAGAGCCCCGGTCAGCCACTGGCGGTGACGCGGAAGCCACGCACCGAGCAGCAGCCCGAGCACGGCCGAGGCGGCGAGCAGGACCTCGGGCAGGAGGTCGAGGGGGTTCTCGTTCATCGCGGTCATCTCGTTCATCGCGCGAGCAGCTCCAGCACGGCGCGGGAGGCCGGTTCGATGACGTCGAGGACAAAACGGGGTGCGAGGCCGAGGACGACTCCCAGGGTCAGCAGGGGGACGATCGCGAGTCCTTCGTGGAGGCGGATGTCCGGGAAGGGCCGGTCGGTGCCGGGCGCGGCAACCGGCAGCCGCAGCGGCCCGAGGAAGATCTGTTGCAGGGCGCGCAGGAACAGGCCCGCGGTGAGCAGGATCCCGAGGACGGCGAGGCCGGTGGCGACCGGCTCGGGCCCGAGGCTCCCGGTGAGGATCTGGAACTCGGCGATGAAGCCGGAGAAGCCCGGCAGCCCGAGCGAGGCGAAGGCGGCGACGCCGGTCAGCGCGGCGAAGACGGGCGCCCGCCCGGCCACGCCGGAGTACGCGGACATCTCATACGTGCGCCCGCGCTCGTACAGCACGCCGGACAGCAGGAACAGCGCGCCGGTCAGCAGGCCGTGGCTGACCATCTGGAAGACCGAGCCGGTGACGGCGAGGCGGCGGGCCTCTTCCTGGCCGTCACCGACGGCCCCGGCCGCGCCGATCGCCAGGAGGATGTAGCCCATGTGGTTGACCGAGGTGTAGGCGACCATCCGCTTGAAGTCGGACTGAGCGAGGGCGACCAGGGCGCCGTAGAGCACGGAGACCACGCCGACGACCACGAAGACGAGCGCGTAGTCGCGCCAGGCGCCGGGCAGGACGGGCATGGCGATGCGCAGGAAGCCGTAGGTGCCCATCTTCAGCAGCACGCCGGCGAGGATGGCCGACCCGGCGGCCGGGGCGTCGGTGTGGGCGGGGGGCAGCCAGGTGTGGAAGGGCACGGTCGGGGTCTTCACCGCCAGTCCGGCGGCGATGGCGAGGAGGACCAGGGCTCCGTAGGCGGAGCGTCCGGCGAGGGGATCGGCGTCGGCCAGTGCGACGATGTCGAAGGTGTGCGGGTCGGCGGCCAGGTAGAGGCCGATGAAGCCGAGCAGCAGGGCCAGGGAGCCGATGAAGGTGTAGAGGAAGAACTTCAGCGCGGCGCGGGCCGCGTCCTTGTGCCCCCATCCGGCGATGATGAAGTACATCGCGACGATCGACAGGTCGAAGAAGACGAAGAAGAGGATCAGGTCGAGGGCGACGAACAGGCCGAGGCAGGTGGTCTGGAGGAAGAGGAACAGGGCCGCGAACTCCCGGGGCCGTCGGGTCTCGCGCCACGCGTACAGGGCGCAGGCGAGGAACAGCACGCAGGTGACGGCCACCAGTGGCAGGGACAGGCCGTCGACTCCGACGTGGTAGCCGATGCCGGCGCTGGGGATCCAGCGGGCCCGCGTCTCGTACTGCATGCCGCCGTCGGACCGGTAGCCCGCCCAGACGATCACCGTCAGGACCAGTTCGGCGGCGGTGGTCGCCGCCCAGGCCGTCAGGAACAGCCTGCGGGGCGCACTGCGCGGCACGCACAGCAGGAGGGCCGCGATGGCGGTCGGGAGCAGGACGATGGCCGTGAGCACGGCGGTCACCTCACGAGGACGAGGACGACGGCGAGGACGGTGAAGGCGGCGACCGCCTGGGCGAGGTACTGGTGCAGTTGCCCGGTCTGCGGCCGGCGCGCCAGGCGGCCGAGCGCGCGGGCACCGCCCGCCACGCCCTCCACGGTGCCGTCGACCAGCCGCTCCGCCCGGGCGTCGGTCCACCGCGCCAGCCGGACCGAGCCGCGGGCGGTGCCTTCGGCGGCGCGGTCCAGCACCCGGTCGTCGAAGGCGGCGAGCGCGTCGGCGAGGCGCAGCACCGGGTTCACGAGGAGTGTGCGCGCGGCTGACTCCATGCGGAGCCATTCCGACGCCGGGGAGACGATCCGGCCGGGCAGGGCGAGGAGTTGCGGACCGCGGAACCAGACCACGGCGGAGACGGCCACCGCGAGCGCCCCGGACAGGGCGAACTCCCATACGTGCGGGCCCGGTCGGGCCTCGTCGCCGAGCACCCGCCCCACCGCGTCCCGTACGGGCGGGAAGGACGTGACGGTCAGTGCGGCGCAGGCGACGGCCAGAGCCACGAGCGGCAGCCGGGCCGCGAACGGCGGCGGCTGCTCACGGCCGGCCGGTACGGCGACGGGCTGCCAGACGAACCACAGGGCCTTCGCACTGTAGACGGCGGAGATCACCGCGCCGGCCAACCCGACGCCGTAGAGCGCCGCGTTGTCCTCCAGGGCACCGGCGAGGAGTACGTCCTTGGCCGCCCACAGCGCCAGGGGCGGAACCCCTGCCAGTGCAAGGGCCGCGACGGTGAAGGTGATTCCGGCCGTACGGTGCCGCCGGGCCGCGCCGCGCAGGGCGGGCAGCGCCTTGGTGCCGAGGGCCGTCAGCCAGGCGCCCGCGACGAGGAAGGCGAGACTCTTCGCGGCGGCATGGGCGATGAGCTGCAGAGTGCCGCCGGTGACCGCGCCGGTCCCGGCGGCGAGCACCATGAAGCCGATCTGTGCGCAGGTCGAGGCGGCGAGGAGCTGTTTGAGGTCGGTCTGCGCCACGGCGACGAGACCGAGCACCACCGCCGTCACCGCGCCCGTCCACGCCACCGCCGGTCCGCCCCAGCCGGACCGCGCGAGCAGCGGCTCCAGCCGGAGCAGCAGATACGCCCCGGCCACCACCATGGTCGCCGAGTGCAGCAGGGCGGAGACCGGGCTGGGGCCCTGCATGGCCCTGGACAGCCAGAAGCTGAACGGCAGTTGGGCCGACTTGCCGAACGCGGCCGCGATGACGCCGGCGGTGATGATGTCGGACCACGCGCCGGTGGCGGCCGTGAGGTCCTCCAGGGCGAGGGAACCGGCCTGTCCGCTCGCCAGCGCCGCCCCGGCGGCGAGATAGAGGCCGAGGTCGGCGGCGCGGGTGGTGAGGAAGGCGGTGTCGGCGGCGTCCCCGCGCTCGGGGTCGCGCCACCAGTAGCCGATCAACGCCCAGGAGGTGGCGCCCATCACCTCCCACGCCATCAGCAGGGCCGGCAGCGTGGTCGCGGTGACCGTCGTCAGCATCGCGCCGCCGAACAGCAGCATCAGGCCGAAGAACCGGGCGCGTGCCTCGCCGGGTCCGATGTCCGTGACACTGAACAGCAGGACGGCCGCGGTCACCGCCGTGACGGTCACGACCATGAGGCCCGACAGCCCGTCGACCGCGAGTCCGGCGGGAAGCCCTTCGAGCAGCGGCGCCTCGACCCGCGGGTGCCCGAACGCCACCGCGACGGCCAGGCCGAGGGCGACGACGGCCGTGCCGACCGCGACACCGGGGGCGTACCGGTCCGCCGGGCGGCCCGCGACCGCGAGCAGCGTCCCCACGGTCAGCGGCAGCGCGACGAGCACCCACAGCAGTGCGCTCACTCCTTCAACTCCGCGGCCATGTCGGTCATGTCGACCTCACGGGATCGGAACAGCGCGGTCACGACGGCGAACCCGATGGCCATCTCCACCGCCATGACCGTGACCGCCAGGACGACCAGCACCTGCCCGTCGGCGGTGCCCGGGGCGATGTAGTGCCAGACGGCCGCCGCGCCGACGATGATGCCGCCCAGCATCAGTTCCAGTCCCATCATGAGCATCACGATCGACTGCTGGGTGAGCGCGCCGAACAGACCGATACAGAACAGCGCGGCGGCGAGCAGCAGGAACAGTTCCAGGGTCATCGGCCCGTCCCTCCCTGGACCGGGTCGTCGGCCCTCCGTGCTTTCAGGTCGTCGCCGAAGCGGTCGTAGCGGCCCCGGCGGGTGGACAGGACGACGGTCGCGACGATGGTGGCGAACAGAGCGAGTCCCAGGGTCATCATGGTCAGCATCTGAGGACCCATCAGCGACATACCCAGGTCCATGGTGGGATCGTCCGACGGCCTGCCGCGCCGGGACGGCCACGGGGCGAGCAGGATCCCGGCGGCGAGCACGGCGAAGAGCGCCGCGCTGATCGCGACCGCGCCCTTCGTGTTGTGGACCATGGTCATCGGCATGAGCCCGGCCGGGTTCATCATGTACATCACCATGAACACGGCCATGATGGCCATCTCGATGGTCATCATCAGCACGATCACCACGCCGAGGTAGTCCAGCCCGAGCAGCAGCACCTCACCGCCGACGCAGAGCAGCGAGGTCAGCAGCGCGTACGTCGCCCGGGCCATGGAGTCGAACCGGAACACCATGACTCCGGCGGTCACCGCCAGGAGAGCCAGCACCCAGAAGATCACGTCATCGAGCATCGGCGGCATACCTCCCTCTCATCGGTTCAGGACGACGACGGCCACGAACAGCGCCTGAAGCAGCGTCAGCGGTACCAGCACCATCCAGGCCAGCTCCGTGTAGCGCTCCATCCGCAGTACGGGCAGCGCCCGGCGAGCGGCCACCAGCAGCGCCAGGACGGCGGCGGTCTTGATCAGCGTCCACGCCCAGCCCGGCAGCAGCGGGCCGTGCCCGCCGCCGAGGAACAGCGGCACGCTGAAGCCGGCGGTCACCACGAGCAGCACCCACCGCCCGCCCAGGAACACCAGTCGGTCCACGCCCGCCAGTTCGGCCGCCGCACCACCGGCCGCGTCCCGCGACACCGGGTGCGCGAACGGCCCCCAGAAGGCCATCGCGAGCGCGCTCAGCAGATAGACGGCGAACGCGGCCGGCATCCACACCGCGAACCACAGGCCGTCCTGAGCCGCCACCACGTCCCCCACCCGCAGGGACTCGGCTCCCAGGGCGGCGGTGGTGAGCGCGAACATGTGCGGCAGTTCGTAGGCGAGACCCTGCGCCAGGAACCGGTACCCGCCGATCAGCGACAGCGCCGAGTTCGGCCCCCAGCCCGCCATCCACACCGCCGCCCAGGCCAGGGCCTCCATCGCGTTGAACCACACGATGCCGACGGACGGATCACTCACGGCACGAAAGCCCCACGGCAGTACGGCACCCGCGAGCACGGCGGCCACCGGAACCAGCGCCACGCCCAGCCTTCCGAGCAACCGGTCGGCGGCCGTCGTGCGGCGCGGCCGCTGAACGAGCAGCCGCAGCGCCTCGCGTAAGGGAGCCGTCGCCCGCAGCCCGGCCTCCCGGACACTTCCGGCGGGCCCGCGCTCGGCCGATCCGGACAGCACCGCGTCGAATCCGGCCGCGACCACGGCCGCCACGGCCAGGGCGACAGGGAGGACGACGGTCGCCCACAGGGGCGCTGCATCAGGCATGGACCACTCCGGGCACGGGTGCGAGCGAGAGTTCGTCGAGGTCGGGGTCCAGGCTGGCCACGATGATCCGTGCGCAGGCGAACTCGGCGCCGGCCAGGAGGTCGGGGAGGACGTCGAGCAGCGCTCGCGACGGCGGCTGTGGCCCGTCAAGCCGGCCACGCGGACCGGTCCGGTCGTCCGGCGCCAACGGCTGTGCGTCGCCGATCCCTTCGAGGCCGCGCTCGGCCTCGCTCAGCCACCTCAGCAGCCGGTCGTACGCGTCCCCGTCCGCGGCGAGCGCCGGTCCGGTCACTCCGGCAGCCCGCGCCGTCTCCGCCGGCAACTCCCCCAGTCCGGCGATCGACCAGCGCAGGGACCTGGACCGTCCGACTCGGCGCACCGTCCTGCGCAGATCGCCGCCGACCGGCTCACGCGGCGCCCCCGACAGCAGCTCGTCCCGCAGCCGACGGCACCGCGCCGCCACGTCGTCCCAGCCGACGACGGCGAGCAGCCGTCCCGCGCTGTCCAGATGCGCGGCACAGCGTCGGCGTGCCGCGTCCCCTCCGGCGACCTCCTCGCCGTGCGCGGCCCGCAGCCACGGCTCGTCCCAGAACGGCGGTCGCGGATCGTGCGCCACGGAGAGGTGGTCCACCTCGACGTCCTGTACGACGTCTCCCTGAAGGGTGAGACGGAGAATGAGCCCCGTCGGCCAGTCGCTCAGCGCGGGACCGATCGGCACGTGCAGCCGGTCGAGCCGCAACTCGTCCCGGTCGTCCGCCCGGTCGGCCATCGGCAGGCCCGCCACCTCGCCCATGGCGTGCGTGTCATGGCCCATATGATCCATGTGGCCGCCATGACCTTGGTGGTCCGTAGGGCCACCAAGGTCATGGCCCGTGCCGTGGTCGTCATGACCCTGGCCGTCGGATGCATCGGGCCGCGAGCTGTCGTGGTGTGCGCCGTGGCCGTCCTCGTTCTCGTGTCCCTCGTGGTCGCCGCGGCCGTGCTCGTGGTCGTCCCCGTGTTCCTGCGGACCGGACGGGTGGGGCTGGTCGTGGTGAGATCCGGGCTCGTGCCCCGCGTGTCCATGGCGCGGGCTCCGCGTCTGATCCGCCGTGTCGCGATGGTGCACGGAAACGGAATCGGCTGCCGCGTCGGCGCCGCGGGGAGTCACCGCCCTGTCGGCCAGGTCTCCGCGCGCCGCGCCGAGGGCGTGTGCGACCTGCCCGCTCTCCCCCACCACGACGCGCACGGCGGGCTCCGGCATCGACCGCTCGATGCGGTCCAGCCACTCCGCGTCCTCCGGCGCCGGAACGCCGCAGACGACCAGCAGATCCGCGGCGGCCGGAGCGCCGACCACGGGCCACCCCCGCCGACGCATCTCCGCCTCCGTCTCCAGCCGGAGTTCCGTCGCTCCGGGCAGCGTGACCACGAGTACCGCCGGGCGGTTCATCGCCGTATGCCGGACAAGCCCTCTCAGGTCCACCTCAGAGCCCCCTCACGCCAGGCGTACGCCACCGCCGCGAACAGGATGCCGAGGAAGAGGAACATCTCGACGACGGCCGAGGTACCCACCTCCGAGACGACCTTCACCCACGGGTACATGAAGAGCATCTCCATGTCGAAGGCGAGAAAGATCATGGTGACCGGGTACCAGCGCACATGGAACCGGGACACGGCGTGCTCGCCCGGCTCGAGCCCTCCGGCGAAGGGGCCGCTTTCGAGGGGAGCCCGCGCTGCCGCCAGCCACAGGCCCAGCCCGTACAGGCCGGCCAGGCCGGCCCCCACCACACCGAGGAGAACCAGCATCGGCTGCCACGCGTCCATCCCGCCCGACCTCCGTTCTCGGCGTCCTACCGCTCATGGTGCGCGACCGTCCGGTCCGGGCCCTGGAAGCGGGCCCGAGCCGTCGGGAACAATTCCTCCCAGGACCCGGTTACCCCCTGGGGGTATGGTGATGCCTCCTTCCCGAGAAAGGAGAAGCACATGGTTCAGAAGGTGTACGACGTCAAGGGCATGACGTGCGCTCACTGCGTTCAGGCCGTCAGTTCCGAACTCGCCGGCCTCCCCGGGGTCGATGACGTCCAGGTGGATCTGCCGTCGGGCAGGGTCACGTTGACCAGCGAGCAGCCGCTGGATCGCGCCGCCGTCGCCGCCGCGGTCGACGAGGCCGGTTACCAGCTCGCCGGCGGAGAGCCCCGGTAACCCGGCGGGCGGACCCGCTGCGCCGGGCTGTCGGTCGCCCCGTCGTCGGGCTCACGACGGCGGCGCCGCTCCGGGCCGCGGCCTCCCACCCCACGGGTCCCACAGCGGCTCCGGCCGAGTGGCCGCCGGCGCCGATGCCGGCACGCGCGCCGGCGGACCCGCACCGTGGCGGGTCCTGACGCTGCGCCAGGGCGGCCAAGCCGCAACCATGCCGTAATCCCTGGCGGCCCATGGGCCGTGGTCGCCCACGGTCCCGCGTACCTCAGTGCGTGTGTCCGGCCTCCTCCTCGGCGGGCCGGGGCCGCGAGGGCTGCCCGGACGCGTCCGCCGCACCGCCCGCGTGCACCGTGAAGGCCGCGGTACGGACCTTGCCCTCGTGCTGGAAGTCCAGGAACAGGCGGTACGCGCCGGCGCTCGGCGCCGTCGCCGTGAACGAGACGTCGGGGCCGGGCTTCGTCCTGCCGTCCCCGGGCTCGCCGTTGGGGTGGACGTGCAGGTAGGCGAGGTCACCCGAGCGCAGGGCGACAAGGTGGCCGTAAGCGCCCAGGTAGGGCTGGAGATTGCGGACCGGCTTGCCGTTCTTCGCCACGTTCAGCGTGAGTTCGCCGGCCTTGCCGGGGGTCAACGCGCCGCGCAGCTTCACCTCGTAGCCGTCGACCTTCGCCGTGGTGTTGCGCTCGGGCAGTTCGCCGGGCTCGTACGGCCCGGACGCGGCGAGGTCGGCACCGAGGGTGAGCGCTTCGCCGCCCTTCGGCTTGAAGTCGGCGAAGACGCGGTAGCCGCCCGCCTCGGGCAGGTTCACGGGCGTCGACCAGGTGCCGTCCGCGGCCCGGGTGGGGTGCAGGTGGCGGTAGACGGCCAGGTCACGTGAGGCGACGATCAGGTGCAGATCCTTGCCGTGCTCGCGCTGGTACCCGGTGACCTTGCGTCCGGTCCCGTCCTGGACCACGGCGAAGCGCAGGTCGGCCTTCTTGCCGGCCTCGACACGCGGGGTCTTCAGGTCGAGCGTGTAGCCGCCGCTGGAGATCTCGAGGCCGCCCGGCGGTGCCGCCTCGTGACCGCCGCCCCGCGCCTCGCGGTGCCCGGCCGTCTCCTTCTCGTCCCCGGCGGAGGCGTGGCCTCCAGCGTCACTGTGCGTGCCGTTCTTCGGCTCGGGCGAGGTCGGGCCGACCACGCCGCCCACGCCGTAGGCGGCGCCGAACGTCGCGGCGAGCGCGACGGAGAAGACGGTGATCCTCAGTCCGGTGTTCATGACCACTCCTACTCTCCGGGCCGCTCATGCAGGCGACCGACGCCTTCAACATACCCCCGTGGGGTATCAAGTCAAGTCTGGACAGTGCTTGCCACGCATACGGGAGGGGGGTATACATGGAAGCGCTCCTGGATACCCCCTAGGGGTATAAGCCCATGAGTTGCGGAGGACCCGTGTCGAACTGCTGCACCCCCGACGGAAGCTGCCACACCACGGCGGAGATCAAGACCACCTACAAGGTCGGCGGCGTGGGCAGCGCGCACTGCCAGGGCGTCGTCGCCAAGGCGGTGAGCGGCCTGGACGAGGTCGCCGCGGTCGAGGTCGAGATCGGCACCGGCCTGGTCACGGTGACGACCGCGGCCGAGCCCGGCGAGGCGCTCGACGCGCTGATCGCCAAGACCGTCGACGAGGCCGGCTACGACTTCGCCGGCCGCGTGGCCGCCTGACCCACGAGCCGGGTGGGGGCCGCAGACCCTCGCGGCCCCCGTTCTCCCTGTCCTCTCGCGCATCTCTTCTTT
The DNA here is from genome assembly GCF_040303285.1 of Streptomyces sp. NPDC096046. Taxonomy (NCBI): domain Bacteria; kingdom Bacillati; phylum Actinomycetota; class Actinomycetes; order Kitasatosporales; family Streptomycetaceae; genus Streptomyces; species Streptomyces sp. NPDC096046. Next base: position 144,626 of record NZ_JBEOSZ010000012.1, on the reverse strand, counting down.
CGCATGTCTTTCATGCATCTCCTTTTTTCGCGCATCGCGTCCGTGAGCTCCGAGGAGCAGACATGACCACCACCACGCCCGGCGCCGCCGAGGTCGAACTCGCCATCGACGGCATGACCTGCGCCTCGTGCGCCGCCCGGATCGAGAAGAAGCTCAACCGCCTGGACGGGGTCGAGGCCACCGTCAACTACGCCACCGAGAAGGCGAAGGTCACCTTCCGCGAGGACGTGACCGTCTCGGACCTGATCGCGACGGTCGAGGCCACCGGCTACAGCGCGCGGGAGCCCCGGCCCGAGACCGCCCGCTCCGACGACTCGGCGTCCGGTGAGGGCTCGCCCAGGGAGGAGAGCGACGAGCTGCGGCCGCTGCGCCAGCGGCTGACCGCCGCCGTCGCGCTCGCCGGCCCCGTGATCGCGATGGCCATGGTCCCGGCGCTGCAGTTCGAGTACTGGCAGTGGCTCTCGCTCACGCTGGCGGCGCCCGTGGTGACGTACGCCGCCTGGCCCTTCCACCAGGCCGCCTGGACGAACGCCAAGCACGGTGCCGCCACGATGGACACGCTGATCTCCGTCGGTACCTCGGCGGCGTTCCTGTGGTCCCTGTGGGCACTGTTCTTCGGCACGGCCGGTACGCCCGGCATGACGCACCCCTTCGAGCTGACCATCGCCCGCACCGACGGCGCCGGGAACATCTACCTGGAGGCCGCGGCCGGCGTCACCGCCTTCATCCTGGCCGGGCGCTACTTCGAGGCGCGCTCCAAGCGGAAGGCGGGGGCGGCGCTGAAGGCCCTGCTGGAGCTCGGCGCCAAGGAAGTCACGGTGGTGCGTGACGGCCGGGAAGAGCTCATCGCCGTCGGCGAGCTGAAGGTCGGCGACCGGTTCCTGGTGCGGCCCGGTGAGAAGATCGCCACCGACGGTGTGGTCGTCGAGGGGTCGTCCGCCGTGGACGTTTCCATGCTCACCGGCGAGTCCGTACCCGTAGAGGTCGGCACCGGGGACGCCGTCACCGGTGCCACGCTGAACGCCGGCGGCCGCCTGGCCGTCGAGGCCACCCGTGTCGGCGCCGACACCCAGCTCGCCCGCATGGCCAAGCTGGTGGAGGACGCGCAGAACGGCAAGGCCGCCGCACAGCGGCTCGCCGACAGGATCTCCGCGGTCTTCGTACCGGTCGTGATCGCCCTGGCGCTCGGCACCCTGGGCTTCTGGCTCGGCAGCGGCGCCGGACTGACCGCCGCCTTCACCGCCGCGGTCGCCGTCCTGATCATCGCCTGCCCGTGCGCCCTGGGCCTGGCCACGCCGACGGCCCTCATGGTCGGCACCGGGCGCGGCGCCCAGCTCGGCATCCTGATCAAGGGCCCGGAGGTCCTGGAGACGACACGCAAGGTCGACACCATCGTCCTGGACAAGACCGGCACCGTCACCACCGGCAAGATGACCCTGCTCGCCGTGCACACCGTCGACGGAACCGGCGAGGACGACGTCCTGCGCCTCGCCGGCGCCCTGGAGCACTCCTCGGAGCACCCCATCGCCCAGGCCGTCGCCTCCGGCGCCGCCGCCCGGGTCGGCACGCTCCCCGCTCCGGAGGACTTCGCCAACATCGCCGGCCTCGGCGTCCAGGGCATCGTCGAGGGCCACGCGGTTCTGGTCGGACGCGAGAAGCTGCTGGACGAGTGGGCCATGTCCCTGCCGGAGGAACTGCGGCGCGCCAAGGCCGAGGCCGAGGCGGCCGGGCGTACCGCCATCGCGGTCGCCTGGGACGGCGAGGCCCGCGCCGTCCTGGAGGTCGCCGATGCCGTCAAGGAGACCAGCCCCGAGGCCATCGAGCGGCTGCGCGGGCTCGGCCTCACCCCCATCCTGCTGACGGGCGACAACAAGGCGGTCGCCGCGGCGGTCGCCGCGGCGGTGGGCATCGCCCCCGAGCACGTGATCGCCGAGGTCATGCCGCAGGACAAGGTCGACGCCGTCAAGCGCCTCCAGGACGAGGGCCGTTCGGTCGCGATGGTCGGTGACGGCGTCAACGACGCGGCCGCGCTGGCTCAGGCCGATCTGGGCCTGGCGATGGGAACGGGTACGGACGCCGCGATCGAGGCGGGAGACCTGACGCTCGTGCGGGGTGACCTGAGGGCCGCGGCGGACGCCATCCGCCTGTCCCGCAGGACGCTGGGGACCATCAGGTCCAACCTCTTCTGGGCCTTCGCCTACAACGTCGCCGCGCTGCCGCTCGCCGCCGCCGGCCTGCTCAACCCGATGATCGCCGGAGCGGCCATGGCCTTCTCCTCGGTCTTCGTGGTCGGCAACAGCCTGCGGCTGCGCGGCTTCCAGCCCGCCGACCGCTGAAGCGGCCGACCAGGACGGGAAGGAGGCCGCCGTGGCCGGAGAGCTGGAGCCGGCCGACCTCCCCGGCTACTGCCTGCGGTACGAGAACTTCGAGGTGTGGCCGGAGAAGGACGACGGCAGCACCGGGTTCGCGTCGGACACGGGGAGTTCCTGCTGGAGGTACAGGCGGTGAGCACGGCCACCGACCGGGCGGACGTCCCCTTCTACACCCCGTGACGGCACGGCATATAGCCGTAATGCCCTGATTGCCTTCTCGCCGGGCGGGCACTCAGGGCATGTGCACACACAAGAGCGCAAGCGACCGCGCAGGGTGCTGCTCACCGGGTGGTTCAGCTTCCGGGACGGGGAGGCGACCGCCGGGGACGTGCTGGCCCTGCGCCGGGTGGAGGACGTGCTGCGGGGCACGGGCCTTCCCTACGACGTGGCCTGGAGTCCCCGCTTCCGTCCGGAGGCGCTGCATCTGGACCGGCTGTGGCCCGAGGACTACACCCATCTGGTGTTCGTGTGCGGCCCGCTGCACGGGCCGCAGATCGAGGAACTGCACCGGCGGTTCGCGCACTGCGTGCGGATCGCCGTCGGCACCTCGGTGATCGATCCCGCCAGCACGGCCGTGACCGGCTTCCACCGGGTGCTGCCCCGGGACGGACCGGACAGTGAGCCGGTGGAGGACCTCGCGGCGCGCGCCCCGGACGTACCCGCACGGCCCGTCGTCGGGGTGATCCTCACCCACGGTCAGGCCGAGTACGGGCATCTGCGGCGGCACGGGCAGGTCGCCGAGGAGGTGACGCGCTGGCTGGCCGGGAAGGACTGCGGCCGGCTGGAGCTGGAGACCCGGCTGGACACGCACGACTGGCATCTGAGCGCGACACCCGCGCAGTTGCAGTCCGTGCTGGCCCGGCTGGACCTCGTCGTCACGGACCGGCTGCACGGTCTGGTGATCGCCCTGCGCGTCGGCACGCCGGTGCTGGCCGTCGACCCGGTCGCCGGCGGCGCCAAGCTGACCGCGCAGGCCCGCGCGTGCGGCTGGCCCGCGCTGGTGCCCGCCGAGCGGCTGGACGTGCGGCAGCTGGACCGCTGGTGGGACTGGTGCCTGACCGGCGGCCGGGTGACCGCCCGGCAGATCCGCGACGGGTTCCGCGAGGGCACGGTGCCGGACAGCGCGGACCGGCTCGTCGAGGCGCTGGCACGGCCGGTGCCCGGTTAGCCCGAGGGCACCAGGGGGCACCCGCATGTACGTCCCCCGCCGCACTTCCCCCTCGGAGGAGAGACGGTCCGGCCGCCCGGAAGGAGAGAGCGTGTCCATCGGTCGACTTCCCGAGAACGAGCAGCGCATCCTCGACGAGATGGAGCGGGCCCTGCGCCGCGACCGTCGCCTGGCCCGCAGGTTGCGCACCCACCGAGTGAGCCGCCGCCCCGACCCCGCCCGCGTCCTGGCCCGTCTGGGCTCCTACCGCCCCCGTGGCTGGACCGTGGCGGTCCTGCTCGCGGTGTCGGTCGGGCTGATGGTGGCCGGGATCGTCACGTCCGAGCCGGGTGTGATCTGGGCGTTCGCCGCGCTGTGGCCCCTGACGCTGTTCGCCGCGTTCCGGCTGATGTGCCGGTGGTGCGAGGACTGAACCCCCCTCCGGGCCGTACCACAGGGCGCGGTGGCGCGGATCGCGTGGCGGTCCCCAGCGGCTGGGTGCGACCGGCCCGAACAGGGGGACGGAGCGCGCGGCGTGGGCGACCGCGAGGTGGGCGCGGTCGGGGCCGGGGCGGTCACCGGGTGCGGGACCGTCAAGCACGCATGGATCGGCCCTCGTGGACGCCCCAGCCCGTCACGAGCCCGGCACCGTCACGGACACCCCAGCCCGTCACGAGCCCGGCACCGTCACGGACATCCCAGGTCGTCACGGGCCCGGCGCCGTCACGAGCCCGGCACCGTCACGGACACCCCAGCCCGTCACGAGCCCGGCACCGTCACGGACACCCCAGGTCGTCGCGGACGCCCCAGCCCGTCACGGGCCTGGGCGGTCACGCGTGCCCGGTCTGCCCGTCCGGTCCCGGGTCGGCCGTGAACGCCTGCTGGATGGGGCGTTCGTCGACGAGGACGCGGCCTTTCGGCGGTCCGTCCAGTACCGCGCGGACGGCCGTGAGCAGGTCCGGCGCGACGTGGTCGGCCCGCGTTGTCTCCTCGGGGCGGGTGCGCCCGTTCGGGACGAGGATGCCGTGGGCGCCCGCCCGGCGCGCGGCTTCCGCGTCGGCGGCGGTCGCGCCGACGACGACGAGTTCGGCGGGCCCGGTGCAGATCCGCCCGCCCGCCCAGAGCAGCATGCCGGGCTGCGGCCTGCGGCAGCCACAGCCGTCGTCGGGGTCGTGTGAACAGACCGCGAACACGTCGAAAGGGCCGAGGAGTTCGTCGACCCGGTGGTTGACGCGGCGGACGTCGGCGTCGGTGAGCAGCCCGCGGGCGACGCCGGGCTGGTCGGTGACGACGCCGGTGCGGATGCCGTGCTCGCGCAGCAGGCCGAGCGCCTCGCGGGCGCCGTCCACGGGGCGTACGCGGTCGGGGTCGGCGTTGTGGGGGACGTCCTCGACGAGTGTGCCGTCGCGGTCGAACAGCACGGCCTTGACCGGGCTCACGGGGTGGCCTCCTCCTGCCAGGCGGGGGTGTGTCGGTGGCGCCAGGCACCTGCCAGCCGGTGCCAGGTCGCGGCGGGCGGGATGAGCACACTGGTGGCGAGCATCGTCGTCACCTCGTGGCGGGTGCGCGGGCCGGGGGCGATCCGGGCGCGGGCGAACTCCGCGGTGCCGGCCGCCCAGCCGAGGGCGCAGGCCGTCGCGGCCCGTCCGTGGCCGGTGGCGGCGAGGGTGCAGGCGGCGACCCCAGCGGTCGTGATGGCCGCGTGGCTGCGGATCCGGCCGCGCGGCGCGACGGCCTTGTCCCACCAGTCGGGGCCGTGCAGATGCCGCATGAGGGCGTCGTCGGCGTTACCGCGCTGCCGGCGCACGGAGGCCCAGCGGGAGGCGGAGCCCACGGGGTGGCGCGTGGTGCGGCGGCCCTGCCGGATGCGCCGGCCCGAGTCGAGGACGCGCAGCGCGAGGTCGGCGTCCTCGCGGAAGGCCCTCCGGAAGCGTTCGTCGAAGCCGCCGACCTGCTTGAGGACCTCCGTGCGGTAGGCCATGTCGGCGGTGACCCAGTGGGCCCTGGCGAGTCCGGCGGTGCCGCGTTCCCAGTCGGTGGGGCGGCGTTCGCCGGGCAGCGGCACGACGAGGACGCCCTGGACGCCGGCGGTGTCGGGGGACGCCTCGGCGAGGTCCTCGGCCAGCTGGTCGCACCAGTGGGCCCCGACCTGGACGTCGTCGTCGAGGAACACGGTCCACGGCGCGCGCACGGCGCGCAGCCCGGTGTTGCGGGCGGCGGCGGGCCCACGACCGCCGCCGCCCAGCACGGTGGTCCGCTCCCGCAGGTCGCCGAGGACGCTCAACGGGTGCTGGAGCGGACCGGGTTCGGGGTCGGTGCGGTCGTCGACGAGGACGATCTCCTCGGGGCGTGGCCCGGTCGCGGCGGCCAGGGCGGCGAGACAGTCGGCGAGGGTGTCCGGTACGAGCGTGGGGATCACGACGGCGTACGAGGTCATGCGGGCGGGCCTCCCTCCGACGTGTGCGCGGACCCTGGTGCTGGCGGGTGCCGCGGTACGGCTTCCTCAAACACCTGGTCAGGCCGTCGGAGCACGCCTCGGTGACTATACGACGCATGTATACACGCACTGTATAGTCCCGGCATGCCTTCTCTGACCAGGAAGACGAAGAAAACGGGGACCGCGTTCCGAACGGCGGGAACGCTCGCGGTGACCGCCGCCCTCACCCTCGCCCTGAGCGGCTGCACGGGGGCCGACACCACGGCTCCCAGCGCCGCCCGGGCCCGCCCCGCCACGGACACGCAGGCGGCCCCTCTCGGCGCCGTCGACTGCCGCGAGGTCAAGTGCATCGCACTCACCTTCGACGCCGGACCGAGCGAGCACTCCGCGCGGCTGCTGGACATCCTGAAGGAGAAGCAGGTCCCGGCGACCTTCTTCCTCCTGGGCAAGCGGCACATCGAGAAGTACCCGGAGCTGGTGCGGCGGATGGCCGACGAGGGCCACGAGGTGGCCAACCACACCTGGGACCACAAGATACTGACGAAGCTGAGACCCGAGGAGATACGCGAGGAACTGGAACGCCCCAACGAGGAGATAGCACGCCTCACCGGCCGGCGCCCCACCCTGATGCGCCCGCCGCAGGGCCGCACCGACGACACGGTGCACGCCGTCTGCCGCGAACTGGGCCTGTCCGAGGTGCTGTGGAGCGTGACGGCGAAGGACTACCGGACGACGGACTCCGACCTGATCACCCGCCGCGTCCTCGACCAGTCCTCCCGGGACGGGATCATCCTCCTGCACGACCTCTACGACGGCACGGTGCCGGCCGTACCGGGGATCATCGACGCGCTGAAGGAACGCGGCTTCGCCTTCGTCACGGTGCCCCAGCTGCTGGCGCCGGGAAAGGCGGAACCGGGTGAGGTGTACCGATGACGCGCCCTTGGTTCCCTACGATCGGGGAGTGGCGAACTTCCTGCTCGAACGCACCGTACCGCTCCCCCTCGACGAGGCCTGGCGGCGGATCACACGGTGGCCGCGGCACGGTGAGGCGGTGCCGCTGACGGTGGTGCGGGTGGTGCCGCCCGGGCCGACGCGCGAGGGGACCCTCGTCGTGGCCCGCTCGGGCGCCGGGCCGCTGGTCTTCGACGACCCGATGGAGGTCACGGTGTGGCAGCCGCCCGAGGGCGGGGCCGTGGGGAGGTGCCGGCTGGAGAAGCGGGGCCGGGTGGTGCTGGGATGGGCCGAACTCGAAGTGCGGCCCGGGCCGGGGGGCCGTACGCGGGTGATCTGGCGGGAGGAGATCCGCGTCCGGTTCCTGCCGTCGCTCTTCGACGGTGTGGTGCGGCGCTCCTCGCGGTACGTGTTCGGACGGGCCCTGAACCGCCTGCTCAGACAGCCCTGACGGACCGGCCGCCGGGACGGGGACGCACCGGCGCCACCCGGGCAGGGCCGTCAGGCCACCGAGCCGATCCGCCCCACCGTCTTCGACTCCGGCTCGTGGTGGATCGGCGTGTGCGCCCCGGTCAGGGAGACGCCGCTGCCGCCCCGCCGACCGGCGACGATCTCCGACGCGATCGACAGGGCCGTCTCCTCGGGGGTGCGGGCCCCGAGATCCAGGCCGATCGGCGAGTGCAGGCGGCTCAACTCCATGTCGGTGACGCCCACGTCCCGCAACCGGGCGTTGCGGTCCAGGTGGGTGCGCCGGGAGCCCATGGCACCGACGTACGCCACCGGCAGGCGCAGCGCCAGCTTCAGCAGGGGCACGTCGAACTTGGCGTCGTGGGTGAGTACGCACAGGACCGTCCGCGCGTCGACGTCCGTGCGCTCCAGGTAGCGGTGGGGCCAGTCGACGACGATCTCGTCGGCGTCGGGGAAGCGCGGCCGGGTCGCGAAGACGGGGCGCGCGTCGCACACGGTGACGCGGTAGCCGAGGAACTTGCCCATGCGGACCAGGGCGGCGGCGAAGTCGATCGCCCCGAAGACGATCATGCGGGGGGCGGGGACCGACGACTCGACCAGAACGGTGAGGGGCGCTCCGCAGCGGGAGCCCCGCTCACCGATCTCCAGGGTGCCCGTGCGGCCGGCGTCGAGGAAGGCGCCGGTCTCGGCGGCGACCGTGCGGTCCAGCTCCGGATGGGCGCCGAAACCGCCGTCGAAGGAGCCGTCGGGGCGGACCACGAGGGCCCGGCCCGTCAGTTCGCGCGGGCCCGACACGATCCGCGCCACCGCCGCCGCCTCCCCTCGGGCGGCGGCGGTGAGCGCGGACGCGAGCACCGGGCGGACCGGATCGGCGGCCCGTACCGGGGTGACCAGGATGTCGATGACGCCGCCGCAGGTCAGGCCCACGGCGAAAGCGTCGTCGTCGCTGTATCCGAAGCGCTCCAGGACGGGTTCGCCGTCCCGCAGCGCCTGCTCGCACAGTTCGTAGACCGCGCCCTCCACGCAGCCGCCGGACACCGAGCCGATCGCCGTGCCGTCGGTGTCCACCGCGAGCGCGGCGCCGGGCATGCGGGGCGCGCTGCCGCCGACGGCCACCACAGTGGCCACGGCGAAGTCACGGCCCTGCTCGACCCACCGGTTCAACTCCTCGGCGATGTCCAGCATCTGTCTCGGTCTCCTCGGGGTTGCGGCGGCGGGGCGTCAGTGGACGCCGAGCCAGTTCTCGATCGGGTTGAGGGCGAAGTAGACGAGGAACACCGCCGTGAGGATCCACATGAAGGCGCTGATCTCGCGCACCTTGCCCTGCGCGGCCTTGATGGCGACGTAGGAGATGACGCCCGCGGCGACACCGGTGGTGATGGTGTACGTGAACGGCATCAGCACGACGGTGAGGAACACCGGGATGGCGGTGGCCCGGTCGGCCCAGTCCACGTGCCGGGCGTTCATCAGCATCAGCGCGCCGATGACGACGAGGGCGGCGGACGCGACCTCCTGCGGCACGATCGCCGTGAGCGGGGTGAAGAAGAGGCAGGCCGCGAAGAACAGGCCCGTGACCATGGAGGCCAGACCGGTGCGGGCGCCCTCGCCGACACCCGTCGCCGACTCGATGAACACCGTCTGCCCGGAGCCGCCCGACACGCCTCCGATGGCGCCGCCGGCCCCGTCGATGAACAGCGCCTTCGACAGGCCCGGCATACGGCCCTTGTCGTCGGCGAGCTTCGCCTCGGTGCCGACGCCGATGATGGTGGCCATCGCGTCGAAGAACCCGGCCAGCACCAGGGTGAAGACGATCATCCCGACCGTCATCGCGCCGACCTCGCCCCAGCCGCCGAACTCCACGTCCCCGAAGAGCGAGAAGTCCGGCATGGAGACGGCGCTGCCGTGCAGTTCGGGCGCGCCGCCCGCCCACTGCTTGGGGTCGACGACGCCGGCGGCGTTCAGGACCGCCGCGACGACCGTGCCGCTGACGATGCCGATGAGGATGGCGCCCGGGACGTTCCGGGCCTGGAGCATGAAGATCAGCAGCAGGGTGCCGGCGAAGAGCAGGACGGGCCAGCCGGCCAGTTCGCCCGCCGGGCCGAGCGCGAGGGGCGTGGCCTTGCCCTGGTGCACGAAGCCGGACTTGTAGAAACCGATGAGGGCGATGAACAGGCCGATGCCCATGGTGATGCCGTGCTTGAGGGCGAGCGGGATCGCGTTCATGATCATCTCGCGCAGGCCGGTGACGACCAGCAGCATGATGATCACGCCGTACATCACGCACATGCCCATCGCCTGCGGCCAGGTCATCTCGGGCACGACCTGGGAGGCGAGCACCCCGGAGACGGACAGGCCGGCGGCGAGGGCCAGGGGCACCTTGCCGACGAAGCCCATCAGCAGGGTGGTGAAGGCCGCCGCGAACGCGGTGGCGGTGATCAGGGCCGGCTGGGCGAGGGTGACTCCGGCCGCGTCCTTGCCGGACAAAATCAGGGGGTTGAGCAGGAGGATGTACGCCATCGCCATGAAGGTCGTGATGCCGCCGCGCACTTCACGGGCGACCGTGGACCCTCTGTGGGATATGTGGAAGTACCGGTCGAGCCAGGACCGTCCGGCCGGGACGCGGGTGCCTTCACCCGCGTCTTCGGCTGTGGCCCTCGGCTCCAGTGATTGCTGGGTCATGGGTGCCGTCTCCCAAGTTTCAAAGGGGGTTGGGATGTTCACGACCCGGGGGACGGCCCGAGACGAACTGGGGACCCGGGGGGCGGCGCCCCCCGGGGGAACGAGACTGCTCAGCCCTCGGAGAGCTGCGTACCCGTCAGGTGCTCGGGCCTCACCGGGGTCCGGTTCAGCTCGAGCCCGGTCGCGTCGCGGATGGCCGCGAGCACGGCCGGGGTCGACGACAGGGTGGGCGCCTCGCCGATGCCGCGCAGCCCGTACGGGGCGTGCTCGTCGGCGAGTTCGAGGACGTCGACCGGGATGGTCGGCGTGTCGAGGATGGTCGGGATCAGGTAGTCGGTGAAGGAGGGGTTCTTGACCTTCGCCGTCTTGGGGTCGACGACGATCTCCTCCATGACGGCCACGCCCAGGCCCTGCGTGGTGCCGCCCTGGATCTGGCCGAGCACCGACAGCGGGTTGAGCGCTTTGCCGACGTCCTGGGCGCAGGCCAGTTCGATGACCTTGACCAGGCCGAGTTCGGTGTCGACCTCGACGACGGCCCGGTGCGCGGCGAAGGAGTACTGCACATGCCCGTTGCCCTGGCCGGTGCGCAGGTCGAAGGGCTCGGTCGGCCGGTGCCGCCACTCCGCCTCGACCTCGACGGCCTCGCCCTCCAGGACGTCGACCAGGTCGCCGAGGACCTCACCGCCGTCGGTGACGACCTTGCCGTCCTCCAGGAGCAGCTCGGCCGTCGCCCAGGCCGGGTGGTAGGAGCCGAACTTGCGGCGCCCGATCTCCAGGACCTTCTCGCGGACCAGCTCGCAGGAGTTCTTCACGGCGCCGCCGGTGACGTACGTCTGCCGCGAGGCCGACGTCGAACCGGCGCTGCCCACCTTGGTGTCGGCCGGGTGGATGGTCACCTGTGTGACGCCCAGTTCGGTGCGGGCGATCTGCGCGTGGACGGTGACGCCGCCCTGGCCGACCTCCGCCATGGCGGTGTGCACGGTGGCGACGGGCTCACCGGCGACGACCTCCAGGCGGACCCTGGCGGTGGAGTAGTCGTCGAACCCCTCGGAGAAGCCGACGTTCTTGATGCCGACCGCGTAGCCGACCCCGCGGACGACGCCCTCGCCGTGCGTGGTGTTGGACAGGCCGCCCGGCAGCTGCCGTACGTCGGCGCCCTCGCTGGACTCCCACTGGCGCTCCGGCGGCATCGGCATCGCCTTGACGCGGCGCAGGAGTTCGGCGACCGGGGCCGGGGAGTCGACGGGCTGGCCCGTCGGCAGGAGCGTGCCCTGCTCCATGGCGTTGAGCCGGCGGAACTCCACCGGGTCCATGCCGAGTTTCGCGGCGAGCTTGTCCATCTGCGCCTCGTAGGCGAAGCACGCCTGGACCGCGCCGAAACCGCGCATCGCGCCGCAGGGCGGGTTGTTGGTGTAGAGGGCGATGGCCTCGATGTCCACGTCCTCGACCACGTACGGGCCGACGGACAGGGAGGAGGCGTTGCCGACGACGGCCGGGGAGGCGGAGGCGTAGGCGCCGCCGTCCAGGACGATCCGGCACTTCAGGTGGGTGAGCTTGCCGTCCTTGGTGGCCCCGTGCTCGTAGTGGAGCTTCGCGGGGTGGCGGTGGACGTGCCCGAAGAACGACTCGAACCGGTTGTAGACGATCTTGACGGGCTTGCCGGTGCGCAGGGCCAGCAGGCAGGCGTGGATCTGCATCGACAGGTCCTCGCGGCCACCGAACGCGCCGCCGACGCCGGCCAGCGTCATCCGTACCTTGTCCTCGGGCAGTCCGAGCACGGGCGCGATCTGTCGCAGGTCGCTGTGCAGCCACTGGGTGGCGATGTAGAGGTGGACGCCGCCGTCCTCCTCGGGCACGGCGAGGCCGGACTCGGGGCCGAGGAAGGCCTGGTCCTGCATGCCGAAGGTGTACTCGCCCGTGACGATCACGTCGGCCCGTTCGCGTGCCGCCGCGACGTCACCCCGGATGATCGGCTGGCGGTGCACGATGTTGGGGTGCGGGACGTGGCCGGCGATGGGGGTCCCCCCTGGACCGGAGCTTGCCGGAGGCCCTTGGGGGAGGTCGTCGCGGTGCTCGTGGATGAGGATCGCGTCGGGGGCGGTGGCGGAGGCCTCGTCGGTGACGACGGGCAGCTCCCGGTAGTCCACCTTGATCTTCGCGGCGGCGCGGCGCGCGGTCTCCGGGTGGTCGGCGGCGACCAGGGCGACCGGCTCGCCGTGGTGGCGGACCTTGCCGTGGGCGAGGACCGGGGTGTCCTGGATCTCCAGCCCGTAGTTCTTCACGTCGGTGGGCAGGTCGTCGTAGGTCAGGACGGCGTAGACGCCCGGCGTGGCCAGCGCCTCGCCGGTGTCGATGGACACGATCTCGGCGTGCGCGACGGTGGAACGCAGGATCTGCCCCCACAGCATGTCCTCGTGCCACATGTCGGACGAGTACGCGAACTCGCCGGTGACCTTGAGGGTGCCGTCGGGGCGCAGCGTGCTCTCGCCGATGCCGCCCTTGGTCCGGGATCCCTGGGTGATCTTCGTGGGGGTTCCGCTGGGGGAAGCCATGATCAGACCGCCTCTCCCTGCCGGGCGGCCGCGAGACGGACCGCGTCCATGATCTTCTCGTAGCCGGTGCAGCGGCACAGGTTGCCCGACAGCGCCTCGCGGATGTCCGCGTCGGTCGGGTTCGGGTTGCGCTCCAGCATCTCGTCGGCGGCGACCAGCAGACCGGGGGTGCAGAAGCCGCACTGCACGGCGCCGGCGTCGATGAACGCCTGCTGGATCGGGGAGAGTTCGGTGCCCTCGCCGGTCTGCGAGTCCTGCCCCTTCGCCGCCCACTGCCGGGCGTCCTGGAGCGAGGTGCCGCAGGCGCCGGTGGCGCAACCGCCGTGCTCCGCACGCTGCTTGGCGAAGTCGGCGAGCCCCTCGACGGTGACGACCTCCCGGCCCTCCACCTGCCCGGCGGCGACCAGGCACGAACACACCGGCACACCGTCCAGCCGGACCGTGCACGAGCCGCACTCGCCCTGCTCGCAGGCGTTCTTCGAACCCGGCAGCCCGAGCCGCTCCCTCAGCACGTACAGCAGGGACTCGCCCTCCCACACGTCGTCGGCTTCCTGCGGACGGCCGTTGACCGTGAAGTTGACGCGCATCACGCAGCTCCCTCGATGGTGCGGCGGGCGCCGCGGTAGGACTCCCAGGTCCAGGTCAGTGTGCGGCGGGCCATGACGCCGACCGCGTGGCGGCGGTAGCTCGCGGTGCCCCGGACGTCGTCGATCGGGTTGCAGGCGGCGGAGCACAGGTCCGCGAACTGCTTGGCGACCGACGGGGTGATGATCTGCCCGTTGTCCCAGAAGCCGCCCTCCTCCAGCGCGGCGTTCAGGAATTCCTCGGCGGCCCCGGCCCGGACGGGTGTGGGAGCGGCCGAGCCGATCCCGGTCCGCACCGTCCGGGTCCGCGGGTGCAGGGCGAGCCCGAAGGCGCAGACGGCGATGACCATGGCGTTGCGCGTGCCCACCTTGGAGAACTGCTGCGGTCCGTCGGCCTTCTTCACGTGCACGGCCCTGATCAGCTCGTCCGCCGCCAGCGCGTTGCGCTTCACGCCCGTGTAGAACGCGTCGATGGGGATGCGGCGCGTGCCGCGCACCGACTCGACCTCCACCTCGGCGCCCGCGGCGAGCAGGGCGGGGTGGGCGTCACCGGCCGGGGAGGCGGTGCCGAGGTTGCCGCCGACGCCGCCGCGGTTGCGGATCTGCGGTGAGGCGACCGTGTGCGAGGCGAGGGCGAGACCCGGCAGCTCGGTGCGCAGGTTCTCCATGATCTTGGTGTACGGCACGGAGGCACCCAGCCGCACGCTCTCCTCGCCGACCTCCCACTCGGAGAGATCGCCGATGCGGTTCAGGTCCAGGAGGTACTCGGGTCGGCGGTGGTCGAAGTTGATCTCGACCATCACGTCGGTGCCACCCGCAATCGGCACAGCCGAGGGGTGCTCCGCCTTCGCGGCGAGCGCCTCCTCCCAGCTGGCGGGGCGAAGGAAGTCCATGACCGGCTCTCTTCTTCGTCTTCTCGTGGAACGTTCAGATTGAGCCAATCCGTGTGCGGCGGTCCCGGCTCGTTCATGTGCTGTTGACGCGTAGTGGAGCCAGTACACAGCGCGTTGCGCCGAGCGAGTCAGTCACGGAAACCATGAAGGAGTTGGCTGGCCAGGAAAGGCATCTTGTAGATTCGTATGAACGGAGGTCATCGGAAACCTCCTCGTTCTCCTGGCGAAACGCGCAACACAGCCGCGTGACCTGGGACACAACCCGGATGCGGTCCGGAGGCCGACGGGCGCCGCCCACCGACCCCCCGAACATGCGTTCCTCGCATTTCCCTCCAAGATCCACCAAAGATTTCGAGACAGAGAACGGCGGCGACGAGAATGCGGCTGCGCGCACTGCTGGACACCGACGCGCTGGGCCTCAAGCTGCTCGGCGGCGAGGACGAGCTGGACCGCACCGTGCGGGGTGTGATGACCACCGACCTGCGCGACCCCAGCCGCTACCTCGCGGGCGGTGAGCTGGTGCTCACGGGTCTGGCCTGGCGCCGGGACGCCGACGACTCGGAGCCGTTCGTCCGGATCCTGGTGCAGGCGGGCGTGACGGCGCTCGCCGCGGGCGAGGCGGAGCTCGAGGACGTCCCCGAAGACCTGGTGGTGGCCTGCGCCCGCCACCACCTGCCGCTCTTCGCGGTGCACGAGTCGGTGGCGTTCGCGACGATCACCGAGCACGTCGTGCGGCAGGTCTCCGGCGAGCGCGCCGGAGACCTCGCGGCGGTCGTCGACCGGCACCGCCGGATGATGACCTCCGGCCCGGCGGGCGGCGGCCCGGACGTGGTCCTGGACCTGCTCGGCACGGACCTGGACCTGCGGGCCTGGGTCCTCTCCCCCACCGGCCGCCTGATCGCGGGCTCGAAGGCGGCGGGCCCCACCCTGCCGGCCGGGACGTGCGCCCGGCTCGCCGGAGAGCACCTGGCCGCCACCCGCACGGGCCGCCGCGGCCCTCACCGCGCCGTCCTGGGCGCCACCACGTACTCCCTGTTTCCGGTCCGCTCCACGGGCCGCTCCCCGCAGCCGTCCCGGGACGTCCGCGAGACCGTCCTGTCGGACTGGCTGCTGGCCGTCGAGGCGGACGCCGGGGACTGGCCGGAGGAACGCTTGGACCTGCTCTACGGCGTCACCCAGCTGATCGCGGTCGAACGGGACCGCCGCGACGCCGCCCGCACGGTCCGCCGCCGCCTCGCCCAGGAGGTCCTGGAACTGGTCCAGACGGGCGCGGCACCCGCCGAGATCGCCGCCCGGCTGCGCGTGGCGGCGCCGGTGCTGCTGCCCGGCCTGGGCACCGCGCCGCACTGGCAGGTGGTCGTGGCCCGCGTCGAGTGGGACGGCGAGGAGATCGAGGGCGGCCCGGTGGCGCAGGCCCTGCTGGAGGAGGTCCTCGTCGACCCCGCCGCCGCCGGGCCCGAGCACTCCGACCGCATCGCCGTGGCCCACACGGGCGACGAGGCCATCGCCCTGGTGCCCCTTCCGGCCGTCTCCACGGAGCACGACGGCTCGGAGAGGGGCGTCCTCGCCGACGCGCTCCTGGAATCGGTGCGAGACCCCCTGACGGCGGGTCTCGACGGCGACGGCCGCCTCACCCTGGGCGTCAGCGCGGCCGTCCACTCGGCGGAGGGCCTGCGCGGCGCGCTGGAGGAGGCCCGCCACGCCCGCCGCGTCGCCGCGGCCCGGCCGGGCCGGGTCTGCGCGGCGGGCCACCAGGAACTGGCCTCGCACGTCCTGCTGCTGCCGTTCGTCCCGGACGACGTCCGCCGGGCCTTCACGGCCCGCCTCCTGGACCCCCTGCGCGACTACGACCGCCGCCACCGCGCCGAGCTGATCCCCACCCTGGAGGCGTTCCTCGACTGCGACGGCTCCTGGACCCGCTGCGCCGGCCGTCTGCACCTGCACGTCAACACGCTGCGCTACCGGGTCGGGCGTATCGAGCAGTTGACGAGTCGCGACCTGTCACGCCTGGAGGACAAGCTGGACTTCTTCCTGGCGCTGCGCATGAGCTGATACGCGGGGCGAACCCGGGACACCCCCGAGTCCCACGACTTTGTGAAATCCTTCACCCGGCCTCTTGGCCCGGCCCGCCGATTCGTGCTGAGATGCCGCCACCACTCAACAGCTCGATGGCGTGCTCGGGGAGGGCAACGTGGCGCATTCCGCCATGTCTGGTAACGGAACGACCGCCGGTGACGATCCCCTCCAGACCGCGGTATGGCGGCTGCGCTCCCGCGGGTGCTGGGCCGACGCGGCCGCCCTGCTGCTGCCGGCCACACCGGCGACGGCCCTGCAACGCGCGTCGCTGCTGGTGGAACGGTGTCTCTACACCGAGCAGGGCTGGGAGGAGGCCGAGGACGCGCTGCGCACGGCCGAGGCGATGGCTCACAGCGACGACGAACGGGGCGCGGCCGCTTGTGAACGCGGGTACTTGGCCTACGCGGCGACCCTGCTCGCGGTGCGGGACCGGGCCGACGAGGCACGGGCCGCGCTGGGGCGGGCCGCGGCGCTGGTCCCTCCGGGGGCTCCGGCGCGGGCCCTGCTCGACTTCCGTCGCGGTCTCCTGGCGGAGAACCTGACGAGCGCGCCCCAGGCCGCGCGGGCCGCGTACCGTCGGGCCCATGCGGGGGCGACCGCGCACTCCGACCCGCTGCTGCTGTCCTTCACATGGCGTCACCTCGCGGGATTGGCCCTGCGGGACGGGGAGCTGGCGGAGGCCCGGCACGGTTTCGCGGAGTCCCTGCGGATCCGGGAGGAGCTGGGCTACCTCGTCGGCACGGCCCCGGCGCTGGTGTCCCTCGCCGACGCCGAGACGGAGCCGGAGGCCTCCCGGCTGCGGGAGGAGGCCCGGCGGTTGTTCCGGCTGCTCGGGGGCGTACCGACGTGGCTGTCCCGCCAGTTGGCACCGCCGGTACCACCGGCCGCGACGGCTTGAGGGGGTACGGGGGACTCGGCGCTGTCGCTGAGAGGGCGGGTAGATCCGCAACCCGGCGTGACGGGGTGACGGGGTGCCCACCCGTGCCGTCCTGGGCGGCCCGATTGCCCGCAACTCAGCGGAAGCGGCGGCCCGCCCCCACGCGGCCACAGCCGCCGTACGCCGCAAGGGGACGTGTCGGGGGTGTCCGCCCGCAGCGGTTGGCGCGTCAACGCCAGTGAGTCGGTATGACACCCCATCGCGCCGTTCCGAGGACGGACACCCCCGGCGCGGCCCCGACCCACACCCGGCGAAGAGGCGCAGACGACGCGCACCCACCACCGCTCGAGCTCAACCGGCCGCCGCCGCCCCCGCGAAGTGCTCGCCCACCAGCGCCCGCACCACATCCAGGTCCCGCGCGATCAGCGCGTCCAGCAACGCCGTGTGCTCGTGCGCGTCCGCCACCAGGTCGGCCCGCCCCCGACCCCCCGGCGCACCCCCGACCAGCGGCCACTGCGCCCTGCGGTGCAGATCCTCCGCGATCCGGACCAACTGCTCGTTACCCGAGAGGGACAGCACGGCCCGGTGGAATCCCCGGTCGGACTCCGCGTAGGTCGCGCGGCAGCCGGAGGACGCCGCGCGGACCGTCGCCTCGGCGAGTGGGCGCAGCGCGGCCCAGCGTTCGGCGGGGACGGTACGGGCCAGCCGCAGCATCACCGGGACCTCGATCAGCGTGCGGATCTCGGCCAGTTCCGCCAGTTCCCGCACCCCCCGTTCGACCACCCGGAACCCACGGTTGGGCACCACCTCGACGGCCCCTTCGAGGGTCAGTTGCTGCATGGCTTCCCGGACCGGCGTCGCCGAGACCCCGAACCGCTCGCCGAGCACCGGCGCCGAGTACACCTCTCCCGGCCGCAGATCCCCGGCCACCAGCGCGGCCCGCAGCGCGTTCAGGATCTGCCCGCGCACGGAGGCCCGCTGGATCACCGGCCGAGCCCGTGGCGCGGGCGGCTCACTGTGCGTGTGCTCCCCCCGCACCGCCCCGGACTGCTGCGGGACGCGCGCCTGCCCGGCCGGCGCACCCGGCGCGGCCGTACCGGCCGCCCACGGAGTCCCCGTTTCCGCGGAGCCCTGCGCTCCCTGCTTCACGGGTCCTCCTCCGGACGTATCGCTACTTGGGGTCATTGCGGCGGGTTGTTACTCGTCCGTCAAGCACCATAAGCGCCCCGGCCCTCAGAACACATCCCCGTTCAGTTTCCACGGATCACAAGTAAGGTTAGGCTTACCTTCGAGAAGCCCCGTTTCAGCCCGACGGATCGGTGATCACATGCCCGCGCCCCTTTCGGCCGTCTCCGGCGCCTACACCCGCCTGGCCGAGGTCCTCCCCGGGCTCGCCGTCACCGAACTGGCCGGCGAGGACCGGTCACCGCGGGGCGGCGGCTGGACCGCGGCGGCCGACCTCGCGGCCGCCGGCCCCGCCCTCGACCGCTTCCTCGCGTGGGACGTGGACCAGATCGAGCGGGACTACGCGACCCAGGCCCGCCCCGACGTCGTCGCCGGCTTCGGTCTGCACCGCTACGCCTGGCCCGCCTGCCTCCTCATCACCGTGCCGTGGTTCCTGCACCGCCGGGTCCCCCGCTACCCCGTGACGCACGTCTCGTACGACCGCACCGCCCCCGGCCACGCCCTCGGGCACCTGGCCGTCCGCCCCACCGGCTTCGCCTGCCTGCCCGGCGACGAGGCGGCCGCCCTGCCCGGCGCCCGGGTCGTCCCGGACGAGGAGGCGCTGCGGGCGGAGGTGCGGTCGGCGGTCGCCGAGCACCTGGAGCCGGTCCTGACCGGTTTCGGCCCCCGGATGCGGCGCCGCGGCCGCGCCCTGTGGGGGATGGCGACCGACGAGATCGTCGAGGGTCTCTGGTACGTCGCCCAGTTGCTCGGTGAGACCGAGGAGCGGCGCGCGATGCGCGAGCTGGAGCTGCTCCTGCCGGGCGCGACCAAGCCGTACGTGGGCACGGCCGCGTTCCGGGAGCTGACCGGCCCCGGCGGTGAGCCGCTGCTCACCCGCGACCGCGCGAGCTGCTGCATGTTCTACACGCTGCGCCCGGAGGACACCTGCGCCACGTGCCCGCGCACCTGTGACACGGACCGGGTCACCAGGCTGCTGGCCACGGCCGGTTGAGGCACGAGCGGGGTCGATCACTCCCGGCGTCCCGTAAGATCACCGCGGAACCGGTCGCCCATGCGCCCACAGGCGATTCACACCTTCCTCACGCGTCACGGGAACTTTCCGGAGAACCACTCGTACGGGTAGTCTTGTTCGAACTCAACTCCCGCCCCTCAAGCGGCAGTTCGAGCAGAACGCCGCCCTGGGCATTCCCTTGCACTTCCTTGGCGGCCTCTTGCCCCGAAACCCCCTGAGGGCCAATGGGATTGGGCCAATATGGCGGGCGTTACGCCCTATCCCAATGCAAGGGACCACCCAGATGAGACTGACCGACATATCGCTGAACTGGCTGCTTCCGGGCGCCGTGCTTCTCCTGGGCATGCTGGCGGCGGTGGCGGTGCTCGCGCGCGGCAAGCGCTCCTCGGTCAAGGACACGAGCGCGGACGACTCCTGGGAGCGCAGCGAGGAACGCCGCAGACGCAAGGAAGCCCTCTACGGCACCCTCTCCTACCTCCTGCTCTTCTGCTGTGCGGCCGTGGCCGCCCTGCTCTCCTTCCACGGTCTGGTCGGCTTCGGTGAGCAGAACCTCGGCCTGTCCGGCGGCTGGCAGTACCTCGTCCCGTTCGGCCTGGACGGTGCGGCGATGTTCTGCTCCGTCCTCGCGGTACGCGAGGCCAGCCACGGTGACGCGGCACTCGGCTCCCGGATACTCGTCTGGACGTTCGCCTTCGCCGCGGCCTGGTTCAACTGGGTGCACGCGCCCCGGGGCGCCGGCCACGCGGGTGCTCCCCACTTCTTCGCCGGCATGTCCCTGTCGGCCGCGGTCCTCTTCGACCGCGCTTTGAAGCAGACCCGCCGAGCCGCCCTGCGGGAGCAGGGCCTGGTGCCCCGCCCGCTGCCGCAGATCCGTATGGTGCGCTGGGTGCGGGCCCCCCGGGAGACCTACCGCGCCTGGTCGCTGATGCTCCTCGAGGGTGTGCGCAGCCTGGACGAGGCGGTCGACGAGGTGCGCGAGGACAAGCGCAAGAAGGAAGAGACCCGGCAGCGGCGGCGTGACCAGCAGCGCGTGGAGCGGGCCCAGCTGAAGGCGATCAGCCGCGGTCACCGCGGCCACTTCGGCCGGGGCGGCGGACGGCAGCTCGAGGTGCAGGTGGAGCGCGGCTCCTCGCAAGTCTCCGCGGAGCCTGCCATATCGGCACCGGAGCCCCTGCCCGTCCGCTCGCGTCCCTCCCTTCAGCCGGTCCGCAAAGGCGCTGACCCGGTGACCGTGGACCTCACCGCGGAGGACGACACCATGGCACTGCCGCGGCTGGACTCCCTGGAGCGCAAGCTCAAGGACCTCGAGCAGCAGTTCGGTTAGCCGAGCCGCAGAACGGCGGTGAGGGGGCGTGGCCTGCGGGCCGCGCCCCTTCGGCGTTCAGGCCGCCTCGGCCTCCAGCTCGAACCAGACGGCCTTGCCCACTCCGTGCGGCCGGACCCCCCAGGCGTCCGCGAGGGACTGCACCAGGAGCAGGCCCCTGCCGTTCGTGCCCTCGTCGGGGACCGCCACCCGCAGCCGGGGCCTGCGGGCCACGAAGTCCCGCACCTCCACCCGCAGTCCGCGGGGTAAGACGGTGACCGTGAGGACCGCGTCGTGGTCGGTGTGGACGATCGCGTTGGTGACGAGTTCGCTGGTGAGCAGTTCCGCGACGTCCGATTGTCCGTGTTTCCCCCACTGTCCGAGCAGTTCCCGCAGGGCCCGGCGGGCCTCCGGGACGGCCCGCAGGTCCGCCCGCCCGAGTCTGCGCCTCAACTGAGGCGCCGGCGTCTGCTCCGTGACGTCGTCGGTCCTGTCCACCACCGTCTTCGTCGAGAAGCCCCCGATCGCTATGGGACCGCCTCGTCGTGCCTGCCTCTCCATGACCCCCGCCCGCGCGCCGATGTCGGTTCCCCTCCTGCTCGAACACGTTCACGGGGATCCATGCCCCAACGGGCACGCGGCAGTCATGTCGAATCGTCAACGACCAGGTGTTCGGCCACCGGGGCGGGACGGGCGGTCCGGGCGGCGGGCCCCCGAGCGACAGGCGGGTGGAGGAGAGGGGGACAAGAGGGTAGCCGATCAGAGTCCTCGAGTGGAGCCCGACCGCAGGGAGATCGGACGATGGGCCGAGGGCCGACTGTCGCTCCGCGCGTACGCGGCGAACGGCCGGGGCGGCGGGCCGGAGTGCGCGGCGCCGCGGTGAAGTTGGCCGAAGTCCGACGGTCCGCACGGCCGCCACGAGCGGTAGGGGCCGTCCTCCCCCACCCCCGTGGCGGGAGGACGGCCCCGGTCTTCCGTCGGGCTCGGTCAGTACAGCTTGTTGACGGCGGTGGTCGTCGTCTTCTTGAAGGCGCCCACGGGGGCGTCCCCGAAGTCGCCCATCTGGCCCCACCCCACGACGGTGACCGTCCTGCCGTCGCGCCCGACGGACAGCAGCGAGATGTCCGTGGCACCCCAGGACGTCTCGGTGTGCAGGCCACGGACGCGGGCGCCTTCCTCGACCGGCAGCGAACCGTAGTCCCGGCCCTCGGCCTTGACGTCCGGGTCGTTCCTCTCGATGCGCTCGGCACAGGTGCGGATCAGGTCGTCGTAGTGCTTCGCCAGGGCCTTCGCCAGGGCCGCTGTGTCCGCCACGACGGTCAACTGCTCGGCGCTGGTCTCCAGGTCGGTCCGGAACTCCCGGTACCGGTAGTCGTAGGAGGTCACGCTCTCCGTGTCCACGCAGAAGCCGAGTCCGTCCGGGAACCCTTCGGTGACCGGGCCGGCGGTCCAGGACGACGTCGGGTGCGGCGGCAGCTGGGACGCCGACAGGAACTTCGGTGCGGCGGCCTTCGGCGCGGCACCGGCGGCCGGTGCCGTGAGGACCGTGCCAGCCGCGAGGGCGGCGACGGTGAGGGCGGTGAGCGCGCTGGCTCGGACGTGCTTGGACATGGGTGTCCCCCGTGACTGAATGCGTGGATGGTCGATGCCGCTGCCGGGCCGGCTGGGCGGCCCGGACCTGGTCGGTGCGGCACCAGAAGCATCAGCGGTCACACCGGGCGGACGCAACAGCCCGCGTCCGATCCGGCACGGTGGAACCATCCCAGCCCGTCTGACGTGCAGGTACATGAGGTGCCTGGGATGCCGTTCCGGGCCGGGTCGGACCTTGAGGACGGGGGAACGGTGTCGGCACAGCACGATGTGGACGACGTCGGCGAGTTCGCGGCGCTGCTGAGAACGCTGAAGGAGCGCACGGACCGCAGTTACGGGGCACTGGCCCGGCGCCTGGCGATGAACACCTCGACCCTGCACCGCTACTGCGCGGGCGAGGCGGTCCCGGTCGACTTCGCCCCCGTGGAGCGCTTCGCCGCCCTGTGCGGGGCGTCCCCGGAGGAACGTCATGAGCTCCACCGCCGCTGGCTCCTGGCGGTGGCGGCACGGCAGCGGCCCCGCACCGCCGGCGTGGCCGGTACGGCCGAGGAGGGCGCGGTCGCCGCCGAGGCGGAGGAACCGGAGGGCGCGCCGGTCGACGGCGACGGTCCTGCCGATGAGGCGCCGCCCTCTCCCCGCCGCCCCTGGTACCGCCGGGGACGCGTCGCGGTGGGACTGGCGGCCGCCTGCGCGGTGCTCGCGGTACTCGGGAGCCTGGCCGCACTGCTGGACGGGCGGCGTGCGGCCGCCGACGGCCGTGTCCCGTCGACCGGTCCGGCCCCGTCCGGTACGGCGGGGTCAGAAGCCCCCGACCGCGAGAGCGCCTCCCCCGCTCCGAGCGACAGTTCCCCCACCGCCCGGCCGCCCTCGCCCTCCGCCCCTCCGGAGAAGAAGCCCTCCCCCTCGCCCTCCCCCTCCGGCCGCGCCACCCCGCCCGCCGGCGCGGCCGACCCCGCCGTCCCCCTCACCTGGTCGGCCGACTCCCAGGCCTGGAAGCTCGGCTGCGGCCACGACTACGTCGTCGCCAGGCCACCCGGGCAGGTGGCACCGCCGCCCGTCCCGCAGGACGCCGGAGTCTGGGCCGCCGCACACAACGCGGTGCATGGCGGCGAGACACTCGTGCGGCTGTCCCTGCAGGGGCGCACCGACACGGCGGTCGTGCTGGAGGCACTGCGTGTGCGCGTCGTGGGGCGTTCGGCGCCCGCCCCGGGCAACGCCTACTCCATGGACCAGGGCTGCGGCGGTTCGCTCACGCCGCGCTCGTTCGACGTGGACCTCGACAAGAACCGCCCCATCGCCCGCTCGGTCGCCGGGGGCGACGCGGGTACGCCGATCCCGGCGATGCGCATGCCCTACCGCGTCTCCGCCCAGGACCCCGAGGTGCTGCTCGTCAACGCCCGGACCCTGGCGTGCGACTGCCGCTGGTACCTCGAGCTGGACTGGTCCTCACAGGGCCGCACGGGCACGGTACGGATCGACGACGGCGGTCGCCCGTTCCGCACCAGCGGCATCAAGGACCTGCCCCGCTACATGTACGACACCTCCGCGCGCGAGTGGACGCCCTACCGCTAGAACCAGGACACGTCACGCTCACCGTCCCCCGGGTTGCATCAGGTCACACGAGCCGCGCTCACGCCTCCCATACCGCGGCGGCCGTACGGTCGTCCGCATAACCCTTGACCCGTACTTGGGAGTCGGCGAGGAACGCGGCGAGGCCGGGCGGTTCGGTCCGGGACCACCGCTCGGCGAGGTACTCGCCCAGTTCGGGCTCACCGCGCAGGGGTTCGGCGAGACCGGCGCTGCACATCAGGAGCGTGTCACCCGGGCGGGCGACGGAGGTCCGGAACCGGAAGGGCTCGCGGGGCGGCTCCGGCGCCGGTTCGTACGGGCTGGGCGGTGTCGGGATGCCCAGGTCCATGGTGAGCCGGTCGCCCTCGGGGTTCTCGGAGGGCGGCGAGCCGAACCCCACGACGGGTTCACCCTTGACCTCGGCGACCTGCGGCTCGATGTCCTGCCACTCCCCCTCCCGCAACCGGAACAGGCCGCCCGGCCCGACCCCGAAGAACACACGCGTACGGCAGGCGGGATCGGCCGGCAACAGCAGGCAGCGCAGGCCGGCCGCGTACTCCTCGGGGTCCACGCCCTGCTCGGAGGCGCTGGCCCGCAGCTTGCCGAGGCTGCGGTCCGTGAGCCGGTGCAGCCCGGACTTGAGGTCGCCGCGCCGGCCGTCCCTTATGTCCTCGACCAGACGCGTGTGACTGCGCCCCACGGCCCGCCCGATCCAGCCACAGGCCTCGGCGGCGGCCCGGTGCGCACCCCGCGTGGCCCGGACCCCGGTCGCCATCGCCACCAGCAGCAGCGCCTGCTCCCCCGCGCCGAACCGGGCCGTGAGCAGCGCGTCCCTGCGGGGCTCCCCCCGGTACCGCGCGGAGTCCCCCCGCACGGAAACGGCCCGCAACGTGCAGGCTCCGTACCGGGCCCCGTCCAGCACGGTGTCCGCCACGAGGTCATCGAGATCATCCGGATCCGCGGCCGGGAGAGCGGTGGGTTCGGCGTCGTAGGTGGGCGGCCGGGTCCCGACGTGGCCACGGGACCCGGGGGTGCGCACGGGGCGCTCGATCCGGGGGCCGGGACGGTCGGTCGCGGGAGGGGTGGCGGGGGGCGAGGACGGAGGCGGCGGAGGCGGCTGCGGGGGCTCGGCGGGGCGCTGGGTGGCGGGTGAGCCGGTGGGGCGTCGCCTGTCGGGTGACGGGTCGCCGGGGCGGAGCACGTCCATCATGTCGTCGGCCCCGGACCGGGGCGCCGGGACCACCGGCTCCGCTCGGGAGGGCCGCCGCACCGGCCCGGCCGTGGATCCGGACCGTCCTTCCGGACCGTCTCCCACGGCCCCGGACGCGGACGCGAACCGGTCGTCGAGGGAGTCCGGTGCCGGCGTGGGGCCCGTGTCGTCGGTGGAGTCGTCGTACAACTGCCTCCACCAGTCGTCCTCGGGACCGGTGGGCCTTCCCCCCTGCTGGCTCATGCCGGTCATTGTCCACCGCACGAGCGGGGTGAAAACGGGGCTTGTGGAAAAAACCGGCCAGTCACCCGCCGGTGAACGACACGTCGAGTGAGCCGTAGAACTGTCATGCGATATTCGGCGTCCGGCGGTCCGCGAGCGGCTGACCTGCGGGTCTGAGCCCCGGCCACGCTGCTGACCTGCGCGTTCTCGCGTATTCCGGCAGTCTGGTCAGATGGGAGTGTGGGACCTCCTGCTGGTCGGGCTGGTCATCCTGCTCGGGCTGTGCGGAGTGCTGCTGCCCGCCATGCCGGGATCGTGGCTGGTGTGGGCCGCGGTCATGTGGTGGGCGCTGAAGGATCCGCAGCCCGTCGCCTGGTGGGTGCTGGTCGGCGCCACGGTTCTGCTGCTCGTCTCGCTGGGTGTGCGCTGGGCCCTGCCGCCCCGGCGGCTGCGCGTGAACCGCACCAACAGCCGCATGCTGGCCTACGCCGGAGCCGGTTCCGTCCTCGGTTTCGTCCTGGTCCCCGTCCTCGGTGCGATCCCCGGATTTCTGGCCGGTGTCTACCTCTTCGAACGGCTGCGCCTCGGCCGTCACGCCGACGCGGTCGCCGCCCTGCGCACGGTCATGCGCGCGGGCGGCTCCCGCATCCTGGTCGAACTGTTCACCTGCCAGCTGATCGCGGCGGCCTGGGCGGGCGCGGTCGTGTGGGGCTGAGTCTCACGCCGGCAGCACCCCCTCGTGCGTCAGCAGCCGCACCTTGCGGTCCAGGCCCCCCGCGTATCCGGTCAGTGCGCCGCCCGCCCCGATCACCCGGTGGCAGGGGCGGACCACCAGCAGCGGATTCGCCCCGATCGCACCGCCCACGGCCCGCACGGCCGCCCGGGGCGCCCCGATGCGCACGGCGATCTCGCCGTACGTCACGGTCGAGCCGTAGGGGATGTCGTCCAGGGCGGCCCAGACCTTCTCCCGGAAGGCGGTGCCCTCGGTGCGCCAGGCCAGGTGGAACTCCTTCAGCTCCCCGGCGAAGTAGGCGGTGAGCTGTTCTTCGGCCTCCCGGAAGGGCCCGGCGTCGCGTCGCCAGTCGTCGCGCACCTCGCGTCCGCCTTTCTGGCCGGGCACGGACACGGAGGTCAGTTCGCCGGTCGGGGCGGCGGTCAGGAGCAGCGGCCCGAGGGGGCCCGGCACGCTCGTCCAGTAGGTCGGGTCGGTCATCACAACTCCCACTCCCCTGCTGCGCGCAGGTGGTTCACAGCGTACGAGCGCCAGGGGCGCCAGTGGTCGGGGGCGTCGAGGCCGGGCGGGGCCACGTCCGGGTCGCCCAGGGCGCGGGTGCGGATGACCGCGACCGTGCGGGCGTCCAGCCCGGGCACGGCGCGCAGGGCGTGCCGCGCGTCCTCCCGGTCGGCCCCGGGGTCCAGGCGGACGGCGTGGTCGGCGAGGGCGGTCGTGAGCGCGCCGAGGATGCCGTCGGGTTCTGCCCCGGCGAGGACGGCGGGCTCGGGGAAGAGGTGGGTGAGGCTGCCGCAGGGGGCGTCGAGGGCCTTGCCGTGGCGCCGTACGAGCCGTTCCGCCTCCGCTGGCCCCACCAGCGCGCGTACCGCGAGTTCCTCCGGGTCGGCGGTGCCCGGTGAGCGCAGACCGGGCCGGGCGGCGACCAGGGGGGCCAGCCGCGGGTCGGCGGCGAGGCGCCCGTCGACGGCGAACGGGTCGGCGTCGAGGTCGAAGAGTCTGCGCAGCCGCTGGACGGCGGTGGTCAGGTCGCGCGGGTCGGTGAGGTGAAGCCGGGCGTCCAGCCAGCCGCCCGGGTGGGCGCCGGGTCGGGTCCGCGTGGTGCCGGGGCGTTCGCCGACGGCGACGATGCCGGTGCCGTACGGGAGGCGGAGGGTGCGCCGGTAGGTGCGGGTGCCGGGCGGGCCGCTCACCTGCTCGATCCCGGGCACGGCCTCGCGTTCCAGCAGGTCGAAGACGGGCCCGGCCCGGTAGGGGCCGCGGTGGGCGAGCCGGAGCGGGATGCCGGCGTTCGGGGTGGCCGTACGGCGGCCCCGGCCGTTCTTCGGTGCGGCGGCGCGCAGCTCGCTCGGGGTCGCCGCGTACACGGCCCGGATCGTGTCGTTGAACTGCCGCACGCTGGCGAATCCCGACGCGAACGCGATCTCGGTGATCGGCAGCTCGGTGGTCTGCACCAGGACGCGCGCGGTGTGGGCCCGCTGGGCCCGGGCGAGGGCGACCGGCCCGGCGCCGAGCTCGGCGGTGAGCTGCCGCTGCACCTGTCGTGCGCTGTAGCCGAGACGTCCGGCGAGCCCGGGGACGCCCTCCCGGTCGACCACGCCGTCGGCGATCAGCCGCACGGCCCGGGCGACCACGTCCGCGCGGACGTTCCACTCGGCGGAGCCGGGCACGGTGTCCGGGCGGCACCGTCGGCAGGCCCGGAATCCCGAGCCCTGCGCGGCGGCGGCCGTGGCGAAGAACCGTACGTTGGCCCGCTTCGGGGTGACCGCGGGGCAGCTCGGCCGGCAGTAGATGCCGGTCGTCTCGACGGCGAAGAAGAACACGCCGTCGAAACGGGCGTCGCGGCCCCGTACGGCCTCGTACCTGGTGTCCTCGTCCGTTCCCTGGTCCGTCACAGGTCCAGTCTCCGCCGTGGGCCGGGTGGCCGCTGGCGGAAATCGGACAGCACCCTCGACGCGGTCGGCGGCCCCCGGCGGCCTTATTACGAGCGCCAGTGCGGTCCGCGCTTCGCCTCCATCGCGGCCCTGCCGATCGCCCCCTTCCGCTTCCAGTCCTTGCGGATCTCGGCCCGCAGGCGGGCGTCGGTCTTGGCGACGATGCGCTGGTTCTCCCGCAGGAGCTTGCGGTAGCTCTGCAGCCGTCGTTCCGGCAGTGCGCCGGTCTCGACGGCGGCCAGCACGGCACAGCCCGGCTCGGCCTCGTGGGCGCAGTCGTGGAAGCGGCACCGCTCGGCCAGTTCCCCGATCTCGGAGAACACCTGCCCGACACCGGTTTCGGCGTCCCACAGGCCGACGCCGCGCAGTCCTGGGGTGTCGATCAGGACGCCCCCGCCGGGCAGCGCGAGCAGGTTGCGCGTGGTCGTGGTGTGACGGCCCTTGCCGTCGATGTCCCGGGTGGCCTGGACGGCCATCACGTCCTCGCCGAGCAGCGCGTTGGCGAGGGTCGACTTGCCCGCGCCGGACTGCCCGAGCAGCACGGACGTCCCCCCGCCGACGATCGCGGTGAGCACGTCGAGCCCTCCCCTGTCGTCGACGCAGCTGACCGGCACGACCGGCACGCCGGGCGCGCTCGTCTCCACGTCCTGGACGAGGTGAGAAAGGGTCACGGCGTCCGGCACGAGGTCGGCCTTGGTGAGGACGACGACGGGCTGGGCCCCGGACTCCCAGGCGAGCGCCAGGAAGCGCTCGACGCGGCCGAGGTCCAGCTCGACCGCGAGGGACACGGCGATGACGGCGTGGTCGACGTTGGCCGCGAGGATCTGCCCCTCGGAGCGCTGGGAGGAGGTGGAGCGGACGAAGGCGGTGCGGCGTGGCAGACAGGTGCGCACGTAGCGCGGGTTCCCGCCGGGCTCGACGGCGACCCAGTCGCCGGTGCACACGACCCGCAGGGGGTCGTGCGGGGTGACGAACGCGGTGTCGGCCCGCAGGAGTGCGCCGGCGGTGACGACGTCGCACTGCCCGCGGTCGACCCGGACGACGCGGCCGGGCAGCAGCCCTTCGGCCGCGTAGGGGGCGAACGCCTCGGCCCAGGCCTCGTCCCAGCCGTAGGGAGCGAGCGCGGAGGAAACGGATGAAGCGGAAGAGGAAGACAAGGGTGACCCTTTCCAGGTCGGCCCCGGCCCGACAGTCGGTCGGATCAGCCGGCGGCCGCGGAGGTGGACGTGATGAACTGGACGCGGGCAGCGCTCATCGCAATGACAGCCATCGGTCGACACCTCCTCTCTTCTTCTGCTTCTTCTCGTCGTGGAACCGTCGTGTGCGCGGAACCGCCGTCACGCTATCCCGTCACGGCGGAGGTGCGTCAACCGCTTTTCGCGCAGGCGCGGCCGTTCAGCTCGAAGTCGTACGGCGGGGAGTTCTTCCCGTGCCAGGAGGCGAGGAAGCCGAAGGCCAGGTCGCCGCCCGCGGGGACCGCCTTGTTGTAGTCGGCGGCGGTCGCGGTGACGCGGGAGCCGTTCTGGGCGACGGAGGCGTCCCACATCTGGCCGACCTGCTGGCCGTCCCGGAAGGACCAGGCGAGGCGCCAGGAGTCGAGGGACCCGGCGCTGGTGACGGTGACGGTGGCCTGGAAGCCGTCGGGCCACTGGTTGACCAGGTCGTACTCCACCCGGCAGGCGGGTTCCCCGCTCTCGCCGGGCTCGGCCCGGTGGGTGGGTGAGGAGGTGCCCTGCGGTTCGGTGTGGCGGTTCTTGTCCTCCGGCGCGCCGGAGGGGTCCGGCCGCTCGGTCTTCTGCGTGTTCCGGGTGTCCGGCTTCGAGGTCGCGGGCGGCAGGGAGGGGGCGGAGGGCAGGGACGGGCCGGGATCGGCCACCGGCTGACGGTCGACGCCCTCGCGTGCGCCGAGGTCGCCGCCCTCGCCGCCGAAGGGCATCAGGGAGACGCCGAGGGCCAGCACGGAGACCAGGACCGCGGCGACGAGGAGGCCGTTGCGGGCGGCGCGCGCCTTCTGCTCCGCCTCCTCCGGCTCTCCGGCGGCCTGGTCCGCGGCGCCGGGGCGTCCCGCGCCGAGCCGCACCTCGGCGGCGCGGCGGCGGCGCTCCAGGTAGGCGAGGCCGCCCCAGCCGATCACTCCGCCGGCCAGCGCACCGGGCAGTCCACCGCCGTGCAGGCGCAGACAGGCGGCGGCCTCGGCGCACTGCACGCAGGTGGCGAGGTGGCGGGAGAGGTCGCCGGGGGTCTCGGCGGCGGCGGAGCGGGTGACGGCGTCCAGCAGCCGGGCGTAGCTGCGGCACCGGGCGTCCATCGGCGTGTCGAGGTGGTTGCGGTGGCAGCGTTCCCGGAACAGGGTGCGTACCTGCTGGAGTTCCTCGGCGGCGCCGGCCGGGTCGAGGCCCAGACGGCGCGCGACCAGGGGCAGCGGCAGCGCCTCCACCTCGGCGAACCAGAGCAGTTCCGCGTCGGGCTGCTGCAGATCGCGCAGGCCGCGCAGTGCGAGCGGACGCTGCAGGGGCGGGCCGGTGTAGCGGGCGGCGTTGTCCGAGTTGAGCCACAGGCGCAGGTCGGGGTCGAGTCTGTGGCCTTGCCCCTCCTCTTCCCAGGCCGCGGCCGTGGTGCGTACGGCGGTCAGCAGCAGGGGTATGCGGGGCAGCCGGGCCGGGCGGCGGCCGGTGCCGCGGATGGGGCCGGTTTCGGCGGCCCGGGCCTCACGTATGCCGTGCGCGAACGCCTCGCGGCCCAGCTGTGCCGCGGCGGTGGAACCGGACGTGCACAGATCGGCGTACGCGAGGACCGCGTCCCAGCACTCGGAGAACAGCGCGGCCTCGGTGGCGTCCTGAGGGGTCGGCAGGTCGGGCATGAGTCTCCTGCATCCACAAGCGAGGTCAACTCACCACATCGGCATTGGAGTTGGGGGGAACCTCGCGGCAGGGCAAGAGCTTTTCACGCCTCTCACACAACTGACAAGCGCCCTGTTCAGATATCACGACAGGGCGGCCGCATCCCCATGGCTCCGGCCTCGGAGTGTCATACGGGTGCGACCGCCCCGCTGCTCAATGCGGTGCCGCCATGAAGGGCGACGTCATCGAAGCGTTATCAAAC
The DNA here is from genome assembly GCF_040303285.1 of Streptomyces sp. NPDC096046. Classification (NCBI taxonomy): domain Bacteria; kingdom Bacillati; phylum Actinomycetota; class Actinomycetes; order Kitasatosporales; family Streptomycetaceae; genus Streptomyces; species Streptomyces sp. NPDC096046. The sequence continues at coordinate 113,730 of NZ_JBEOSZ010000012.1, read as the reverse complement.
AGCGGTCGGTTCGTCGGCCGGGAGGCTGTCCATGAAGGAGCTGACCGAGAAGACCGCGTTGCCGGCACCGGGCGGCCCGTAACCGGGGGGCGAGGAGAGACCGAAGTCCTCCATCGTCTGCCGGTAGGCCTGGAGCAGGCGGATGTGGTACTCCAGGGGCGCGCCCTGCGGGTTGGCCTTGCCGAGCGGGGTCGTGGGCTCCGGGCACCAGGTCGTGAAACGGGGTGTGATGCCGTGTGACATGAAGAAGCGCAGGCCCTCGGTGGTGGAGGCGATGGCCTCGTCGACCGTCTTGAAGCCGAACGGCTCGGCCATCTCCACGCCCGCCACGAAGTTGGGGATGACGTTGCGCGCGCCGAAGATCTCGGCCGAGTCGAGGATCCTCTTGTGCCACTCGTCCCGGCCGACGTACCGCTCCTTGCCCGGGCAGTACATCTTGAAGAGGTACTCGTCCCACACCTCGTAGTTGGGGTGGTAGATCTGCACCCCGTAGTCCTTGAAGCGCCGGACGTCGTCGCGGGGCAGCGCCTGGGCGACGACCTTGCCGATCCAGCGGCCGGGGAAGCGCTCCTCGATGGCCTTGGCGTAGTGGCCGTAGAAGTCGGCCTCGTCGCGGCCGGAGACCGTCTTGGTGATGGCGCCGCCGGTGAGGGTGTAGGCGGTGGAGGCCTTCGCCGTGTCGTACCGGTCGATGATCTCCAGGGCCTCCAGGACCTCCTCGACGTCCTTCACGCCCGTGTAGGGCCGGCCGGCGGCCTTGTGCTGGCGCCAGTTGTGGTTGATGTCGCAGTACTGGCACTCCTCCTTGGCGCCGAAGTACTGGCAGACCCGGAAGACGGTCAGGTAGATCAGGTAGCCCCACTGGATGGTCGGGGCGACCTCCATGACCGACTTCCCGTTGGAGAGGGTGTGCCGGTAGTACTCGGGCATGGGCGGCACGCCGACGTCGGAGATCCGCTTGCCGTCGAGGTAGAGGCCGAGCACCCCGTCCTCGTTCGCGGCGACGCGGTACGGCGAGGAGGGGTTCACCCTCACCGAGACGACGGTGCGGCGCAGGTCGTAGGGGCCGCCGGTGAGGATGATCTCCTCGGGCGGCCGGCGCAGCGCGGCCTCGCCCAGTTCGGGCAGGGTGCCGTGGTCGAAGGAGAAGATGAAGTACGACTTCGGCTTGACCTCGCCGCCCTCGTTGTCGCTGAGCGCGGACGGGTCGAAGGCGACTCCGCCGCGGAGCAGGTCCTCCTTGAAGACGGCCTCCCGCGGCACGTGCGGGAACCGCTCCATCAGATCCTCGACCAGCGCGGTACGGCTGCCCATCCCGTGTCTCCTCCCGGTTCGGACGTACGACTCCTCACGGTATGCCCATGGGTGTACGCGGCCGGTACCGGGTCCCCCCGAGCTGATGGAATGTCCTGTTCGTCATGGCTTTTCGCCGGGGTGGGCGAGCGGGTCAGGCTTCGCGCGCCAGTGCCGCCCAGTCGACCGCGTGCGCCGGCTCCTCCCCGGCCAGCAGCCGTTCCGCCTCCTGTGCGACCGTCAGGCCGAGCCGGGCCAGCTCGTTGCCCTGGGAGCCCGCGAGGTGGGGGGTCACGAAGGCGCCGGGCAGGTCGTAGAGGGGCGAGTCGGCGGGGAGCGGCTCGGGGTCGGTGACGTCGAGGATCGCCGTCAGGCGCCCGGCGCGCAGTTCCGCCACGAGGGCGTCGTGGTCGACCAGCGCGCCGCGCGCGGTGTTGATCAGCACGGCCCCGTCGGGCATCAGGGCCAGCTCGCGGCGGCCGATCATGTGGTGGGTCTCGGGCGTCTCGGGGGCGTGGACGGTGACGATGCCGGACGTGCGCAGCAGCTCGTCCAGGGGCAGCAGGGGGACGCCCAGCTCGGCGGCCTGCCGCTCGTCGACGTACGGGTCGGTGAGGGCGGGGCGCAGGTCGAAGGGGCGGAGCAGGTCGAGGACGCGGCGGCCGATGCGGGAGGCGCCGATGACGCCGACCCGGCGGCCGTAGTTGCCGATTCCGGGGATGACGCCCCAGCCGGCGGACGTGCGGGAGGTGCGCAGGCGGTCGCGGGCGGCGAGGACGTCCTTCCCGGCGAGCAGGACCATGGCGAGGGTGTACTCGGCGACCGGCAGCGCGTTGGCGGCGGCGGCCGAGGAGACGGTGACGCCGCGCTCCCGGAGGGCGTGGGTGGCGAAGGACTTCACGGAGCCGGCCGAGTGGAGCACCGCCCGCAGCCGGGGAGCGGCGTCCAGGACCGCCGCGTCGAGGCGGGGGCACCCCCAGCCGGTCACCAGGATCTCGGTCCGGGCCAGCGCGTCGAGGACACGCGGCTCGGTGAAGTCCTGGGCGACGAGGTCCGGATCGACGTCCACGGATTCGCGCAGCCGCGCCAGCACCCCGGGCGGGAAGACCTGCGGCACGTTCTCGGCGGCCATGGCGAACAGTGCCTGGGGGCGCTGACTCAAGGAGGTGACCTTTCCGGCTCGGCGACACGGATGGAAACCGCTCTCTACAGGGCCTCCACGGTATGCGGCCAGGGCGGCGACGGCAATGGACGACAGGCCGGGATAGGTTCCGGCGGGGGGCTTAGCCGGTCCCCCGCTGCTGCGGCGGGGAAGGACGACGCGTTGACTTCCTCCCCCGCCTAAAGGCGGGGGATTCCAGCGGTCGCCCGCTGGTTTTCCTGCTTCACCGACGACCGCCCCGTCCGGGAGGACTCCCGTTGAGGTCTTACACCGTCTCCACAGGCAGACGCCGCCAGCCCGGCGGCCAGGATGTTGCGTGCCGCGTTCACGTCACGGTCATGCACGGTGCCGCAGTCGCACGTCCACTCGCGGACGTTCAGCGGCAGTTCCTCGCGGACGGTGCCGCAGGCCCCGCAGAGCTTGGAGCTGGGGAACCAGCGGTCGATCACCACGAGTTCGCGCCCGTACCAGGCGCACTTGTACTGCAGCATCGAGCAGAGTTCCGTCCATGCCGCATCCGAGACGGCGCGCGCGAGCTTGCCGTTCTTCAGCAGGTCGCGGACGGTGAGGTCCTCGATCACAACCGTTTGGTTCTCACGGACGAGACGAGTCGACAGCTTATGGAGAAAGTCGCGGCGCCGGTCGGCGATCCGTGCGTGAATGCGGGCGACCTTCCGGCGGGTTTTCTCTCGGTTCGCCGAGCCCTTCGCCTTCCGGGACAGCTCCCGCTGCGCGCGAGCCAGGCGGGCGCGGTCGCGGCGCCCGTGCTTCGGGTTGGTGATCTTCTCGCCGGTGGACAGAGTCACCGGGGAGGTGATCCCGGCATCGATGCCCACGGCCGCCGTGGTGGCGGGTGCGGGAGTGATGGAGTCCTCGCACAGCAAGGACACGAACCAGCGGCCCGCACTGTCACGGGACACCGCCACCGTTGTCGGCTCCGCCCCCTCAGGAAGGGGCCGGGACCAGCGGATGTCCAAAGGCTCAGCCATCTTGGCCACAGTCAGCTTTCCGTCGCGCCACTTGAACGCGCTGCGGGTGTACTCGGCCGATGCCCTCCACTTCTTCCGCGTTTTGTAGCGCGGGTACTTCGCACGCTTGGCGAAGAAGTTGGCGAACGCCGTCTGCGCGATTCGCCTTTCCCTGCCCTGCTCCGCAGGAGCTTCGTTTCCTCCCCGGCCCGAAGGCCGGGGTATCCACGAAGGAGACCCGATGAACGGGACCGTGACCAACTGGGCGGGCAACATCACCTACGCGGCCAAGGAACTGCACCGGCCCGGCTCGCTCGCCGCACTGCGCGCGCTCGTCGCGGACGGCGACCGGGTGCGGGTCCTGGGCAGCGGGCACTCGTTCAACGAGATCGCCGAACCGGGTCCCGAGGGCGTCCTGCTGTCGCTGGCCGGCCTGCCCCCTCAGGTGGACGTCGACACGGCCGCCCGTACGGTTCGCGTCGGCGGCGGCGTGCGCTACGCGGAGCTGGCCCGCCGGGTGCACGGGCAGGGGCTCGCGCTGCACAACATGGCGTCCCTGCCGCACATCTCGGTGGCCGGATCGGTCGCCACCGGCACCCACGGCTCGGGGGTGCTCAACGGCCCGCTCTCGGTGTCCGTGCGGGAGGTGGAGCTGGTCACGGCCGACGGTTCGGCGGTCACCATGGGCCGGGACGAGGAGCGGTTCGGCGGGGCCGTCACCTCACTCGGCGCGCTCGGCGTCGTCACCGCGCTCACCCTCGACCTGGAGCCGGCCTACGAGGTCGAGCAGCACGTGTTCACCGAACTGCCACTGGAGGGCCTGGACCAGGGGGCGTTCGAGACGGTGACGGCGACGGGGTACAGCGTCAGCCTGTTCACCGACTGGCGGGCGCCGGGCTTTCGTCAGGTGTGGCTCAAGCGGCGCACCGACCAGCCGCTGCCCGCCTTTCCCTGGGCCACTCCCGCCACCGAGAAGATGCACCCGGTGCCGGGCATGCCCGCGCTCAACTGCACCGAGCAGTTCGGTGTGCCGGGGCCGTGGCACCAGCGGCTGCCGCACTTCCGGGCGGAGTTCGTCCCGAGCAGCGGGGCGGAACTGCAGTCGGAGTACCTGCTGCCGCGCGGGCACGCCGTGGAGATGCTGCACGCGCTCGACGCGATCCGCGCGACGATCGCCCCCGTGCTGCAGACCTGCGAGGTGCGCACGGTCGCCGGCGACGACCAATGGCTGAGCCCCTGCCACGGCCGGGACACCGTCGCGGCACACTTCACCTGGGTCGAGGACACCCGGGCGGTGCTGCCGGTGGTGCGGCGGGTCGAGGAGGCGCTGGCCCCCTTCGGGGCACGGCCGCACTGGGGCAAGGTGTTCGCCGTACCCGCCCCCGCCCTGCGCGCGCTGTATCCGCGGCTCGGCGACTTCCGGGCGCTGACGCGGGAGCTGGACCCCCGGGGGAAGTTCACCAACACCTTCGTGCGGGAGGTGCTCGCGGGCGCGTAGCGGGGCACCGGGGCCGGCCGGCCGTCCACGGCGGGCGGCCCGCCGGGTCGGGTTCAGCACGTGCGCGTCCGCGCGGCATGCCCGCGCGGACGCCGTACCCGGTCGTGCGAGGAACCCCAGGGCCTCAGCCCTGGGAGGGATCGCATCACCGTGCCACGGGTTATCGCCCATCGGCGGGGAAGGCGATGCCCTGCGGGGCGCACGCGCACGTACGGGCGGGGCGACATGGTCCGGCCACGGCGCTCCGTCGGTCAGGTGGTGGCGTGGGGGCGGACGCGGGAGGTGGAGTTCGTGGCGCGGTCGGCCTCGTCCTTGACGAGCAGGGACATCAGGGACGCCACGGTCAGACCCGCCTCGGCCGGGTGACGCAGCACCTTGCCGGGGTCGATCCGGTACGTGTTGGAGCGCCCCTCCCGGGTGTGGGAGAGGTATCCGTCCTGCTCCAGGTCGGCGATGATCTTCTGCACGGCTCGTTCGGTGAGCCGGCAGTGGGCCGCGATGTCCCTGATGCGGGCGCTGCGATTGTCGGCAATGGCGGCCAGCACGCGGGCGTGGTTGGTGAGGAACGTCCATCCGGTGTGTGGCTCGGGCACTCCATCCATGCTCCAACTCTAACGACATCGCATTCGCGCACTCAAAAACACGTACTCCATTTCATGTATCGGTTGACGTGTATGGGGTAGAGCGGCAACGCTGGAAGCGAGGCAAGGCGGACAGACGAGGGAGAACAGGGCCATGCCGGAGCCTGCGTACGCTGCGCCGTCTCACCCGCGGCCGGGGGCACCCGTGGCGGGCGACAGTGGGCCGGCGGCGGTGCCGCCGTGCATGGCGACCATGGACGTCGTTCCGGACGGCGACCGGATGTCCGTGACGATGTGGGGCGAACTGGACCTGGGCAGCCGTCGGCTGCTGCCGGAACTCCACGACATGCTCGCCCTGTCGGGCAGCGGCATCGACCTGCGTCTGGACGCGGTCGGGTTCTGCGACTGCTCCGGCCTCAAAGCCCTGCTGGACCTGCGTGCCCACGCCGTCGCCCAGGGCAAGACGGTCACCGTCCGGTCCTGCGGCGCCGCGGTCGAGCGCCTTCTCGGCCTGACGGGCACGCGGGAGCTGTTCGAGGACACCGGCCCGCGTGAAGGCGGGGACACCGACCCGCGGGAGGGCGCCCTGCCCGCCACCGCCCCGCCGCAGGAGGACGACCAGGACCTCCGCGCCGAGGTCACCCAGTTGCGCCGCGCCATGCAGACCCGGCCCACCATCGACCTGGCCCGCGGCATACTGATGGCCTCCTTCGGCCTGAGCCCCGAGGCGGCCTGGAGCGTACTGGTCAGGACCTCCCAGAACACCAACACCAAGCTCCACAACCTGGCCCAGGACCTGACGGGGACCGTGCGCGGCACCCCCCTGCCCGAGCAGGTGCAGCGGCAACTGGCCGCCGCGGTCGCCGGCAGGAGCCGCCGGGGCGAGGAGGCGGCGGGCGCGACGGGCGGAGCCGCCGAGGACGCGGACTGACAACACCCCGCCCCGCCCCGCACCCGCAGCCGGGGGCCGCACCCGCACTGAGGCATCATGGGCAGGGGCCACGGTCGGCCATCACCGGCTTTCACCAGGCCCGCACTTTATAAAGCCCCTTTCCTAACCCCTTGTCGAAAGTCCCGGCAGCCCATAGCCTTGCGCCGCGCCGGTGCCGACGTCCGACCCGGCCGGCCGGTCTGGGAAGGAATGGGGCACCCGGTGAAGCGCACCTCACGTGACATCCGCACCGCGAACCGCTACGAGGTGCTGCGCCAGATCATCGCCGAGTCACCCACCTCCCGGCAGGAACTGGCAGCGGCCACAGGTCTGAGCCTCGCGACGGTCGCCACCCTCGTCGGCGAACTGCTCGACCTCCGCATGATCACCGAGGTCGGCTTCGAGGACTCGGCGGGCGGGCGCCCCCGTGGCCTGGTCGCGGTCAACACCTCGGGCGGCGCGCTGATCGGCGTCGACATCGCCGAGACGTACGTCCATGTCGAGCTGTTCGACCTGGGCCTGAACGTCCTGGCCCGCGCCGAGGAGGACGTCCCGCCCAGTGAGAGCCTGCCCGAGCAGGTGGTCGGCCACGTGGCCACCGCCGTCGGCTCGGTGGTCACCCAGGCCGGGATCGAGGGCGCCCGGGTGCTCGGGGTCGGCGTGAGCGTGCCGGGGCAGGTGGACCGCGCGACCGGCATCTCGGAATACGCGCCCAACTGGGACTGGCACGACGTACCGCTCCTAGAACTGCTCACCGAGCACATCGCCTACCCGCTGTACCTGGACAACCCGCTGCGCGCCAGCGCGGTCGCCGAGCTGTGGTTCGGAGCCGCGCGCGGGCGTGGGAACGCCGTGGTGGTCAACCTCGGCACCGGCGTCGGCGCCGGGCTCGTCCTCGGCGGCGGACTGCACCGCGGTGTCAGCAACAGCGCCGGCGAGTGGGGCCACACCACGATGGTGCTGGACGGACGCCTGTGCCGCTGCGGCGACCACGGCTGTGTGGAGGCGTACGTCGGCGCACGCGGCATCATGCTGAACCTGTGCGAACTGAGCCCCGGCAGCCCGCTGTTGCACCCCGATGACCAGACGGCCACCATCGACGCCCTGGCCCGCGGAGTCGCGGCGGGCGACCCCGTGGCGCGCCAGGTCGTGCACGACACCGCCCGCTATCTGGGCGCCGGTGTCGCGGACCTGGTCAACCTGTTCAACCCCGAGGTCGTCGTGCTGAGCAGCTGGGTGGCGCGCACCCTGGGCGAGCCGCTGCTGCACGAGGTGCGCGAGGCCGTGACCCGGCACGCGCTGCCACGGCCGCTGGCCGCCACCCGGGTCGTTCTCTCCCCGATCCCCACCGACCCGGTGTGCCTCGGCGCGGCGACGTTCGCGCTGGAGGGCGCGCTGCAGGCCGTCGGGCAGCGGAACGGCACACGCACCGCCCCCGCGAGGAGACGCACCACCGTCCCACCGCCGTAGGGGTGGAACCAACTCCTCCACTCCCTCCGGGTGTTCGAAATCGCGAACCGAAAACAACGCTTCGCACAGACTTCGTCCAACCCCTTGCCGAAGGCTTAACCGAAGCTCTAGCGTCCCGCACCGCACCTCCCTTTGAGCCATCTGGTGCGAGCCCCCCCGGGCCGTGACATCAGGCAGTGAGCCGCAGAGCCGCAGCCGCACTCGAGACAAGGACGTCAGCATGTCGGCATCGAGCAACATGAACTGGGACCGCCGCAACGTACTGCGGGCCGCGATGGGCCTGGCCGCCGCCGGCGGTCTGGCCGCGTGCGGCAGCAACACCGGACGCAGCGGCGACGGGTCGGGGGACGCCCTCGTCCAGTACTTCCACGCGTATGGCGAGGCGGGCGTCGAACAGGCCGTCAAGCGATACGCGAAGGCGTACAAGGACGCCAACGTCACCACGCAGTGGATCACCGGTTCCAACTTCGAGCAGAAGCTGTTCGCCGCGCTGCTCACCAAGAACGCGCCGGACGTCTTCGAGTTCCACCCGCAGATCCAGCTCATCAAGAGCGGTCAGGTGGCCGACCTGACCGACATCGTCGAACCGGTCAAGGACGACTTCAACCAGGCCGACATCAAGTCCCACACGGTCGACGGCAAGATATACGGCGTCCGGATGATCGACGACCCGCAGTTCTTCTTCTACCGGCCCTCGATGTTCGAGAAGGCGAAGATCGAGGTGCCGACCACCCTTGAGGAGCTGCTCGAGGCCGCAGAAAAGCTCACTACCAACAAGGTCAAGGGCGCCTACCTCGGTAACAACCTCACCGCGTTCCAGCACAATCTGATCTGGTCGGCAGGCGCCGACACCCTCACCGCCGACAACAAGCCTGCGTTCAACACCGACGGCGTCGCGGAGGGCCTGAAGCAGCTGCGCTCACTGTTCACCAGCGGCAACCTGCTGCTCGACGCCCCTGCGGACTGGTGGGACCCGTCGGCCTTCACTCAGGGACTGACGGCCATTCAGTGGTGCGGCATGTGGGCTATGCCGGCCATGCAGAAGGCTCTCGGCGACGACATCGGCATCTTCCCCTTCCCGAAAGTCGGTTCCTCCGGCAAGGAGTCGGTCTACAACGGCGGCTGGTCGATGTTCGTCAACGCCAAGGGCAAGAACGTCGAGGCAGCCAAGGAATACGTCAAGTGGCTGTGGATCGACCAGAAGAAGTACCAGGAGGACTTCGCCACCTCCTACGGCTTCCACATCCCGCCGCGCACCTCGCTCGCAGAGAGCGCCTCCAAGCTCCAGTCCGGTCTCCCGGCCGAGGGTGTCAAGTTGTTCAATGAGTTCGGCCACTTCGACAACATCGGCTGGACGCAGGCCATGATCGCCTCGTTCAACGACGTGATGGCGAACTCGGTCCGCAAGAACGGCGATCCCAAGGCCCAGCTCGCCGCGTGCGAGAAGAAGGTCGACACCGAACTCAAGAAGCTCTTCGGATAGGGCGCCGGACGGATCTCGACATGTCGACCACCACCACGCGCGGGGTCGCCCAGCCCGCCCCGGCCAAGGTCTCCAAGACCCGGCCGCGGCGGGGCTTCAGGGCGAGCAGCACCTTCAACTTTTGGCTGTTCACCGGGCCGTTCCTGCTCGGCCTGATCATCTTCGTCTTCGTACCCATCGGCTGGAGCATCTGGCTCAGCTTCTTCGAGGCGCGCTTCACCGTCACGCCGAGCGAGTTCGTCGGCTTCGACAACTACCGGCAGGTCCTCACCGACGAGGACTTCCTGAACTCCCTCGTCACCTTCACCGTCTTCGCCGCGTTCATCGTGCCCGCCACCTGGGCGATGTCGCTGGGGCTGGCGCTGCTGGTGAACCGACTGCGGTTCATGAGGGCGTTCTTCCGGTCGGTGTTCTTCCTGCCGACCGCGGTCAGCTATGTCGCCGCCTCGCTGATCTGGAAGATGTCCCTCTTCAACGGCGTCCGCTTCGGTCTGGCCAACACCGTCCTCGACTGGTTCGGCGTCGAGAACATCGCCTGGCTGGCCAACCCGGACCCGCCCTGGTACTGGCTAGTCATCGTGACCGTCCGTCTGTGGCTGCAGTCGGGCTTCTTCATGATCCTTTTCCTGGCGGCACTGCAGAACATCCCGCGGGAGCTGTACGAGGCCGCCGCCATCGACGGAGCCAAGCCGGGCTGGCAGACCTTCAGGCACATCACACTGCCCCAGCTGCGGGCGACGTCGACCGCGGTGATCCTGCTCCTGCTCATCGCCGCCTACCAGGCCTTCGACGAGTTCTTCAACCTGCTGCAGAAGGCGACCTGGGGCCAACCCCCGCTGGTCGAGCTTTACAAGATGGCCCTCGGCGAGAACCAGAACTACGGCGCGGGCAGCGCGGGCGCGGTCGTCCTGACCGTGCTCATCTGCATCGTGACGCTGTTCCAAGGAAAGATCATGGGCTTCGGGAGGGGTGAGGAATCCAAGTGACCACCACAGCACCCGACGTCACAAAGGCCGCAAAGCCGGTCAAGGCCAAGCACGGCGGCGTCATGGGCAACACCGGGCTGTACATCGCGACAGGTATCGCCACGATCCTCTTCCTGATCCCCTTCTACCTGATCGTCCGCAACTCCCTGATGACGGACCCGGAGATCACGGGCGAGGAGTGGAAGTGGTTCCCCACCACCATCCAGTGGGGCAACTTCACCGAACCCTTCAACGACGTCACCGTGGATTTCGCCCAGTCCATGTGGAACTCCGTGGTCGTCGCCGTCCTGCACACCGCCGGCATCCTGCTGATCTGCTCGCTCGCCGGGTACGGCCTCGCCCGGATCCCCTACAAGCACGCCAACAAGGTCTTCTACGCCGTCCTGGTCACCCTGATGGTGCCCACGGCGGTCACCTTCGTGCCGAGCTTCGTCCTCGTCTCGTCCCTCGGCTGGGTGGACAGTTACCGGGGTTTGATCATCCCGGGCCTCTTCAGTGGGTTCACCTGCTTCCTGTTCCGGCAGTACTTCCTGGGGTTCCCCAAGGAGCTCGAGGAGGCGGCGCGTGTGGACGGGCTCGGCTACTGGGGCGCGTACTGGCGTGTCGTCGTGCCGAACTCGCTGAACTTCTTCGCGGCCATCGCCACGATCACCTTCATCAACGGCTGGAACGCCTTCCTATGGCCCCTGGTCATCGGACAGGATCCGAGTGCCTGGACAGTCCAGGTGGCGCTGTCGTCGTATATGACGAACCAGACCGTCAACTACCACCTGATCTTCATGGCCACCGCCATCTCGATCCTGCCCCTGGTGTTCGTCTTCCTCTTCCTCCAGCGCTGGCTGGTGCAGGGGATCGCGCAGACCGGCATCAAGGGCTGAGCTAGGAGACCGATGTCTTTCCGCACGACCCCATCCGTCGACTACGTCGAGGACGTCTCTCCGGGCAGCGGTGCCCTGCCGCCCCGTGCCTGGTACGCGTCCTCGGACGCGCGGTCCCTGTCCCTGAACGGCAGCTGGCGTTTCCGGCTGTCGGCCACCGCCGGCGCCGAGGACGACTCCTTCGCCGAGGAGGGCTACGACGCCGGGAACTGGGCCGAGGTCACGGTCCCCGGGCACTGGGTCCTCCAGGGCGACGGGGCGTTCGGCTCCCCGATCTACACCAACCACCTCTACCCCTTCCCGGTGGACCCGCCGTACGTCCCGACGGAGAACCCGACCGGTGACCATCTGCGCTTCTTCGACCTGCCGTCCGACTGGCCGTCGGACGGCGGGGCGGTGCTGCGCTTCGACGGTGTCGAGTCCTGCGCCCGCGTCTGGCTGAACGGCACGGAGCTCGGCGAGTTCAAGGGCTCCCGGATGCCGCACGAGTTCGCGGTCGGCGAGCTGCTGAAGCCGGGCGCCAACGTGCTCGCCGTGCGCGTGCACCAGTGGTCGGCCGGGTCGTACCTGGAGGACCAGGACCAGTGGTGGCTGCCGGGCATCTTCCGTGACGTGACGCTGCTGCACCGCCCGGCGGACGGCGCGGGCGACTTCTTCGTGCACGCCTCCTACGACCACACCACCGGCGAGGGCACCCTGCGCGTCGACTCCGACGTCGACGGCCGGGTGAGCGTGCCGGCCCTGGACATCGATGTCACCACCGGCGAGCCGGTGACGGTTACCGTGCAGCCGTGGACCGCCGAGACGCCGAAGCTCTACGACGGTGTGCTGGCCACGGGCGGGGAGCGGGTGCCGCTGCGGATCGGTTTCCGCACGGTCGTCCTGGAGGACGGGCTCGTCAAGGTCAACGGCAAGGCCGTCCTGTTCAAGGGCGTCAACCGGCACGAGTGGCACCCCGAGCACGGACGCGCGCTCGACCTGGAGACCATGCGCGAGGACGTGCTGCTGATGAAGCGGCACAACCTCAACGCCGTGCGCACCTCCCACTACCCGCCGCACCCGGCCTTCCTGGACCTGTGCGACGAGTACGGCCTGTGGGTCATCGACGAGTGCGACCTGGAGACCCACGGCTTCACCGAGCAGGACTGGCGGGACAACCCGGTCGACGACGACCGCTGGACCCCGGCCCTGCTGGACCGCGCGGCGCGCATGGTCGAGCGGGACAAGAACCACCCGTCGGTCGTGTTCTGGTCGCTGGGCAACGAGGCCGGCACCGGCCGCGGGCTCACCGCCATGGCCGAGTGGATCCATCACCGCGACCCCGAGCGGCTCGTGCACTACGAGGGCGACTGGAACTGCCGCGACACGGACGTGTACTCGCGGATGTACGCCTCCCACGACGAGGTCGAGAAGATCGGGCAGCGGCTCGACGGCGGCACCCACAAGCGCCGCGAGCTCCCCTTCATCCAGTGCGAGTACGGGCACGCCATGGGCAACGGCCCGGGCGGGCTCGCCGACTACCAGGAGCTGTTCGAGAAGTACGAGCGGCTCCAGGGCGGGTTCATCTGGGAGTGGATCGACCACGGCGTCAAGCACCCCGAGCTGGGCTACGCCTACGGCGGTGACTTCGGCGAGGAACTGCACGACGGCAACTTCGTCTGCGACGGGCTGGTCTTCCCGGACCGGACCCCGTCGCCGGGTCTCGTCGAGTACAAGAAGGTGATCGAGCCCGTCCACATCGAGGGCGACGGCGCGAACGGCACCGTGCGGGTCACCAACAAGCACGATTTCGCCGACCTGTCCGCGCTGGCCTTCGAGTGGTCGTGCCAGGTGGACGGCGAGACCGTCGAGTCGGGTTCGCTCGGGGTGCCGGCGCTGGCACCGGGCGAGAGCGCCGAGGTGAAGCTGCCGGAGCCGCCCATGGACGGCCGGGGCGGCGAACGCCAGTGGACGGTGCGGGCGCTGCTCGCGGACGACACGTCCTGGGCCCCGAAGGGCCACGTCGTGGCCTGGGGCCAGTTCGCGGTGGGGGCACGGCCGCTGCCGTCCTTCCCCGCGACCGACCGGCCGGTGCTCGACGGGCACCGGATCACGCTCGGCCCGGCCCGGTTCGACGCCCGCACCGGGGCGCTCCTCTCGGTCGACGGGGTGGAGGTCTCCGCAGCGCCGCGGCTGGACGTGTGGCGGGCGCCGACCGACAACGACGACGGTGCCGAGTGGCAGACCGACACCCGCTACGGGATGCTGTGGCGCACGCTCGGCCTGCACCGCATGCGGCACCGCCTGGTCTCCGTCGAGGCCGGCGACGACGCGCTGACCGTCCGGACCCGGGTGGCGCCCGCCGCCCGCGAGGTGGGCCTGGACACGGTGTACCGCTGGACGTCCGACGGCGAGCGGCTGCGGCTGTCCGTGTCCGTGACGCCGCAGGGCGACTGGACCGTGCCGCTGCCCCGGCTCGGCGTGCGCTTCGGGCTGGCGGAGGCGGACCGGGTGGAGTGGTTCGGCGGCGGTCCCGGCGAGGCGTACCCGGACACCCGGAAGGCGTCCATGGTGGGCCGCTGGCAGTCGACGGTGGACGGGCTGCAGACGCCGTACGTGCGTCCGCAGGAGAACGGCGCCCGTGCCGACGTGCGCTGGGTGGAGCTCGGGGGCCTGCGGATCGAGGGCGACCCCGAGTTCTGGTTCACCGCGCGGCGCTGGACGACCGAGCAGCTCGACGCCGCCCGGCACCGCAGCGATCTCACGGCCGGCGACACGGTGTGGGTCAACCTCGACCACGGGCTGCACGGCATCGGTTCTCAGTCCTGCGGCCCGGGTCCGCTGCCGCAGTACTTCCTGAGGGCGCAGCCGGTGGAGTTCTCGTTCGTCCTCTCGACCGTCAGGTAGGCAGCCGATTAATCGATTGACCGACTGATCGACATTCCGACAGGCTCGGGGTGTCCTCCACGGCCGGTCGGCCCTCGCGCCGACCGGCCGTCGCTGTGTTCACCACTTGGGAGTTGGTGGGTCAGTTGAGTGTCGCCATCGAGGTCCGCGGGTTGTCCCGTACCTTCCACACCACCGTCCGCCGCCCCGGCTTCACGGGCGCCGTCCGTTCCCTCGTCAACCCGGAGCGGGTGGCCAAGCACGCCGTCCGCGACATCACCTTCGACGTGGCGGCGGGCGAACTCCTCGCCCTGCTCGGCCCGAACGGCGCCGGCAAGTCCACCACCATCAAGATCCTCACCGGGATCCTCACGCCCACGTCCGGCGAGGCCCGGGTCGCGGGCGTGGTGCCGTACCGGGAGCGGGAGCGCAACGCCCGCAACGTCGGGGCGGTGTTCGGGCAGCGCACCCAGTTGTGGTGGGACCTGCCGGTGCGCGAGTCGTTCGCGATCCTGCGCGACATCTACGAGGTGCCGAAGGCCGAACACGCCGCCCGGCTGGCGGAGTTCGACGCCATCCTCGGCCTGTCGTCGTTCTGGGACACCCGGGTGCGCCATCTCTCCCTCGGTCAGCGGGTGCGCAGCGATCTGGCCGCCGCGCTGCTGCACGACCCGCCGGTGGTGTTCCTCGACGAGCCGACGATCGGCATGGACGTGGTGGTGAAGGAGCAGGTGCGGGAGTTCCTGCGGCACCAGGTGGAGCAGCGGGGCCGTACGGTGCTGCTGACCACGCACGACATGACGGAGGTGGAGCGGCTCGCCGAGCGGGTCGTGCTGGTCAATCACGGCCGGCTGATGCTGGACGGCTCGCTCGAGGAGATCCGCCGGACGTTCGGCTCGACCTGGCAGGTGCGGGCCACGCTGGCCGATCCGCCCGCCGAGGTCGTGCCGCCGCCGGGCACCACACTGCTGCGGCACACCGGCGCGCAGATCGTCCTGGGCCCCGACGGGCCGGACGCGCCCACCCTCCAGCAGGCGCTGAAGGCGGTGATCGAGCGGTTCGAGGTGACGGACATCGCGTTGGACGAGGCGGACCTCGAGGACGTGATGCGGGCCGCGTACGCGCATGCCGGGGAGGCCTGACGTGGCCCTGCTGCAGGCCTGGCGCGCCGCCCGGGTGACCCCGCTCGGCGAGCTGAACGCACCGCCCCGGATGACCGCCGTCGCCCTGCGGCTGGCCGTGCAGGTGGTGCTGGTCTGGTCGTTGTGGCGGGGCCTGTACGCGCAGACCGGCACGACCGCGGGGCTGAGCCGCGACCAGGCGGTCACGTACGCCGTGCTGGCCGTGCTGGCGTCCCGGCTGCGGGAACTGGACCAGTACGCGGGCCGGGACACCGTCCTGCAGCACATGCACTTCGGCACCATCGTGTACTGGTACCTGCGGCCGCTGCCCCCGCAGCGCTACTACGCCCTGCGGGCCGCCGGAGAGCAACTGTACGGGCTGGCCTGGGCGTTGGCGGGATACCTCATCTGCCTGGCCGCGGGCGTCGTCGAGCCGCCAGCGTCGTCCGCCGCGGCGGGGGTGTTCCTGCTCAGCATGCTGCTGGGCCAGTGGGTGCTGTACTACGTGATGCTGGTCCTGGACCAGTTGTGCTTCTGGACGGTCCGCAACACCGCGGCCATGCTGATCCTGCTGTTCGCGCAGAACCTGCTGTCCGGGGTGTACGCGCCGCTGTGGTTCTTCCCCGACTGGTTCGTGACGATGAGCGCGTTCCTGCCCTTCCAGGCCACACTGAGCGTGCCGCTGTCGCTGTACGTGGGGCGGATTCCCCTGTCGGACGCGGCGTTCCAGCTCTCCGTGCAGGCCGCGTGGATCGTGGCGCTGGCGTTGTTCACCCGGTTGCTGTGGCGGCGGGCCGCCCGGCGCGTGATCTCGCAGGGAGGCTGAGATGTCGCTGAAGGCACTGCGGATCGTGTGGCGGGTGACGGCGCTCAACTTCCGCGCGCAGCTGGAGTACCGCACCGAGTTCCTGCTGATGATCGCGATCGGGGCGATCTGGCAGGTGTCGGTGATCGTGTTCGCGACGGTGCTGTTGTCGCGGTTCGCCGGGATGGGCGGCTGGGACAGCTCCGACGTGCTGCTGATCCCGGCGACGCGAATGCTGGCGCACGGGCTGTTCGTGCTGTTCCTGGGGCGCATGCACTGGGCCGGCCGGCAGGTCCAGGAGGGCAGGATCGACATCTATCTGATGCGCCCGATGCCGGTCCACCGCCAGATCCAGCTGGCGTTCTTCCCGACGAACGCGATCGGGGACCTGACGGTGGCGGCGGGCCTGATGGTGGGCGCGCTCTCCCGCAGCGAGCTGGACTGGACGACGGGCCGCGTGACGTACCTGATCGCGGCCGTCCTCGGCGGCATGCTGCTGGAGGCGGCCCTGTTCACGGTGCTGGCCAGTGCGTCGCTGCGCTTCCCGGCCGCCGACCTGTGGGGCCGCTGGCTGGAGGAACTCCTCGGCACCTTCGGCAGCTACCCCCTGAACGTGCTGCCCAGGGCGGTGGGCGGCTTCCTGACCTTCGGGCTGCCGCTCGCGTTCGTCGCCTACTTCCCGGCGGCGGTCCTGACGGGCCACGGCCACTCGACCGGAGTCCCGTACTGGCTCGCGGCGGCCTCACCGCTGCTCGGGCTGCTGGCGTATCTGGCAGCGCGCGGGCTGTGGAAGTGGAGCCTGCGGCATTACAGCGGGATCAACGGCTGACGGTCCGGCCCGGCCCGGCCTGTGGACGGGGGTGAACAGGGCGGCCACGGCGAGCAGGACGCAGGTCGCTCCGGCGGCCGGGGCGACCGGTGCCGTGCCCTGTTCCTCCGCGGCCCAGGTGAGCACGGCGGCACCGATCGGCGCCGCCGCGTAGTGAAGGGTCCAGAACGCGGAGGTGACCCGGCCCAGGGGGTGTTCCGGAGTGACCTCCTGGCGGAGCGACAGCGAGCAGGTGCCTTCCATGGCGGCACCGGCGAGGAAGGCGGCACTCAGGGCCGCGACGGCCGGCACGTCACGCGCCCAGCCGAGACCGGCGAACGCCACACCACAGCCCGCGACCGAGCCGGTCCACGTCGGCCCGAAGCCGAGGCGGCGACGGATCCCGGCCACGAGCAGGGCGCCGGTGATGGTGCCGAGCGCGCCGACGGCCATGACGGTGCCCACGGTGCCGTCGTCGTGCCCGAGGTCGTGCTTGAGGTGGTGGATGACCAGGTCGTGGATGCCGAGGGTGAGGAAGCTGAAGACGAACAGCGGCACCGTGAGCCAGCGCAGCACGGGGTGGCCGTGACCCCCGGTGGGACGCGCAGCGGCTTCCGCCGGGCCTGCGGCGCGTCCTGGTCGACGGCGACCCGCCCACGCAGCGCGCCCTCTTCGCCGGGACCGAGGAGGCGGCGCGCGGGGCCGGGCACGGCCAGGTCCCCGGCTCCTGGGGCGGGGATCTGGGCCTGCCGCGTCCCTTCCGACACGAGGGTGTTCCCCATTGTTCGCGCGGCTCCCCTTGCGCACCGGGGGCGTTGCCCTCGAACCTGAGCACCGTTCAACTCCTCCCCTTCGCCTCTCCGACCGGAGACACCCCCCATGCAGAGACTGATCGGCACCGCCGTGGCCGCCGCCCTGGCCGTCACGAGCCTGACGACCGCCACCGTGACACCCGCCGCCGCCGCGGACTCCGGCTCCTTCAACGTCCTCACCTACAACGTCGCGGGCCTCCCCGAAGGCCTGAGCTCCGGCAGCCCGGAGAAGAACACTCCGCTGATCTCCCCCCGGCTCGGGGCGTACGACCTCGTCAACGTGCAGGAGGACTTCAACTACCACGCCGCCCTGTACGCGGGCGACAACCACGCCCACCGCACCGCGACCAGCGGCGGCGTCCCCTTCGGAGACGGCCTCAACACCCTCTCGGACATGCCCTTCGAGGACTTCCAGCGGGTGAAGTGGAACAAGTGCACCGGCACCAACTGCCTCACCCCGAAGGGCTTCTCCCTGGCGCGGGTACGGCTCGCCGAGGGTGCCTTCCTGGACCTCTACAACGTGCACACGAACGCGGACTCGACCGACGACGCGCTCGCCGCCCGTCGCGCCAACGTCGAGCAACTGTCCGCCTTCATCCGGGCGAACTCGTCCGGCAACGCGGTGATCGTCATGGGCGACACCAACACGCGCTACACGCGCGCCGGCGACAACATCCGCACCCTCGTGACCGAGAACGGCCTGACCGACGCATGGGTCCAGCGGGTGAAGGGCGGGACGCCCCCGGCGCAGGGCGGTGACCCGCTCCTCTGCCCCACCACGGCACCCCCGAACGACTGCGAGGTCGTGGACAAGGTCCTCTACCGCGGCAGCCGGCTGCTGAGCCTGGACGCGACCCGCTACAGCAACGCGTGGGCGTCCTTCCTGGACCCGGCCGGCGGCAACCTCTCCGACCACTTCCCGCACGCGGTCGACTTCTCCTACACCCTCAACTCGTCGCTGCGCGCGAGCGACTTCTTCGGCGGTCCGCACGGCACGGCCTTCAACGACGCGGACGACCTGCCGCCGGCCCCCTCTCCCCGCACCCTGACCCTGCGCGGCAGCGCCCGACTGGACGCCGTGTCCCTCACCCACGACGGCGGTACCACCCTCACCCACGGCGGCACGGGCGGCACCGCGACTTCCCTGACCCTGGCCGCCGGTGAGCACCTGACCTCGGTCAGGCTGACGCAGGGTCGGAAGGACGGCCGCACGCGCCTGTTCTCGGCGGCCTTCACGACGGACCGGAACCGCACCCTGTCCGCCGGCACGGCCACGTCCGACGCGAAGACCTTCACCGCTCCCTCCGGCTGGCAGATCGTGGGCTTCACCGGCCGCTCGGGCGCCGAGGTCGACAAGCTGGGGATGGTGTACGCGCCGATCCGCTGAGCGGACCGGGCCGGCACCGCGGGGCCGGGTGTCCCGGCCCCGCGCGACGGCGTCCCCGGCGCTACGACCTTCCACGGCCACCGCGCCCTGGAGTCCACGGGAGCCTTCGGCGCGCCCCGCGACGTACAGGCCGCGTGGGGCAGGGCGATCCACGCCCCGCACACACTGCTCCGGACGTGGCCCCGCGCGAAGGGGACACCCGAGGGCCGAACCGGCCCGCCCCGAGGACACGGCCGGCGTCAGGACCGAGGTCTGCTCGCCGGCACCGGCCCCTGGACCGTGACCGTTCGGCGGCCACCCACCGATCAGCCGCGTCAACACGCTCCGGGTCGATACACCCGGCCGGCGGTGAAGGCCGCCACGGCGTCGTAGGAAGGCATCGCACCCGTCGGTGCCCGGCCGGCTCGCAGGTCCGCCATCGCCTCCAGGGCCGCGCCCAGCGCCCGCCGGTACAGCAGCGAGCCGAGGCTGACGCGGTGTACGCCCGCGTCGGCGAGGTGCGCGACGGACGGGCCGCCGGGCGAGTAGAGGACGTTGAGGGGCACGTCCAGACGGCGCACCAGCGCCTCGATCGCCCGCAGGTCGGTGAGGCCGGGGACGAACACCCCGTCCGCGCCCGCCTGCCGGTAGGTGTCCAGGCGCGCGAGGGTGCCGTCGCCGTCGCCCAGCCAGTGGGTGTCGGTGCGGGCGTTGACGAACAGGCCGGGAGCGGCCAGCTTGACCGCCTTGATCTTCGCCACGTGCCGGGCGGCCGGTCCGAGCCCGTCCTCCAGGTTGATGCCGACCGCCCCGACCGCGTACAGCTGCCGAGCGAACTCCCCCACCTCGTCCGGGTCGTCGCTGAACCCGCCCTCCGCGTCGACGGACAGCAGGAACGGTCCGGACCCCAGGGCCGCGGCGAGCCGCCGGGTCTCCTCGCGCGTGGCCGCCACCCCGTCGGGCAGTCCCGCGGCCGCGGCGACGCCCAGGCTCGTCGTCCCGATGGCCGGGTGGCCCTGCTCCGCGAGGGCCCGCGCGGACGCGTGATCCCAGGCGTTGGGCAGGAGCAGGGGCCGCCCGGCGTGGTGGAGGGCGGTGAAGGCGGTCAGGGACCGGCCGGACGGCGTCTCCCGCGGATCTGCGCTCATGCCACCATGCTGGGCCCGGCTCGCTTCGGCGCGGACCGAACCGTGGCAGCCGTGGGCGAACCCGGCCGGGCATGCGTCAGTCGACGGTCACACCGGCCCCGTCCAGCCGGACCCGCACCTGGGGCCCCTCGCTCCAGTGGGCCGTGAACTCCGCGCCGGAAGCGGTCACGGTGACCGTTTCCGCCAGCGGGTCCGCATCCGTCTCGGCGGTGAGCCGGGCCAGGGCGACGAACAGGGTGGAGTCCCCGGTCGTGACGCCGGTGAGGTCCTCGTCGAGGCCGGCCGCGGGCAGCAGTTCCGCCCGGACACCGTCCGGTGCGCTCCAGCCGGTCACCCGGACCCGCGACCCCGGCTCCGCGCCCACCACCAGATGCGCGCGCACCTCCACCGCCCCGCGCGCCAGCACCACACTCGTCACCCGGGCTCCCCCGCCCGCCGCGTGCCGGGACGCCACCCAGCCGTCGCCCACGCCGAGCGGTTCGATGCCGGTGCGGCCCGGGTCCCCGGCGACCAGGACGCTGTTGTCGTACGAGTCCGCGGGCGTCGTCACGGTGGAGTACGCGAGCCGCGTGTAGTACGGGTCGTAGCGGACGTCCTCACTGCCGTGGTTGTGCAGGCGGACCACGCCGTCGGAACGGGTCGCCTGGAGCAGCCAGTTGGGCGGACCGACCGGGGTGACGAAGTCCGCGCGCTCGGCGGCGGCGGGTTCCTCCGGTGCCGTCCACACCTCGTGGTCCGGGGGCAGCAGCAGGCCGAGGAAGCCCTTGCTCGCCCAGTACGGGGAGGCCGGGCCCGAGTAGCCCTGCAGGACGGACTCGTCGGGGCCGTGCCAGCCGAGGGAGAGCAGGCCCCGGTCGTCCACCGCGCCCCGCTCCAGGAAGTACTTCAGCGCGCCCGAGGCCAGCCTGCGGGTCTCGCCGGGGGGCAGGGGCGTACGGCCGGTCAGCGCGCCCAGCCACAGCGGGGCCGTCGTCGCGAAGCGGTACGTCAGGGAACGGCCCTGGTGCAGCGGGGCGCCGTCGCCGCCGAAGAGCAGGGCATAGTCGGAGAGGTGGCGCGAGAGGCGGTCGCCGTACAGGTCCAGCAGGCGCTCGTCGTTCTCCAGCCAGGCGTGCAGCACCGGGTAGAGGTGCATCGCCCAGCCGTTGTAGTAGTCGTACTTGCGGCCGTCGCCGTCGGTGTACCAGCCGTCGCCGACGTACCACTGCTCGATGCGTTCCAGGCCGCGGTCGATCGCCGCGCGGGAGGCTTCCGGCTCGTGGCCGATCTCGGCCAGGAAGCCGCCCACCATGACCGGGAAGAGTTCCCAGTTGCAGGGCCAGGGCTCGGCTGTGAGGGCGTCGGCCAGCCAGTGCACCGTGCGCTGGCGTACGGCGTCGTCCAGGCGGTCCCAGAGCAGGTCCCGGGTGAGACGGAGGGCCAGGGCGACGGACGCCGCCTCCACCAGGGGCTGGCTGCGGTCCTCGATGCGGGGCCAGACGCCCGAGACGCCGGCGGCGAGGCCGGTCGCGTAGCGTTCCAGGGCCTTCTCGTCGCGGCGGAAGGCGGCGAGCAGCAGGGTGCGGGCGTAGCCCTCCAGTCCGTCGGAAAGGCGGCCCGACCAGCTCGCCCGGTCGCCGGGCAGGTGGTAGAGCGCGCGGTCCCCGCTCGCGTACGGTTCGACGGCGGTGAGCAGGGAGTCGGCCGCCGCCTCCCAGTGGGCGCGGGTGTATCCGGTGAACGGGGATGTCGTGCGGTCGGCGGGAGGCAGCTGCATCGGATGTCTTTCGGGCACGGGCCGGCCGGAACGGACCAGACCTGGAGCGCCCCGGTTCCGGTCGGGGCGCCCCAGGGGTTCATCCCACCCGCACCATGCCCTTCGGCACCAGATGCCGGGTGACGAGTTCGTCGCGGACGAGGCCCGCGTAGGCCGTCGCCCCGCGCACGGAGGTGTGCGTGTTGTCCCGCGCCTCGTTGGTGAGGTACAGCGCTTTGGAGCCTTCCACGCCGAGGGACTCCACCAGCGTCCTGGTCTTGGCCGTGAGGTCGATCAGCGGGACGCCGCGCGCCGCGGCGACCGAGCGGATGACGGCCGGGTGGTCGACACCGAGGCCGTTGACCAGGAGCGCGGTTCCGTTGTTCAGCGTGCCGTCGGAGTTGAACCAGCGCCGCACGATGGGAGTGACAAGGACCGGCTGTCCGCCCCGCTCCCGGACGCCCGCCACCAGGGTCTCCAGGTTGGCCCGGTAGGTGGCCTCGTCCGTGGTCTTGTCGTTGTGGGCGAGCTGGACGAGGACCAGGTCGCCGGGGCGGATCAGGGGCCGTACGGTGGCCCACAGCTTCGGGTTCCCCAGATACGAGACCGTACTCTCCCCGGAATCGGCATAGTTGGCGACGGACACACCCTTGCGGAGGTACTGGGGCAGTTGCTGGCCCCAGCCGGAGTACGGGGCGCCGGGCTGGTCGCAGACGGTGGAGTCGCCGACCAGGAAGATCTGGCGGGCGTGCCGGGCCCGGGTGACCTCGATATCGGCGAGGGCCGGGGCGGAGCCGCCGATCCGCAGGTCGAGGCCGGGCGTTCCCTCGGGGCCGGTGGGCTCGCCCTCGGGCGTGCGGACGTTCACGGTGAAGCTGCGGGTGACCCTCCCCGTGCCGGCCGGTGCGGCCGTCTCGGGGAGCAGGGAGCGGCGGGTCTCACCGCTGATGCTCGTGCTGGACGCCGTCTTCCCGCCGAGGGTGACGCGGACGTCGTAGGTGCCCGGCGGAACGTCGAAGTGGCAGGTGCCGGTGGCGCAGTGCGCGAGCCCCGGTCCTCCGCTCGCCTCGCCCGCGTGGGCGGGCACGGACGACAACGCGGCACCCAGGGTCACCGCCGCCACGACGGCGCTGCTGAAACGTCTCACTCCGGGCTCCTCTCCCCGCACGACAAGACCTGGAGGGGGACCGTACCGGTATCGACAAGCGCTTACTAGCCCCCGAGCAGCATTCACCGGATCTTCGGCAACGCCTGACTGAAAGCACTTTCACGAAAACGATTCAACGGCCACCGGTCTCCCGTGACCGTCGGACGCGGGCACGATCTGGCGGATCGGCGACCGGAACGGCACGCCACAGCCGGGTTCAAGAAGACGGCCGCCCGGGCGGGCCGCCGCACACACCCCGCGCAACGGGGGTGACGACGGCCCACGCGAGCGGCCGGCTCGGGGCGGGTCAGGTACCGCGTGTCCACTGCTGGTTGGTGCCGCCGTTGCACGTGTACGTGATGAGGGCGGCGCCGTTGGCGGTGGATCCGCCGTTCACGTCGAGACACTCGCCACTCGCACGGGACTTGACGTTCAGGTACGAGCCGGTGGTGGTCAGCGACCACTGCTGGCTCGTCGCGGAGGAGGCGCAGTTCTCCTGCGTGACCGTGCTCGCGTTCTCCCGCACGCACAGGCTGCTGTTCCTGACCATCAACTGGTAGTAGCCGTTTCCGACGGACTTGAACCAGTACCTCTGGTTGGCGCCGCCGTTGCAGTCGTACTGCTTGAGCTGGGCGCCCGCCCACAGCGACTGGCTCGTCACGTCCGCGCACTTGGAGGAGTGGCGGGCGATCAGCGTGTGGTACGTGGCGGTGGTGCCGGTGACGGTCCCGGCGGCGGTGTCGACGGTGAGCTCGGGGGTCCAGGACATGGACATCGTCGTGGAGTTGGGGAAGGTCAGCGGCAGCCACACGTACCGCGAGTCGTTGACCGTGCCGCCGAAGGAGTTGCCCCAGCGGTCGCCCAGGTACAGGTACGAGGTGCCCGCGGTGCCCTGCACGGGCAGGACGAACGCGGTCTGCGAACCGTACGTCGTCGAGTCGCCGACGCTCTTCATGGCCGACCAGGGGCCGGCGATGCTGGTGGCCGTGGCGTACTGCTGCTGGTTGGGGTTCCAGCCCGTGGCGCCCGAGGTCAGCATGAAGTAGACGCCGCCCCGCTTGAACAGCGCCGGGGCCTCGCGGTGGCCGCCGGGCCAGGGGTTGGCGACCAGGCCGGCGATGCCCGTGTAGTCGGCGGTGAGGCGGTAGATCTGCAGGTCGTAGTTCTCCCGGGCGGCGGAGATCATGTAGCCGGCGCCGTCGGTGTCGACGAAGACCGTGATGTCACGGGACATGTGCCGGTCGAGCGGCCGGAAGCTGCCCTTCCAGGTGTAGTTACCGTCGACGGTGTCGGAGACGGCGACGGCCGCGCGGGCCTCGCTGTAGTCGGTGCCGTTCTCCTTGTGCATCCACATCACGAACTTGCCGGTGGAGGCGTTGTACATGACCTTCGGCCGCTCGATGTTGGCGGTCGCGAGTTCCGGGGCACCGGCCTCGGTCAGGACGTGGTTGCGGAACTCCCAGTTCTTCAGGTCGGTCGAGCGGTAGGCGTCGACGTACCGGAAGGTGTTGTCGGCGTTGCGGTGTTCGCCGAACCAGTAGTAGTAGGTGCCGACCTTGAGGACGCCGCCGCCGTGCGCGTGGACGGGGCTGCCGGAGGTGTCCGTGAACTGGGTTCCGTTGGTGATGGTCTGGGGCGCGGCCTGGGCGGGGCCGCCGGTGGCGAGGGCGCCGAACAGCCCGAGGCACAGGGCGAGGAGGGCGGCGTGGGCACGTCTCATGTCAGTCGCTCACCTTCACCGTGTCGGCGACCGGGACGCCGAAGTCGGGGGTGCCGTCGCGCTTCCAGCCGAGTTTCTGGACGCGGGTGTGGCGGTTGGGGTCGTTCAGCGGGTCGCCGTTGATCTCCTTGTACTGGCGGGCGTGGTAGACGAGGACGTCGGTGCGGCCGTCCTCGGCGACCGTGAAGCAGTTGTGGCCGGGGCCGTACTGCTTGGTCGTGTCGTTGCTGGTGAAGACCGGGGCCGGCGACTTGGACCAGCTCACGGGGTCCAGGAGGTGGCTGTCGGCGTCGGCGGTCAGCAGGCCCACGCAGTAGTTGAAGTCGGTGGCGCTGGCCGAGTACGTCATGAAGAGGCGGCCGTTGCGCTTGAGGACGTACGGGCCCTCGTTGACCTTGAAGCCGACGCACTCCCAGTCGTACTCCGGGGTGGACAGCCGCACCTGCGGGCCCTTCAGGGTCCACGGGTCGGCCATCTCGGAGAGGAAGACGCCGGTGTTGTTGTCCATTCCGGGCTCGTGCTGCGCCCAAGCGAGGTAACGCTTGCCGCGGTGGGTGAAGGTGGTGGCGTCCAGGGAGAAGGTCTCCCAGGCCGTCTTGACCTGGCCCCGCTCCACCCAGGTGCCCTTGAAGGGGTTGGGGTGGGCGTTCTCCAGCACCCATATGCGGATCGCCCAGACGTCCTCGGCGGGCGCGGAGGCGAAGTAGATGTACCACTTGCCGCCGATGCGGTGCAGTTCGGGCGCCCAGATGTGGGCGCCCATGGGGCCGGTGGCGTGGGCCCGCCAGATGACGGACTCGTCCGCCGTGCCGAGGCCGTTCAGGGTGCGGGAGCGGCGCAGGATGATGCGGTCGTACTCGGGGGCGGTGGCGGTGAAGTAGTAGAAGCCGTCCTTGTGCCGGTGGATGTGCGGGTCGGCACGGTTGCGGACGAGGGGGTTGACGACGGACGGCGGCTTCGGGTGCCCGCCGGGGGTCTCGGCAGCGGTTTCCGTCCGGGGTGCCGCCCCGGCGACGCCGGGGAGGGCGGGGACGGTGGCCAGGGCGCCGGCTGCTGCGGCGCCCTTCAACAACAGTCTGCGGCTGGGGGGTTCGGGCAGAGCGTGGTCGCGGTCGCGGCTCATGCGCAGGGGGCCTGCCTCTCACTGGGGACACACGGCGTTGCCATTCCAACGACATCTGAAATTTCGAACACCATCTGTCATTACGAACGCCGAAAACGTAAGGGGGCGGCACGAGGAGGTCAACGGGTCTGACGGGACGAACACATCGCGCGCGTTGCGGCAGCGGCAGCCGCCGAATCGCTCGTCATCGGCGGGGACATGGCCCGTCTCCGGTCATGTGCGCGGCCTCACTCACACCGCGGCGGCCTCCTCGGGCATCCCCGCGGCGGTCGCTCCCCTGGTCACCGCCCCCGGCGGTCGCCGCTCCCCCGGCGGTGGCCGCCGTCGCCCGGGACGTCACGGCCGAGGTGCGGTCGCCCGGTCGTCGGGGAGGCTCCTCAAGCCCGTCGAACCGGTGCTCGCCGTGCGGACCGTCCGCCGTGGCGCCCCTGTTCGGTCGGCCCGGGTTCCGGTGTCACAGCTCGGACTCGCGCCACACCGTGACGTCCACCTCGTCCCCCACCGTCACCCTGCCGGGCCGCAGTACCGCATACTTCGTGCCGAAGGCGACGCCGCCCTGGGCGGCGCGGCGGTAGCCGGCGAGGGTACGGAGGGGTTCGGGGCCCGCCCGGGTGCCTGCCTGCTGGTCGACCAGGGTGACCGCGCAGCGGATGGCGAGTTTGGCGTAGCCGAGTTCCGTGGTGCCGATGCGCAGGCGGTGGGCGCGGTCCTCCGTGTGGGGGTCGTCCCAGCCGTCGATGACGAGGTTGGGGCGGAAACGGTCGAGAGGAAGGGGGCGGGCACCGCGGTCGATGAGCTTGGTGGCGAGGAGGTCCAGGGTGGCGCGGGAGATGACGTGCAGGGCGCAACTGTCGGCGTAGCCGGAGGTGCCCGGTGTCAGGCCGTCGGTCACCCTGCTGTGTTCCGGCGGGACCCGCACCAGACGGCTCCGGGCGCCGAGCCGCGCCGAGAGCCAGTCCGCCGCCTCGTCGCCCTGGTCGATGCCCTGGTAGGCGGTTCCGAACAGGTCCACCTTCCGCCGGGTGCCGGAGGTGTCCACCCGGACATGGAGGGACTCGGCCCCGGGCGCGGTGAGTGTGAGGTGGCCGCCGTCGGGGGCGATCAGGGGGCGGATGACGGCCAGCAGCGGATCCCTGCGCTGTGTCCGGTACACGCCCTCTTCGCCGACGACCATGAAGTCGCGGTCGTGCGCCAGTCCGGCCGGCGTCAGCAGCGCCTCGGGCACCGACGTCCCGGCACAGCCCTTGACGGGGTAGTACGACAACGCGACGACTCGGGCCATGGCCTTCGGTCCCCCTCCGCGCTTCAGCGGCCGCTGGGGGCTTCGGGAAAGCCGAGCCGGGGAGCCAGCAGCCGGGCCTCGGCGGCCCGCTCGGCCAGGAACTCCAGGGCCAGGCCGCGTTCGCGGTAACGGAGTTCTGCCGGGGCGGCGCGATCGCCGCCGTGGGCCGCCCGCTCCTCGTCCGCCCGCGCCGGCATCAGGGCCGTGTGCCGGCCGTACTTCACCGCGGAGGCGCACACCCCGAGTCGTACGAACTGTTCGTCGCCCCGCCAGCCGCCGCGGCGCAGGCCGTGCACGTAGGCGTCGTAGGCCGCCTTGGCCAGGCCCGGCAGGTCGGCGGCGGGCACGAACAGGTCGAGGACGCAGTCGGGCAGGTACGTGCCGAGGTCCTCCCCGAGGGCGCCGTCGCCGGTGAACGCCCAGTCGAACAGGACACTGGTGCCCGGGCCGTCGGAGCGGAGGTTCGCCGGCCGCTGGTCGAGGTGGGAGAGGGCGCGGGGCAGCGACTCCATGACCGTGAGGAACCACGCGCGGTCGTGGTGGAGGCGGGCCAGGTCCTCGCGCAGGCCGGGCGGGAAGTGCCGCCGGAGCAGGGGGTGTTGCCACGCCTCGTCGTCGTCGAGCGTGGCCTGGCCGGTCGTCTTCCCCGAGATGTGGTCCCGCAGGAAGCCCTGCGACAGCCAGGGGGTGTCCTCCCCCGCGCCGACCGCGCCCTGCGCGGCGCCCAGGCGGTGGGCGTGGTCGACGTGGCGGGTGAGGGACCAGGCGGTCGCCGGTTCGCCCGGCACGTCCTCCAGCCACAACGCCACGTCACCGTCCGGGCGTTCGGCGCACTCCAGCAGCCGGGGCGCGCGGATGCCCTGCGGCTGCCAGACCTGGGCGAGGCCGGACCGGTAGACGTACGCCTCGCGGCGCCAGAACTTCGGGTGGCGCGGGTCGTTGGACGCCGACCAGGCGACGCCGGTCTCCTTCGTCCGCGTCAGCACCTTCAGGACGGCCGAGCGGTCGCCGCCCGTGACACGCCACACCCCGGCCGTGACGCCGTTGCCGGGGTCGTGCGGGAGCGGCTCGAACACCGCCTGGTCCGCCGGGACTCCCAGGACCTCACGTACTTCGGCATGCGCTGCAGCGACCTCGGGCATCCCCCGATGCTATGCCGACACCTCCGCCGTGTCCTTGCGCCCCCGCAGCCACACGTACACCGGGATACCGGCGAAGAGGAACAGCACTCCCTGGTAGACGGCGGCGTACCCGGCACCGGCGATCAGCCAGAAGGAGAACCCGAAGGAGAGGACGGCGACCGTCAGATCCCGGGCGAGGACCGCGGGGCGATGGGGGCCCCTCCCGCTCGAGCGAAGCCGAGAGTGGGGGAGCTCGCGCGTGCCGCGGGCCAGCCAGTACAGCTGGGCCGCCGCCGACAGCAGGTACGGCACACAGCCGGTGAACGTGGTGATCAGTACGAGGACGCGGAAGGTGGTGTCCGGGCCGGCCGTGTAGTTGAGGGCGATGAGCAGCGAACCGAGGGTCACACAGGCCCACACGCCGAAACCGGGGACGCCGCCCTTGCCCAGCCGTGCGAAGGGAGCCGGGAACAGACCGTCGCGGGCGGCGGCGTAGGGCATCTGCGCGGCCATGAGGATCCAGCCGTTGAGGCAGCCGGTGATGGAGGCGACGGCGACCAGGGCGATGACGGTACCGCCCCAGCCGCCCCCGGCGATCGCATCGACCGCGTCGGCGAACGGGGCGCCCGACTCGACGAGCCGGTCGTGCGGGACGAGGCCGAAGACGGCGACCGTGCCGAGGACGTAGACGAGGGCGGACGCCAGGGTGCCGAGGACGCTCGCCCGGCCGACCGTGCGCTCGGGATCGCGGACCTCGCCCGCGCTGACCGCGGCCGACTCCACTCCGAGGAAGCTGTACAGCAGCAGCGCGGCGGAGGCGGCGAGCGCGCCGGAGACGCTCTGGCCGGAGGCGTTGAACGGGCCGAAGTTGTCCGCGTCGACGAAGAACAGGCCGATCGTGGCGAGCAGGAGCAGCGGCACGAACTTCAGGATCGTGGAGACCACCTGCACGGCGCCCACCCAGCGCGTACCGGCGAAGTTCGCCGCGGCGGGCAGCCAGAGGGCGGCCAGGGCGACGGCGGCCTGGAGGGCGTGGTCGCCGTGCAGGGGTATGAGAACGTCGACGTAGCCGACGACGGCGACGGCCAGGGCGGCGATGCTGACCCAGCACATCGTCCAGTACGACCAGGCCGACAGGAATCCGGCGAACTCACCGAAGGCGTCCCGCGGGTAGACGTACAGGCCGCCGGTGACCGGGCTGCGCCGTGCCAGCCGGCCGAAGAGCAGGGCGAGCAGGACGGCTCCGACCGACAGCACGAGGAAGGCGAGCAGGCTGACCGTGCCGTACGGGGCGACGGTGGCGGGCAGGACGAAGATGCCGCCGCCGATGATGTTGCCCATGACGAGGGCCGTGGCGGCGGCGAGGCGGGGTCACGCCGGTGGGCGCGGCCGGCTCGGGGGACGCGGGACCGGCGGGTTCGGCGTCGGCGGGGCGGGGGGCGGTCATGGGCGTTCCTGTACGAGCGGAGGGGGGAGGGCCGTGATCGTAACCCGCTGTCCCACATGCTGGTCGACCTGTTCACGCACTGGACGCACTCGGCTGGGATGCGCCGCTGTTTCTGGACTACCGTCGTCGTCATGACCAGCACCCTCACCCTCGCCGAAGCCCTCGCCGCCGGGACGGTCGTCCTGGACGGCGGCATGTCCAACCAGTTGGAGACGGCCGGGCACGACCTGAGCGACGAGCTGTGGTCGGCGCGGCTGCTCGCCGAACAGCCGGAGGCGGTGACCGAGGCGCACCTCGCCTACTTCCGGGCGGGCGCGGACGTGGCGATCACCTCCAGCTACCAGGCGACGTTCGAGGGTTTCGCCACGCGCGGGATCGGTCATGACCGGGCCGCCGAACTGATGGCGCTGAGCGTGGAGTCGGCCCGCGAGGCGGCCCGGCGGGCGCGGGTCCCGCGGCCCTTGTGGGTGGCGGCCTCGGCCGGTCCGTACGGGGCGATGCTCGCGGACGGTTCGGAGTACCGGGGGCGCTACGGGCTGAGCGTGGACGAGCTGGAGCGTTTCCACCGGCCGCGCCTAGAGGTGCTGGCCGCCGCCCGGCCCGACGTCCTCGCGCTGGAGACGGTTCCCGACGCGGACGAGGCCGCGGCCCTGGTGCGGGCGGTGCGCGGGCTGGGGGTGCCGGCCTGGCTGACCTACTCCGTCGCCGGTGGCCGCACGCGCGCCGGGCAGCCGCTGGAGGAGGCCTTCGCCCTGGCCGCGGAGGCGGACGAGGTGATCGCGGTGGGGGTGAACTGCTGCGCGCCCGAGGACGTGGAGGCCGCGGCGGCGACTGCGGCGCGGGTCACCGGCAAGCCGGTCGTCGTCTACCCCAACAGCGGCGAGACCTGGGACGCCGGGGCACGCGCCTGGACCGGCCGTTCCACCTTCACCGCCGACCAGGTGAAGGGCTGGCGGCAGGCGGGGGCCCGGCTGATCGGCGGCTGCTGCCGGGTGGGCCCGGAGGGGATCTCGGACATCGCGGGGACGCTGGCAGCCGCGTAGGACGACGGCGCCCCGGCCGCCGACGCAATCCCCGCACACCCATCCCGCCCGGACGACGGTCACCCCGGAGACGCCGACAACCGCAAAGGACAACAGCGCCCCGGCCGCCGACGCAATCCCCGCACACCCATCCCGCCCGGACGACGGTCCACCCGTCCTACGAGGAACTGGGCCGCTTCAGCGACCGCACGGCCCTGGAGCACACCCGGGGACGAACGCCTGCCGCCGGGCACGCACGTGGTGGTGAGGACTCGGTGGGATCTCCCTGGCCCCGCCGGCCGCACGGCCCACCCGGCGGGCGCGAAGCACGTCAGTGCCGGCGGAGTGCCCCGGAGCGCCGGAGGCGTCGTACGGCCGATCGCAGTTCCGTGCTGCGGGCGGGCGAACCGTCGGACGGGATCGACACGGGCGGGGGCTCCGGGGGTCTGAGGGCGTCGGCCCGCCAGAGGGCGAGTTCCCGGTCGCGGGGACCGTGGGCCGTGTAAGCCAGGCCGTCCTCGGCGTCGGGCGCGCGGTCTCCGAAGACCCGCACCGGATGGTCGCCGTTCCAGCGCTCCCAGCCCGGGTCGCCGTCCGTCGCGAACCGCACCCACGCCGTGTGCATCGCGTCGGCCAATTCCTGCGGGGCCTCCTCCCCCGCCAGTTTCCGGGACTCCTCGACGTCTCCGGTGTCGAAGACGAAGCCCAGCTCCAGCGCGTGGCAGGCGCCGAGCCCGGGCAGGTTCGAGGGCCAGGCGAACTCGTAGACGTACGACGGATCCGTACGGGCGTCGGCCAGGTGGTGCAGGGGGATGCGCAGCAGATGGTCGGTGACGAGCTGGCCGACGAGGTCCGCCGTGCTCGCCTCCGGATGCAGGCTGCGGTAGCCGCGCGGTACCTCGCTGCCGCAGTGACAGCGGGCCATGGCCCCCGCGATGGCGACGGCTCCGAGACGGTCGACGCGCTCCAGCAGGCCGCCGGGCACCAGCCACAGCCGGTACTCGTCGCGGGTCCAGCCCAGCAGCAGTTCGACGCCCGGGGCGGCGCCGCCCTCCGTGAGGGCCTCCATCGGGTCGCGCGGGACGACGTCACCATCGATGACGAGGCCGAAGGCGGGTCCGCCGACCACCGGGCTGCCCAGTTTCCCCACGTCGGCCTGGGTGCGCAGCAGCAGATCGCGGTCGACGGCCGCGAACGCCTCGGCGGTGGCGGGAATCTTCAGCCGGGAGGCCATCCGGCGCACCATCCGTCGCACCCTGGCCCGCTCGGACGCCTCCGGCGGGCCGCTCTGCAGCACGGCCCGGCGGACCAGCCCCTGGGTCTGCGGGGCGGCGAGGAGGGCGCCGACGCTGATGGCGCCGGCGGACTGGCCCGCAAGCGTGATGCGGCCGGGGTCGCCGCCGAACGCCTCGATGGCCTCGTGCACCCAGGTCAGGGCGGCGATCTGGTCCCGCAGCCCGGGGTTCGGGGGCGCGTCCGGGAACAGCCCGTACCCTTCAACGCCCAGCCGGTAGTTGACGGAGACACAGACCACGTCGTCGCGGGCGAAGGCGTGACCGTCGTACACGGGTACGGCGGAGGAGCCCCTGGTCAGGGCGCCGCCGTGCAGCCAGACGAGGACGGGGAGGTGCGCTGCGGGGTCGGGCTGCGGGGTCCAGACGTTGAGGTTGAGGCAGTCGTCGCCGGGCACGACCGGGTCGGACAGGTAGGGGGCGAAAGCCTCGGAGTACGGCGGTTTCGGTGAGGTCGGGCCGAAGGCGCCGGCGTCGCGGACGCCGTCCCAGGGCGGCAGCGGCACGGGCGGGCGGAAACGGCGGGGGCCGAAGGGCGGGGCGGCGTACGGGATGCCGCGGAAGACCGCGACCCCGCGCTCGTACCGGCCCCGCAGGGCACCGTGGGGCGTGCTCACCACGGGGTCCGCCTGGTCTGCCATCATATGTCCACCAGCCCCTCACCGCGCTCGTGCACCCTGCAGATCAGAGCAACTCATCGTGGCCCGGTATTCCGGTGCGTGAGGGGGTGATACCGCCATGCGGCGGACATCGGTGTGCCGAACGGTGTGCGGGTGGCCTTCCGCGACGGCACCCGGGGCGTCCCGGGTGGTCGGCGGCGCCCGGCCGTCGGGTCCTTACGGGTCGGCCGGCTCCCTGACACGGCATCCGACGATGTGGGCGGGCAGCACGCCCGGGACGGCCTCGTGGACGCGTCGTTCACGGCGGACTTCACCGGGTTTCGGCTGAACTGCACACCCGGCTGCGGGCGTTGTTCGACGTTTCGAAAGTTTTGCCCGGCGCGTAGCAAAGAATTCGGTTGTCTTCCCGCCGTCCTGCGCCGCACCTACAGTAGGAAGCGCTTTCTGCCCGGCCGGATCTCGTGACCGCCGTGTGCAGCACTGGTCGAAACTTTCCACGGCCCACGGGCGGGCCGGAGAGGTGGGTTCCCGATGGTCCGTACGGCGAGTGCGAGCGTGACGGCCGGTCCGACGCTGGCGGTCGTGGCGCGCGAGGCGGGGGTGTCGGTGCCGACCGCGTCGAAGGTGGTCAACGGTCGCGAGGACGTGGCACCCGAGACCCGCCGCCGTGTGACCGAGGCGCTGGACCGGCTCGGGTACGTGCGCAGACCTCGCTTCGACGCGGCGAAACCGCCCCGGCTGATCGATCTGGTCGTGCACTCGCTGGAGAGCTCCTGGTCGGGCGCGGTGCTGCACGGGGCGGAGGAGGCGGCGCACGACGCGGGCCTGGAGGTCGTGGTGTCGGCGGCGCTGATCCGCTCCCGGGTCGGCCGCCCGGAGCGCGGCTGGCTGGACAAGCTGGTCGCCCGGGGCTCCTCCGGGGTCCTGTTCAACCTGGCCGAGCTCAGCGACTCGCAGTACGCGTGGCTGGAGCAGCACCGCATCCCGTTCGTGATGCTCGATCCGGTGCAGGAGCCGCCGGAGGGCGTGGTCTCGGTGGGGGCGGCGAACTGGCAGGGCGGTCTGACCGCCACGGAGCATCTGCTGTCGCTGGGGCACGAGCGGGTGGCCGTCATCGCCGGTCCCCGCCGCACGATGTGCAGCAGCGCCCGGGTCGCCGGGTACCGCTCGGCGCTCGCGTCGGCCGGGGTCCGGCACCGCCCCGACTACGTCCGGCACGCCGGTTTCGACGAGCGGGTCGCCCACCGCCGCATGCTGGAGCTCCTCGACCTGCCCGAGCCGCCGACCGCCGTCTTCGTCTGCTCGGACCGGATGGCGCTGGGTGTCTACGCGGCCCTGGCCGACAGGGGGTTGAGGGTTGCGGACGACATCAGCGTGGTCGGCTTCGACGACCTGCCCGAGGCCCGCTGGGCCTCCCCCGCCCTGACCACCGTCCGCCAGCCGCTGTCCGAGATGGCCGCGACGGCCCTGCGGTCGCTGCTGCGTCTGATGGACGGCCATCATCCGGAGTCCACGCGCACGGAGCTGTCGACGCGTCTGGTGGAAAGGGCGAGCACGGCGGCGCCGCGCGCGTAGGAGGTGCCGGGGCCTCGGTGGCGTCGACCTCGAAGTCCCCGACGGGGCGCAGGGCGGCGACGCCGGCCGGGAGGGAGTCGTGCCGGTGGCCGGTGGCCGGTGGCGCGGGTGTGGACGAGCAGTCGTGGTGCCGTGACATCCGAACGCAGGTATCCGAGGCGGCCGGGCAGGCCGGTTCGGTGACCGAAATTTTCGGGCCCGGCGCCGCCCGGCCCGGCCGGGCCGGGGTGTCCGATTCGTTCAAGACCGGGCTGCGCGGGTCTGCCTACGGTGACTCCATGACCGCACGATTCGATGCCATCGGCCTGGTCGTCTCCGACATGGCCGCCTCCGTCACGTTCTACCGCCGGCTCGGGTTCGCCTTCCCGGACGGTGCCGAGGAACAGCCGCACGCCGAGGCCGGACTGCCCGGCGGGCTGCGGCTGATGTTCGACACCGAGGAGACGGTCCGCTCCTTCCTGCCCGAGTGGCGGCCGCCCGCCCCGGGGGGCCGGACCTCACTGGCCCTGCGGTGCGACGGGCCGCGCGAGGTGGACGCCCTCTACGAGGAACTGGTCGGCTCCGGGTACCACGGCGAGCTCAAGCCGTGGGACGCCTTCTGGGGCCAGCGGTACGCCGTCGTGCTCGACCCGGACGGCAACGGGGTGGATCTGTTCGCCCCGTCGGCCACCGCGGCCGAGTAGCTCCCCCAGCGGCAGGCCGGCCAACTCCCTCACGTCCCGCGCCAGATGGGCCTGGTCGGCGTAACCCGCCCGGGCTGCCGTCTCAGCGAAGGGCACACCGCTCCGGGCCAGCGCGAGGGCGCGGTTCAGCCGCAGGACGCGGGCCAGGGTCTTGGGTCCGTAGCCGAAGGCGGACAGCGAGCGGCGGTGCAGCCGGCGGGCGCCGACGCCCAGTGCGTCGGCGGTGGCGGCGACCGAACGGCCCGCGTCGAGGGCGGTGACGATCTGCCGGAGCAGCGGGTCCGGGGGTTCGGTGCCGGCCGCCTGCCGCAGTGCCAGGTCCTCCAGGCCGCTCGCCGGGTCGCGGGCCGCGTTCACACGGTCGGCCAGTCGCCGCACCCGCGTGGCCGGCCACAGGTCGGCGAGCTCGACGCGCCGGTCACGCAGCTCGTGCGCCGGCACGCCCAGGAGCGCCGGGGCCGTGCCCGGGTAGAAACGGACCCCGGCCCAGGGGCCGGCCGCACCGTCCGGAAGGTGGGCGCGGGTGTCGGGCCCGGCGACCAGCAGCCGCCCGTCGTGCCACAGCAGATCCATGCACCCGTCGGGCAGGACCCGCCCCGCTCCGGGCGGGGACGGGGTGTTGGTCCAGACGACCGCCCCCGGCAGCCGCGACGCCCGCTCCGCGTACACGGGGCCAGGCTACGCCGTGACACGGGGGCCGCGCGGAGTCCGGTGCCTCGCTCCGCTGCCTCGCGCCCTCGATCGCGCGATCGGCGCCTCCTCTGCCGTGCGCCCCCGATACGCGCGCCACGGCGGCACCTCCGGGCCCGGCGCGCTACGTCACCCGCCCCCGGTACTCCACCGGACTCACCCCGTACACCCGCTTGAACGCCGTCGACAGGGCGAAAGCGCTGCCGTAGCCCACCTCGCGGGCCACCGCGTCGAGGGTGTCGGTGGAGTCGCGCAGGCGGTCGGCGGCCAGGGCCAGGCGCCGGCCGGTGAGGTAGGACATCGGGGGTTCGCCCACCAGGCCGGTGAAACGGCGGGCCAGCGCGGCACGGGACACCCCGGCCTTCGCTGCGAGCGCGGCAACGGTCCAGGGGTGGGCCGGGTCGTCCTGGAACAGGCGCAGCACACCGCCGACGACCGGGTCGGCGAGGGCCCGGTACCAGGCCGGTGCCTCCGCCTCGGGGCGTGCGAACCAGGCCCGCAGCGCGGCGATGACCAGCAGGTCGAGCAACCGGTCCAGGACGACCTCCTGGCCGGGCTCGTCCCGGACGATCTCCTCGGTGAGGTACGGCGTGAGGGGGCAGTCCCACACGTCGGGCGTGAGGGCGAGCAGGGGCGGCAGGGCGTCCAGCAGCCGCCCGCTGATCTCGCCCTGCAACGGGTAGGTGCCGATCAGCATGACGGTGGCCCCGTCGAGCCGGTCGCCCCAGGTCCGGACGCCCAGGTCCATGGAGCCGTTGAGGGGCCGTCCGCCGGGGTAGCGGCACTCCTGGTGCGGCAGGATCACCGCCTGCGGTGCCGTGTCGGGGGCGTCGGCGCAGGTGTACGGGTCGGGGCCGCGGGCGATGGCGAGGTCCCCGGCGCCGAGCCGCGTGCACGCGCCCCGTCCGGGCACGATCCAGGCCTCGCCGCGGACGACGAGCATCACGGTGAGCGGGGCCCGGTCCTCCACGCGCACCGCCCACGGCGGGTCGAAACAGGCCCTGATCATGAACGCGCCCCGCGCGCGGGGGCCCTCCAGGAGACCTGCGAGGGGGTCCCCCCGCGTGAGGGTGTTCGAGCGTGGAGGCGCGTCCATGGGGCCAGCGTAGACGCGGGCGTATGGGAATGAGCCGTTCAGCGATGGTTCCGGACGGTGTACGGCAGTTGACTCGACGGCATGACGAACACGGCGGAGCACACGGCACGGAACACGGCACGGATTCCGGGGGAGATGACGGTGGTGGTGACGGGCGCCTCGGGGCGTACCGGCAGCCGGGTGGCGCGGGCCGCGACGGCGGCCGGGCTCATGGTGCGGGCGGCGTCGCGCACGACCGGCTTCGACTGGTGGGACGGCTCGACCTGGGCGGACGCCCTGCGCGGCGCCGACGCGGCCTACCTCGTCCACCCCTCGGACGTCGGCGCTCCGGGGGCCGCCGAGGCGGTCGGCGACCTCGCGCGGGAGGCGGTCGGGCTCGGGGTACGGCGGCTGGTGCTGCTGTCCGCGCGCGGCGAGGACCAGGCCCTGCCCACCGAGGAGGCGCTGCACGCGTCGGGGGCGGACTGGACCGTCGTACGGGCCGCGTGGTTCGCGCAGAACTTCAGCGAGGGTCCGCTGGTGGCGGAGCTGCGGGAGCACGGGGAGCTGGTGTTCCCGGCCGACGAGGTGCGCGAGCCGTTCCTCGACGTGCGGGACATCGCGGACGTGGTGGTGACCGCGCTGACGGCCGGAGACCGGTATGCGGGGCGCACCCTCACGCTCTCGGGGCCGCGTTTGCTGACCTTCGGGGAGGCGGTGGCGGAGATCGCGGGGGCGACGGGGCGTCCGCTGACGTACCGGGCCGTCTCGACACGGGAGTACGGGGAGGCGCTGGTGGGGTTCGGTGTGCCGCCGGAGGAGGTGACGCGGATGACGGAGATCTTCGGCACCCTCCTCGACGGCCGCAACGCCCGCCTCTCCGGCGGGGTGCGGGAGGTGCTGGGCCGCGATCCCCGGGACTTCGGCGATTTCGTGCGCGAGGAGGCCGCGGCCGGGACCTGGCGGGCCTGAGACCGGCGTCCGTCACCTCTCCTCGGGCGGCCGTCCTTCCCCGTTGACCTGGGTGGTCTTCACCTGGGCGTTCTTCACGTGGGCGTTCTTCACGTGGGTGCTCTTCACGTGGGTGCTCTTCACGTGGGTGCGCAGCCGGGACGACACGTCCTCCGGAGGCAGGAAGCGGGACCAGCGTTCCGGGAACTCGGAGGGCATGTCGGGATCGGCCTCGCCCGCGGCGGTGGCGCGTGCGACGTACTCGGCGACCTGGGCCTGCCGCAGCCGTTCGTTGGCCTCACGGGCCGCGGCGGTGGCGGCGGCCGGCCAGACCCGGTCGATGGCGGCGTTGACGGCGGCCCCGACGAGCACGGCGAACGCGGACACACCGATCCACAGCAGCACGGCGACGGGCGCGGCGAGGGAGCCGTAGATCGTGGGGCCCTCCACCGTGCTGGACAGGTAGATCCGCAGCAGGAAGCTGCCGAGCACCCACATGCCGAGGGCGACCAGCGCGCCGGGCACGTCCTCGATCCACGGGGAGCGGACCGGGACGGACACGTGGTACAGCGTCGTCAGGAAGGCGATCGACAAAAGGATCACCACCGGCCAGTACAGGACCTGCACGACCGTCGTCGACCACGGCACGACCCGCACCACCGCGTCCGGCCCGGCCACCATCAGCGGCAGCGCGACCGAACCGATGAGCAGGGCCACGATGAACAGCAGGAACGCCATCAGGCGGGTCTTGACGATGCCCCGGACACCGTCGAGGCCGTACATCACGGTGATGGTGTCGATGAAGACGTTCACCGCGCGGGAGCCCGACCAGAGGGCGAACAGGAAGCCGATGGAGATGACGTCGGGCCGGCCGCCCTTTATCACGTCGTGCAGGATCGGCTGGGCGATCTCGCGCACGCCCCGGTCGGACAGGACCGTGCGGGAGGCCTCCAGGAGGCTTCTCTGGAGGCTCTCGATGGTGTCGGCGCCGGTCCAGGCGTCGACGTAGCCGAGCAGTCCGATCATGCTCAGCAGCAGCGGCGGCACCGACAGCAGCGTGAAGAACGCGGCCTCGGCGGCGAGGCCCAGGATGCGGTATTCGATGCAGGAGTTGACGGTGTCCTTGAGCAACAGCCAGGCGGTCTTGCGTTTGGAGACGTTCCGGTACAGGGCCCGCGCCCGGTGGAGGCGCCCGGAGGGCGTGTCGGGGGTGTCACTCGCTGGCTGCACCCCCTAACGGTATCCGTCGTGCCCGGCCCCACTCACCCACAGGCCGGGTCTTCGCGGACCGGCCCGGGTCCGCCGGGTGCCAAGGTGCCACCGCGGGGTACTTTCGCAGCATGGCAGGCAGCACCCACACCGTGACGAACCAGGTCCCGCCGCTGGTCGGCTATGACGTCTTCTCCGCCGACCGGGCCCTGGCCGCCGCGGTCGGCCGGCACCTCGACCCGGAGCTGCGCGAGGAGGTCCTCGGCGAGCTGGCGGCACTCGGCCGGACCTCCGGCTCGGCCCAGGTGCAGGAGTGGGGGAGGCTGGCGAACGAGAACCCGCCCCGGCTCCTCACGCACGACCGGTACGGCAACCGCGTCGACGAGGTCGAGTTCCACCCCTCCTGGCACCGGCTGCTCGGCAAGGGCGTCTCGGCCGGTCTGACGGCGGCTTGGGACCGGCCGGCCGGGCACCTGCGGCGGGCCGCAGCCTTCCTGGTGTGGACGCAGGTCGAGGCCGGCAACGGCTGCCCGCTGTCCATGACGCACGCGGCGGTGCCCGCCCTGCGCCATGACCCGGACCTTGCCGCCGAGTGGGAACCGCGGCTGACGTCCATGATCTACGAGCGTGAGCTGCGGCCCGCCCACCTCAAGGCCGGGGCGCTGTTCGGGATGGGCATGACGGAGAAGCAGGGCGGCAGCGACGTCCGGGCGAACACCACGTCGGCCCGGCCGCTCGCCGAGGACGGGACGTACCAGCTGACCGGGCACAAGTGGTTCTGCTCGGCGCCCACGTCCGACGGTTTCCTGGTGCTGGCGCAGGCGCCGGGCGGGCTCACCTGCTTCCTGGTGCCGCGGCTGCTGGCGGACGGCACGCGCAACGTGTTCCTGCTCCAGCGGCTCAAGGACAAGCTCGGCAACCGGTCGAACGCCTCGGCCGAGGTCGAGTTCGACGGGACCTGGGCGCGCCGCGTGGGCGAGGAGGGGCGCGGGGTGCGCACCATCATCGAGATGGTCGCGGCGACCCGGCTCGACTGTGTGCTGGGCTCGGCGGGGCTGATGCGGCAGGCCGTGGCGCAGGCGGTGCACCACTGCACGTACCGCGAGGCGTTCGGCGGGAAGCTCGTCGACAAGCCGCTCATGCGCAACGTCCTGGCCGACCTGGCGCTGGAGTCGGAGGCGGCGACGACCCTGGCGCTGCGGCTCGCGGCGGCCTGCGACGACGGGGGCGAGCAGGAGCGGGCGCTGCTGCGGATCGCCGTGCCGGCCGCCAAGTACTGGGTGACCAAGCGGTGCCCGTCCGTTGCCGTGGAGGCGGCGGAGTGCCTCGGCGGCAACGGGTACGTGGAGGAGTCCGGAATGCCGCGACTGGTGCGCGAGTCGCCGCTGAACTCCGTCTGGGAAGGCGCGGGCAATGTCCAGGCGCTGGACGTGCTGCGGGCGTTGCAGCGGGAGCCGGGGGCGCTGGACGCGTATCTGCGGGAGGTCGGGCAGGCGCGCGGCGCCGATCATCGCCTCGACGCGGCCATCAAGAACCTGCTGACCGATCTCGCCGACCTGGAGGGCGTGGAGGGGCGGGCGCGGCGGCTGGCGGAGCGGCTCGCGCTGGTGCTCCAGGGCTCGTTGCTGGTCCGTTTCGCGCCACCGCAGGTCGCCGACGCGTTCTGCGCGGGGCGGCTCGGGGGCGACGGGGGCGCGGTCTTCGGGACGCTGCCGCACACGCTGGACCTGGCGTCGGTGGTGGAGCGGGCCCGGCCGGTGTCCTGACCCGGTCCGACCTCGGGTGAACGGGAGAAACGGGGGTGGTGCTGCGCCGACACGGCACCACCCCCGCCGCACTGGCCCGTTCGAGCCACTGAACGCCGCTCGGAACGGCGCCGCTCAAGTTTCGGACACGGCCGGGCCGGCC
Organism: Streptomyces sp. NPDC096046; assembly: GCF_040303285.1. Lineage (NCBI taxonomy): Bacteria > Bacillati > Actinomycetota > Actinomycetes > Kitasatosporales > Streptomycetaceae > Streptomyces > Streptomyces sp. NPDC096046. The sequence continues at coordinate 72,955 of NZ_JBEOSZ010000012.1, read as the reverse complement.
CACCAGGGTTGCAAGGGGTTGCAACTTGCTGCTGACTGTGTGCGGACCGTGCGCACACCCCTCGGGCAGGCGGCACTATGAGACGGACAGTCAAAAAGCGACTCCGGGGGGCGCACCGCGTATGGACGTCACGCACTTGGCCGCCGTGGACAGCTCGCGCGCGGCCCGGGTCCTCAGCGAGGTCCGCTCCGCCCGGCTGGCCGGGCAACCCGCTCCGGTGGCGCCGCGTCCGGTGATCGAGCGGTCCTGGGAGCGGATGCTGCGCGGCGGCGTCGACCCGGACCACGACTTCCGGGCGGATCCGCTGTCCCGCGAGGAGGTGCAGCGGCGGCGCGAGACGTCGGTGTTGCGCCATGTGCTGCCGGTGCTGCGGGAGGGGCTGCTGGCCGCCGCGGACGTCGCCCACCACATCATGGTGGTGGCCGACGAGGACGGCCGGGTGCTGTGGCGCGAAGGCAGTCCGCCGGTGCTGCGCAAGGCCGACGGGCTCGGCTTCGAACTCGGCGCGGACTGGCGGGAGGACGTCGTCGGCACGAACGGTGTGGGCACCCCGGCGGTGGTGCGCCGACCGGTGCAGGTGTTCGCGTCCGAGCACTTCGTGCGCTCCCAGGCCGGGTGGACGTGTGCGGGTGCTCCCCTGACGGATCCGCGGGACGGCCGGCTGCTCGGTGTGGTGGACGTGAGCGGGCCGCTGGAGACGATGCATCCGGCCACGCTCGCCTGGGTCGGCTCGGTGGCCAAGTTGGCCGAGGCGCGGCTGCGGGAGATGCACGTGGAGTCGCTGGAGCGGCTGCGGGCGGTGGCGGCGCCGGTGCTGGCCCGGGCCGGCGTCCGTGCCCTGGCCGTCGACCCGGACGGCTGGACCGCCGCGGTCAGCGGCATGCCGTACGTGCGGCGCGTGGCCCTGCCCAAGTCGCTGTCCGCGGGCCCGAGATGGCTGCCGGCGCTCGGGCTGTGCTCGGTGGAGCCGCTGGCCGGGGGCTGGCTGCTCTCGGCGGCGGCCGGCGAGCCGGTGCCGCACGGCCCGGCCCGGATCGTGCTGGACCTCAGGCAGGCGCGGCACTGGTCGGTGGAGGTGCACGGCGGGGCGGGCTCCTGGGCCCGGGAACTGAGCCCCCGGCACGCGGAGTTGCTGTATCTCCTCGCCGTCCACCGCTCGGGCCGCAGCGCCGCGGGCCTGGCCGGGGACGTGTTCGGCGACCCGGCCCGCACGGTTACGGTGCGCGCCGAGATGTCGCGGGTGCGGCGGTATCTGGGGGCGTTCCTGGAGCACCGGCCGTACCGGTTCGCGGAGGACGCCGAAGTGGAGGTGCTGCTCCCGGAGGACCCGCGGCATCTGCTGCCGCACTCGACCGCACCGGCGGTGAGCAGGCGGCGCGGGTCCGCATCGCCGCCCTGAGGTTCACCGCGCGTGCCGTACACGCCGCCCTGAGGTTCACCGCGCGTGCCGTACACGCCGCCCCGAGGGTGCATCTTTCGCATATTTGCAGGGTCTTCGTCCCCCGCACCGCTTGCCTGCCGTAGCATCCCTCTACGGGCCACCCCACCTGCTCCTCCGTCAACGTACGGATCACCAGGCGCAGTTGGTCCGTCTCGGGAGGACGTTATGAAGCATCGCGGCAGACACCGGCGGCGCAGGCGGGGCAGGGCGCTGCGCGCGACCCTGGCCGGGACGGCCCTCGCGCTCACCGCCGCCGCCACCCTGATCAGCGCTTCACAGGCCACCGTCGCCGATGCCCCCGGAGCGCTGAAGCCGGTCGCGTCCGACGAGGGCGGGCGGCTGCCACTGGCCGAGCACCGGGTGCCCGGGCGGTGGCTGGACCGGCTCGCGTCGAAGATGGGTCGGCCCGTGGGTGTCGGCGCGGTGCTGGAGGGTGCCGACCTGCCGTTGCGGGACGCGGCCCATTGTTCGGCGGCCGAGAAGCACAGCCTGCCGGTGGAGCCGGCGGCCACCCGCGTGTACTGCTTCGGCGGCACCGACACCCGGGGCTGGCGGGCCGGCGCGGTCACCACCTCCGGCGACGCGGACGACGACGGTCGCTGGGGCGGCAACCGCGTGATCCTCTCCGGCTGGACCCGCGGCGCTGCCGAGGGCGGGTCCCTGGACGGTCCGGCTCCCGGGCAGGGCCTGGCCAAGGTCGCCTTCGTCGACGCGAACGACTCCGCCGGGCTGCGCTACACCTGGGCCCTGCTGGCCGTCCCGGTGGACGGCGGGCGGGACTACCGGGGGCTGGTCTCCCCGCTGTCCGGCATGGTCTGGTATCAGGACAAGCTGCTGGTGACGACCCGCGATCGCGACCGGGACGCGCTGTACGTGTACGACATGGACCGCATCCAGCGCGCCACCGTCGAGTCCGACGCGGTCGGCCGGGTCCGGGGCGGCTGGGCGGCGCACGGCTCCCGGTACGTGCTGCCCGCCGTGGCCTCGTACACCCTGCCCGGCGGCGACGACGTGTCCCGTCCGGCCACCGTCTCCCTGGACCGCAGCACCTCCCCCGACAGTCTGGTCGCGAGCGAGTGGGTGCCCGCGGACGGGGACCGGCGCACCCGGCTGTGGCGTTACGCGCTGAGCCGGGACCCGGCCCGCTCGGGCCTGCTCGGCACGGACTCCTCCGGACGGGCGGCCCCGGTCGAGGCGTACGAGACGAAGACGACCGATGTGCGGGGTGTGCTGGCGTACCGCTCGGGCTGGTATCTGGACCGCGCGGCGGGAAGCCCGGGTGGTCACGGGACGCTGTGGCGCCAGGACAAGGAGGGTGCGCGGGCGACGCGGTGCGGCACGGACGGGACACGGCGTTGCTGGAGCGGCCGGTCGGGTTCCCTGTCCTATTGGGAGGAGACCGGCGAGGTCTGGTCCCAGTCGGGGCGGACGCTGTTCGCGCTGCCGCTGGCGTCGATCGACCGGGCGCTGGGCTGACCGGAGCGGCCCCGCTGGGCACGGGGCCGATCGACAGACGAGCGGGTCGGATGATTTTCTGGCCCGCATGACCACCATCGCCGTGACCACCTGGTCCCTGGAGCAGATTTCCCCGACCGACCTGCTGCCGGCCGTCGCGCCGGGCGGGGACGTCCGGGTCGTCCGCTCCGAGGTTCCCTCGCCCGAGTTCAGCCGGTTCCTGTACGCGTCGGTGGGCGGCGACATCCTCTGGACGGACCGGCTCGGCTGGTCGTACGCGCGCTGGGTGGAGCACCTGGAGCGGCCCGGCGTGGAGACGTGGGTGGCGTACGACCGGGGCACGCCCGCGGGGTACGTGGAGCTGGAGGCGCAGGACGACGCGGTCGTGGAGATCGTCTACTTCGGGCTGCTGCCCGCCTTCCGGGGCCGGCGCATCGGCGGGCACCTGCTGTCCTACGGCACGGCCCGGGCCTGGGACCTCGCGGACCGCTGGGCCGGGCTGGCGCCGACGAAGCGGGTCTGGCTGCACACCTGCAGCAAGGACGGCGAGCACGCGATGGACAACTACCGGCGGCGGGGCTTCAAGCTGTTCGACACCAAGGTCGAGGAGGAGGCGGAGGCCGCCGCTCCGGGACCGTGGCCTGGGGCGTTCCCCGTCTGACCTGGACGGACACCTCAGGGGCACCCGATGTGACCCACAACACCCTTGTCTTGCTGTGCGAGACAAGGGTGTCCGCATCTTGGACGAAGCTGGACTGTGTCCAGATCGCCGTGACACGCTTCCGTCATGTCTGGAACTGGGATTGCCTTGGTGAGTCGGCGGCACGTCGACCTCGGCCGCATGTCCAGCGCCATCTGTCCGGCGCACTGAGCGTACTCAGCCCGCGCCCGACCTTCTTCTTTCCCGCCTCGCGCAATGACGCGCCCTATGCCCATGCGCCCGCATGCGCAGGTCAGAGCCGCATTTTCGCCTGTCCCGAAGGACGTATCAACCATGGCCGCCACCCCGCAGAAGCCTGCCGCCGCGACTCCCCGCCGCAAGGTGAGCCGTCACCGCGGTGAGGGCCAGTGGGCCGCGGGGCACTTCACCCCGCTGAACGGCAACGAGCAGTTCAAGAAGGACGACGACGGTCTCAATGTGCGGACACGCATTGAGACGATCTACTCCAAGCGGGGCTTCGACTCGATCGACCCGAACGATCTGCGCGGCCGTATGCGCTGGTGGGGGCTGTACACCCAGCGCAAGCCCGGTATCGACGGCGGCAAGACGGCGATCCTGGAGCCGGAGGAGCTGGACGACGAGTACTTCATGCTGCGTGTCCGGATCGACGGCGGGGCACTGACCACGCGGCAGCTGCGGGTCATCGGCGAGATCTCGCAGGAGTTCGCGCGCGGCACCGCCGACATCACGGACCGGCAGAACGTGCAGTACCACTGGATCCGCATCGAGGACGTTCCCGAGATCTGGAACCGGCTGGAGGGCGTGGGCCTGTCGACGGTCACCGCCTGCGGCGACACCCCGCGTGTGATGATCGGCTCGCCGGTGGCGGGCATCGCCGAGGACGAGATCATCGACGCCACCCCGGCCCTGGAGGAGATGAAGCGCCGCGTCCTGAACAACCCGGCGTACTCCAACCTCCCCCGCAAGTTCAAGACGGCCATCTCGGGTTCGCCGGTGCTGGACGTGGTGCACGAGATCAACGACGTCGCGTTCGTCGGCGTGAGGCACCCCGAGCACGGCCCCGGCTTCGACGTGTGGGTCGGCGGCGGCCTGTCCACCAACCCCAAGCTGGGCGTGCGGCTGGGCACCTGGGTGTCGATCGACGACGTGCCGGACGTCTACGAGGGTGTCATCTCGATCTTCCGTGACTACGGCTACCGCCGGCTGCGCACCCGCGCCCGCCTGAAGTTCCTCGTCGCGGACTGGGGCCCGGAGAAGTTCCGGCAGGTGCTGGAGGACGAGTACCTCCGGCGCAAGCTCACCGACGGCCCGGCTCCCGAACAGCCGTCCCAGCTCTGGCGCGACCACATCGGTGTGCACCGGCAGAAGGACGGCCGGTTCTACGTCGGCTTCGCACCGCGCGTCGGACGCGTCGACGGCGCGACGATCACGAAGATCGCCGACCTCGCCGAGGCGCACGGCTCGGGCCGGGTACGCACCACCGTCGAGCAGAAGATGATCGTCCTCGACGTCGAGGAGAACCAGGTCGAGTCGCTCGTCGAGGCCCTGGAGGCGCTCGACCTCACCGCCCGGCCCTCCTCCTTCCGACGCGGCACCATGGCCTGCACCGGCATCGAGTTCTGCAAGCTCGCCATCGTCGAGACCAAGCAGCGCGGCTCGCAACTGATCGACGAACTGGAGCGCCGTCTGCCCGACTTCGACGAGCCGCTCACCATCAACCTCAACGGCTGCCCGAACGCCTGCGCCCGTATCCAGGTGGCGGACATCGGTCTCAAGGGCCAGCTCATGCTCAACGACCAGGGCGAGCAGGTCGAGGGCTACCAGGTGCACCTGGGCGGCGCCCTGGGCCTGGAGGCCGGCTTCGGCCGCAAGGTGCGCGGCCTGAAGGTCACCTCCGAGGAACTCCCGGACTACGTCGAGCGCGTCCTGAAGCGGTTCCAGGCCGAGCGCGCGGACGGCGAGCGCTTCGCCGCCTGGGCGGCGCGGGCCAGCGAGGAGGCCCTGTCGTGAGCGAGCGGGCGGCACCGTTCTACTGCCCCTACTGCGGCGACGAGGACCTGCGTCCGAGCGAGGCCGCCGAGGGCAGGCACGGCGCGTGGGAATGCGCGGCGTGCAGCCGGGCCTTCTCGCTGAAGTTCCTCGGGCTGCTGTCCCGGGGAGCGCAGCGATCCGATTCCGGAGGGGCACAGATATGACGACCGCTCAGGAAGAGCGCACCACCGAAGACCTGAAGCAGCTCGCCGAGCAGGCGGGCCGCGATCTTGAAGACGCCTCCGCGCTGGAGATCCTCCAGTGGGCGGCGAAGACGTTCGGCAAGCGGTTCTGCGTGACCTCCTCCATGGAGGACGCGGTGGTCGCCCACCTCGCCGCCCGCGCCATGCCCGGCGTCGACGTGGTCTTCCTCGACACCGGCTACCACTTCGAGGAGACCATCGGCACCCGCGACGCGGTCGATGCCGTGATGGACGTCAACCTCATCACGCTCACCCCGGTTCAGACGGTCGCCGAGCAGGACGCCGAGTACGGCCCGAAGCTGCACGACCGCGACCCCGACCTGTGCTGCAAGCTGCGCAAGGTGCAGCCGCTGGAGCAGGGCCTGAAGGGCTACCAGGCCTGGGCGACCGGTCTGCGCCGCGACGAGTCCCCGACCCGGGCGAACACCCCCGTGGTCGGCTGGGACGAGAAGCGGCAGAAGGTCAAGATCTCGCCGATCGCCCGCTGGACCCAGGACGACGTCGACGCGTACGTCACCGAGCACGGCGTCCTGACGAACCCCCTGCTGATGGACGGCTACGCCTCCGTCGGCTGCGCCCCCTGCACCCGCCGCGTCCTGGAGGGCGAGGACGCGCGCGCCGGCCGCTGGGCGGGCCGCGGCAAGACCGAGTGCGGGCTGCACGGATGACGACGACGATTCAGGAGAGTGACGTGACGACCGGAGCCACCGTCTGGCTCACGGGTCTGCCGAGCGCCGGCAAGACCACGATCGCCTACGAACTGGCCGGCCGGCTCCGCGAGGAGGGCCACCGGGTCGAGGTGCTCGACGGCGACGAGATCCGCGAGTTCATCTCGGCGGGCCTCGGCTTCAGCCGCGAGGACCGGCACACCAACGTGCAGCGCATCGGCTTCGTCGCCGAGCTGCTCGCCCGCAACGGTGTGCTGGCCCTCGTCCCGGTCATCGCGCCGTACCAGGACAGCCGGGACGCGGTGCGCAAGCGCCACCAGGCGAACGGCACGGCGTATGTCGAGGTGCACGTGGCCACGCCGGTCGAGGTGTGCAGCGAGCGGGACGTGAAGGGGCTGTACGCCAAGCACGCCGCGGGCGAGCTCACCGGGCTCACCGGAGTCGACGACCCGTACGAGGCGCCCGAGTCGCCCGATCTGCGGATCGAGTCGCAGAACCAGACCGTGCGGGAGTCCGCGGCCTCCGTGTACGCCCTGCTGACCGAAAGGGGACTGGCATGACGACCGTCGCCACCGTTTCCGAGGAGACCGACAGCCCGTACGCGCTGTCGCACCTCGACGCCCTCGAGTCCGAGGCGGTGCACATCTTCCGCGAGGTGGCGGGCGAGTTCGAGCGGCCGGTGATCCTCTTCTCCGGCGGCAAGGACTCCATCGTCATGCTGCACCTGGCGCTGAAGGCCTTCCGCCCGGCGTCGGTGCCCTTCTCGCTGCTGCACGTGGACACCGGGCACAACTTCCCCGAGGTCCTCGACTACCGCGACCGCACGGTCGAGAAGCACGGGCTGCGGCTGCACGTCGCCTCCGTGCAGGACTACATCGACCGCGGTGTGCTCAAGGAGCGCCCGGACGGCACCCGCAACCCTCTCCAGACGCTGCCGCTGACCGAGAAGATCCAGGCGGAGAAGTTCGACGCCGTCTTCGGCGGTGGCCGCCGCGACGAGGAGAAGGCCCGGGCCAAGGAGCGGGTGTTCTCGCTGCGCGACGAGTTCTCGCAGTGGGACCCGCGCCGCCAGCGCCCGGAGCTGTGGAACCTGTACAACGGCCGGCACGCGCCGGGCGAGCACGTCCGCGTGTTCCCGCTGTCCAACTGGACCGAGCTGGACGTGTGGCAGTACATCGCCCGCGAGGGCATCGAACTGCCCGAGATCTACTACGCCCACGAGCGCGAGGTGTTCTCCCGCAGCGGCATGTGGCTGACCGCCGGCGAGTGGGGCGGGCCGAAGGACGGCGAGAGGGTCGAGAAGCGGCTCGTGCGCTACCGGACCGTGGGTGACATGTCCTGCACCGGCGCGGTGGACTCCGACGCCGACACCATCGAGAAGGTGATCGTCGAGATCGCCGCCTCCCGGCTCACCGAGCGCGGCGCCACCCGCGCCGACGACAAGATGTCCGAGGCCGCGATGGAAGACCGCAAGCGCGAGGGGTACTTCTAGAGATGAGCACGATCACCACCGAGGAACTCGCGGAAACGACCCTTCTGCGGTTCGCCACCGCCGGTTCCGTCGACGACGGCAAGTCCACCCTCGTCGGGCGGCTGCTGCACGACTCCAAGTCGGTCCTCACCGACCAGCTGGAGGCCGTGGAGCGCGTCTCCGCGAGCCGCGGCCAGGAGGCGCCGGACCTCGCGCTGCTGACGGACGGCCTGCGGGCCGAGCGGGAGCAGGGCATCACGATCGACGTGGCGTACCGCTACTTCGCCACGCCCCGGCGGCGGTTCATCCTCGCCGACACCCCGGGCCATGTGCAGTACACGCGCAACATGGTGACCGGCGCCTCCACCGCCGAGCTGACGGTGATCCTGGTCGACGCCCGCAACGGCGTCGTCGAGCAGACCCGCCGGCACGCGGCCATCGCCGCCCTGCTGCGCGTCCCGCACGCGGTCCTCGCCGTCAACAAGATGGACCTCGTCGGCTACGACGAGAAGGTGTTCGCGGCGATCGCCGAGGAGTTCACGGCCTACGCGACCGAACTGGGCGTCCCCGAGGTCACCGCCATCCCGATCTCGGCGCTCGTCGGCGACAACGTCGTGGAGCCTTCCGCGAACATGGACTGGTACGGCGGCCCGACCGTGCTGGAGCACCTGGAGACGGTCCCGGTCGCGCACGACCTGAGCCACTGCCACGCCCGGCTGCCCGTGCAGTACGTGATCCGCCCGCAGAGCCCGGACCACCCGGACTACCGCGGCTACGCCGGTCAGATCGCGGCCGGTTCCTTCCACGTCGGCGAGCCCGTCACGGTGCTGCCGTCCGGCCGGGCCTCGAAGATCGCCGGTATCGACCTGCTCGGCGAGCCGGTCGAGGTGGCCTGGACGACGCAGTCGGTGACCCTCCTGCTGGAGGACGACATCGACATCTCGCGCGGCGACCTGATCGTGCCGAGCAAGGACGCGCCCGCGACCACCCAGGACATCGAGGCGACCGTCTGCCATGTCGCCGACGCCCCGCTGACCGTCGGCCACCGGGTCCTGCTCAAGCACGGCACCCGCACCGTCAAGGCGATCGTCAAGGACATCCCCTCCCGCCTCACGCTCGACGACCTGTCCCTGCACCCGCACCCGGGACAGCTCGTCGCCAACGACATCGGCCGGGTGAAGATCCGTACCGCCGAGCCGCTGCCGGTCGACTCCTACGCCGACTCGCGCCGCACCGGCTCGTTCATCCTGATCGACCCGAACGACGGCACGACCCTGACCGCCGGCATGGTCGGCGAGTCGTTCGCCGCCCCGGAACCGGTCAGGGACGACTCCGAGGACGACGGGTGGGACTTCTGACATGACCGCCCCCGGTTTCTACCCCATGTTCGCCAAGGAGGGCGGCCGCGTCGGCAGCGGTGCGCTCGGGAGCGGGCAGGGGGGAGTGGCGCGATGTGTGTGCTGACGTACGCGCACCGCATGCGCGCCCTCACCCGCCACCGCCGTAGACGCAGACCCGCCGACCTCCCGGCCACGACCTGAGAGACCGTGACCGCCGGGCCTCCGAGAGGAACACCTCCCGTGCCTGCTTCATCCGCTCGCCGCCGCTGCCTCGCGGTCATCGCCGCACTTCCCCTGCTCACGGTGGCCGCCTGCGGCTACGGCTCCCAGGCCAAGGACGACGGCGCCGCGAAGATCGCCGCCGGAGCGAAGAGGATCGAGGGTCTCGGCTCCGTCAAGATCGGCTACTTCGGCAACCTCACCCACGGCACCGCGCTGGTGGGCGTGCGGAAGGGCATCTTCCAGAGGGCGCTGGGCGCCACCGAGGTCCGGTCGGCCGTCTTCAACGCCGGTCCCTCGGAGATCGAGGCGCTCAACTCCGGTTCCATCGACATCGGATGGATCGGCCCTTCCCCCGCCATCAACGGCTACGTCAAGTCGGGCGGCAAGAACCTGCGCATCATCGGCGGTTCGGCGTCCGGCGGCGTGAAGCTCGTGGTGAACCCGGACAAGATCAAGTCGCTGAAGGACGTCGAGGGCAAGCGGATCGCGACCCCGCAGCTGGGCAACACCCAGGACGTGGCGTTCCTCGACTGGGCCTCCGAGCAGGGCTGGAAGGTCGACCCGCAGAGCGGCAAGGGGGACGTCACGGTCGTCCGCAGCGACAACAAGGTCACCCCGGACGCCTTCAAGGCCGGGTCGATCGACGGCGCCTGGGTGCCGGAGCCGACGGCGTCGAGGATGGTCGCCGAGGGCGGCACCGTGCTGCTCGACGAGTCGGCGCTGTGGCCGGACGAGAAGTTCGTGATCACGAACATCATCGTGCGGCAGCAGTTCCTCGAGGAGCACCCGAAGGTCGTCGAGGCCCTGCTCAAGGGCTCGGTCGAGACCAACAGGTGGATCAACGCCCACCCGGACGCGGCGAAGGAAGCGGCCAACGAGCAGCTGGAGGCCGACTCCGGCAAGGCACTGCCCGCGCAGGTGCTGGACCCGGCGTGGAAGTCGATCCGGTTCACCGACGACCCGCTGGCCGCCACCCTGAACACCCAGGCGGAGCACGCGGTCGAGGCCGGGCTGCTCGAGAAGCCGGACCTGAAGGGCATCTACGACCTCGCGCCGCTGAACGAGGTCCTCAAGGCCGAGGGCCAGCCCACGGTCGACGACGCCGGTCTCGGCGCGAAGTAAGCCCGCATCCCGAAGCCGCATTGTGAAAAGTTCCCAGGAGGTGACGACCATGGCCACGACCCTCGCCGAGGCCGCCGACGGCACCGAGGCGGCCACGCACGCCGCCCGGATCGCACACGTGTCGAAGTCGTTCGCGGGCCCCGCCGGGCAGCAGCTCGTCCTGGACGACATCACCCTCGACGTCGCGCCCGGAGAGTTCGTCACCCTCCTGGGGGCCTCGGGCTGCGGCAAGTCCACACTGCTCAACCTGGTGGCGGGCCTGGACCGGCCCTCCGCCGGCGAGATCACCACGGACGGCCGCCCGGCGCTGATGTTCCAGGAGCACGCGCTGTTCCCGTGGCTGACCGCGGGCAAGAACATCGAACTCGCCCTGAAGCTGCGGCGTGTGCCGAAGGCCGAGCGCCGCGAGCGGGCCGAGGAGCTGCTCGAACTGGTGCGGCTGAAGGGCGCGTACGGCAAGCGGGTGCACGAGCTGTCGGGAGGGATGCGCCAGCGCGTCGCACTGGCCCGTGCGCTCGCGCAGGAGAGCAAGCTGCTGCTGATGGACGAGCCGTTCGCGGCGCTGGACGCCATCACGCGGGACGTGCTGCACGACGAGCTGACGCGCATCTGGCGCGAGACGCAGTTGTCCGTCCTGTTCGTCACGCACAACGTGCGCGAGGCGGTCCGGCTCGCGCAGCGCGTGGTGCTGCTGTCCTCCCGTCCGGGACGGATCGCACGCGAGTGGACCGTGGACATCGCGCATCCGCGCCGCATCGAGGACACCGCCGTGGCGGAGCTTTCCGTCGAGATCACCGAAGAACTGCGTGGGGAGATCCGCCGTCATGGCCAGCACTGATTCGACGACCGTCGCCAAGGACGGCAGCGATCTCGCCGGGCTGGAGGCGGGCCTCGACGCGCTGGAGTCGAGGCAGACGCTCCGCACGCCGTTTCGGCAGACCTTCGTCCAGAAGATCCTGCCGCCCGTCCTCGCCGTCGCGCTGGTGCTGGCCCTCTGGCAGGCGCTCGTCTCGTTCCGGATCGTCGACGACCCGACCAAGCTGCCCGCTCCGTCCGCGGTGTGGGACGTCGTCCGGACGGCGTGGCTCCAGGGCGAGTTGCTCGGTTACATCTGGACCAGCGTCTCGCGCGGTCTGCTCGGCTTCTGCCTCGCCCTCCTGATCGGCACGCCGCTGGGGCTCATCGTCGCCCGGGTGAGGTTCATCCGCGCCGCGATCGGCCCGATCCTGTCGGGCCTGCAGTCCCTGCCGTCGGTCGCCTGGGTGCCGCCGGCGGTGATCTGGCTCGGCCTGAACAACTCGATGATGTACGCGGTGATCCTGCTCGGCGCGGTCCCGTCGATCGCCAACGGCCTGGTCTCCGGCGTCGACCAGGTGCCCCCGCTGTTCCTGCGCGCGGGCCGCACGCTCGGCGCGACGGGCCTGAAGGGCACCTGGCACATCGTCCTCCCGGCCGCCCTGCCCGGCTATGTGGCGGGCCTGAAGCAGGGCTGGGCCTTCTCCTGGCGCTCCCTGATGGCCGCCGAGATCATCGCGTCCTTCCCCGACCTCGGCGTCGGCCTCGGCCAGTTGCTGGAGAACGGCCGCAACGCCAGCGACATGGCCATGGTGTTCGAGGCCATCCTGCTGATCCTCGTCGTCGGCATCGCCATCGACCTGCTCATCTTCAGTCCGCTGGAGCGGTGGGTGCTGCGCAGCCGAGGCCTCCTGGTGAAGAGCTGACATGATCGACAAGCCCGTGCTCCTCGTCATCGCCCACGGCAGCCGCGACCCGCGCCACGCCGCGACGGTGCACGCCCTGGTGCGCCGGGTGCGCGCGCAGCGCCCCGACGTGCGGGTGGAGACGGGCTTCCTGGACTTCAACGTCCCCTCCGTGCAGGGGGTCCTGGAGTCCCTGGCGGTGCAGGGCGTCTGCGACGTCGTCGCCCTGCCCCTGCTCCTGACCCGGGCGTTCCACGCGAAGGCGGACATCCCCGCGGTCCTCGCGGACGCGCCCCGGCAGCTGCGCATCCACCAGGCGGACGTCCTCGGCCCGTCCCCTCTCCTCGTGGGGGCCCTGGAACGACGCCTGTACGAGGCGGGCCTGACACCCGCCGACAAGTCCTCGACCGGGGTCGTCCTGGCCTCGGCGGGGTCCACCGACCCGGAGGCGATCGCAGTGATCGCAGCAATCGCGCGGGAGTGGCGGCACACCGGTTGGTGCGCCGTGCGGCCTGCGTTCGCCTCCGCATCCCTCCCGCGCACGGAGGACGCCGTCCGCGAACTGCGCGCACTCGGCTGCTCCCGGGTCGCCGTCGCCCCGTACGTCCTGGCCCCCGGCTTCCTCCCGGACCGCATCGCCCGGGGCGCGGCGGAGGCGGACGTCCTGGCGGACGTCCTGGGCCCGGCGCCGGAGGTGGCGCGGGTGGTACTGGAACGGTACGAGGCGGCACGGATTCTCGGCGTCGAAGAGGCCGGCGGCGTACTGGGGCGGCAGGGCGCCGGTCAGGTGCCGGAGGCGGTCCTCGTCGCCGGATGACCGCCCCGGGCACGGAGGGCGCCGGTCCGCGGTCCGTGCCCCGCCAGGACCGGTGACGCCCTTCGCAGGGGCCGCGTCCCCTACCCGCCGGTGGCCAGGTCCAGCCGCTGGTGGACCAGGCGGGCGAAGTGGGTCAGCGTACGGCCGGTGGCCAGGTCGGCCGGTCCGAGGCGGATGTCGAACAGCTCCCTCGCCTGCGTCAGGAACTGCACGCCCAGCAGCGAGTCGAGACCGAAGTCGGTGACGTTGAGCGCCGGGTCCAGGTCGGCCGGATCGGTCTGCAGGACGTCCGCGAGGAGCCGGGTGATCGTGCCGGTGATCTCGCGCACCGCCTCGTCGGCCGGGAGGTCCGCCAGCGTGCTCAGGAGCTCGGTGCGCGCGTCCGCGGACACGGTGGAGGACGACGGCGCCAGCGCGGCGAACCGGGGGGTGGCCAGGGCGGGGAGCAGGTGACGTGCGGTTCCCCAGCGGTAGCGACCCGCGCCCGCGACATCGGTGCCGGCGGCCAGGCAGCGGTCGGCGGTGGTCAGGACCTCGGCGGGAGTGAGCAGTTCCAGGCCGCGTCCGGACATCGCGCCCCCCATGCCGCTGCGCGCCACATAGCCCGTCTCCCCGATCGGGCCCCAGGCCAGGGTCGTACCCGCCCGGCCCGCGGCGCGACGGGCCCGCGTGAGGGCTTCCAGGTAGGCGTTGGCCGCCGCGTAGGCGGCCTGACCCGGATTGCCGATACCGGCCGAGACGGAGGAGTAGGTGAGGAACAGGTCCAGGTCGCGGTCGGCGGTGAGACGGTCCAGCAGTGCCGCGCCCGCCGCCTTGGGCGCCAGTACGGCGGCGAACCGGTCGTCGGCGAGGTCGGCCAGCGCCGCGTCGTCCATGTGCATCGCCGCGTGCACCACGCCCCGCAGCCGGTGCCCTGTGGCGTCCACGGCGTCCAGGACCCGGCGCAGCGCCGCTTCCTCGGTGACGTCGGCGGCGTGGGCGGTGACATGCACGCCGCGTGCGGTGAGGTCCCGGAGCAGGGCGGGTGCCTCGGGTGCGTCGGGGCCGCTGCGGGAGACCAGGGCCAGGTGCCGGGCACCGCGGTCGGCCAGCAGGCGGGCGGTGGCGGCGCCGAGTCCGCTCAGTCCGCCGGTGATCAGGTAGGTGCCGTCGCCGTCGAGGCGGAGCGTGCCGGGCGCGGGCTCCACGGGGACGGGTTCGTCCAGCGGGTCGAAGGTGACCACGACCTTGCCGGTGTGCCGGGAGTGCTGCAGAAGGTGGAAGGCCTCCTCGACCCGGGCGGCGGGGTGGACGGTGTGGGGCAGGGGCCGGTACGTGCCGGAGGCGGCCTCCGCCTCGAAGTCGGCGAGGAGACGGGACCCCAGTTCCGGGTTGTCGATGACGGTGTCGAGGTTGAAGCCGATGAACGTGAGGCTGCGGTCGAAGGGGCGCAGCGTGATCGGGTTGTTGAGGAAGATGTCCCGCTTGCCGAGTTCGATGAACCGGCCGCCCGGGCGCAGCAGGTCGAGGCCCTGGGCGATGGCCTCGCCGCTGAGGGAGTTCACCACGACGTCCACGCCCCGGCCACCGGTCAGTTCCCGCACTCGCGGGACGAAGTCCAGGGTGCGGGAGTCGAGCACGTGCTCGACGCCGAGGGTGCGCAGCAGGTCCCGTTTGGTCTCCGTGCCGGCGGTGGCGATGACGCGGGCGCCCCGCCTGCGGGCGCACTGCAGGACGGCCAGGCCCACCGCCCCGGCCCCGCCGTGCACGAGCACGGTCTCCCCGGAGCGAAGGCCCGCCTGGTTGACGAGGGTCTGGTGCACGGTCAGGAAGGCGACGGGGAAGGTCGAGGCCTCCGTGAAGCTCATCCCGTCGGGGATGCGGACGACGGCGGCGGCGGGGGCCGTCGCGTGGGAGGCGAGGGCGGCGGGCACCAGGCCGCAGACCCGGTCCCCCGGCTTCAGGTCCCGCACTCCCTCTCCGACGGCGCGCACGACGCCGGCGCCGTCGGTGCCCAGGCCGCGGCCGATGGGGCTGTTCTCCACCGCCTCGGGCGGCAGCAGGCCGTTGGCCCGCATGGGATCGCGGTAGTTCAGGGCCACGGCCCGCATCTCGATCGCGACCTCCCCCGGACCGGGCTCGGGAAGGTCCGTCTGCCGCCAGACCAGCCGCCTGCGCAGGCCGGGGTCGCGTGCCTCCAGGATGAACGGAGCACCGGCCGGAACGCCGGGGGGCTCGTCGGCCGGATGCTGGATGTGCCGGGGGACGAATCGGCCGCCGGCGGTCAGGACGATCTCGTCCTCCCGGGCGGCCGGATCGTCGCCGGGTGCGAGCAGTTCCCCGGCCAGGCGGCGGGCGTCGGCGCCGGCGTCACCGGTGCGGTGGCAGGACAGACGCCGCAGGCGCAGATCGGGCCGCTCGTTGGCGAGGGTGCGGCAGGCCGCCCAGACGGCCGCGTCGACCGGGTGCGTCGGCTGTTCCGGGGCCGGGAACAGCCCGGTGGGGCGGGTGACGAGCCAGATGCCGGGGCCGGTGCGGCCCCGCGGGTCGTCGCAGGCGGCGGCCAGGGATCGCAGCATCGCCGCGCGACGGGTGGTCGGCGCCACGGTGTTGTGCGGGCCGGTCTCGGCGAACAGCAGGACGAGGTGCGGATCGGGGGCCGTGGGCAGGACCGCCTTCCAGGCGGCGGCGTCGTCGGGCGCGGTGACCACGGTGGCCTTCCCCAGGTGGGCGGCGAGCGCCTGCGCGGTCGGCAGCTCGGTGGCGTCCTCCACGGCGACCACCCAGGCGGCGCCGGGACCCGTCCGCAGCGGCTCCGGGTCCGGCACGGGGCCGTGGTCCGCCGCGGCGAGCAGGACGGAACGGTCCTCGGGCCCGGTCTGCGCCACACGCGGGAAACCGCACCGAGCCAGCAGCGGTGCCCACGCGTCTCGGGGCAGGATGCGGGAGGCCGGGCGCAGGGTGTGGTCGCCGCGCTCCCAGAAGTGGTTCAGCGCGCCGGACAGCAGGGCTTGCAGCCGGGCGTGGTGAGCTTCGGTGACCAGCAGGTGCCCGCCGGGGGCCAGCATGCCGTGCAGCCGGCTCAGGGTCGTGGCCAGGTCGGCGGTGGCGTGCAGGGTGTCGCCCGCGAGGACGAGGTCGAAGCCGCCCGGGGGCAGGCCCTGGCCGATCAGGTCGGCGTCCGGGTCCAGGGTGCGGCGGTCGACGAAGTCGTGGCAGGCGAAGCGGTGTTCGGCGCGGGTGAGCACACTCGTGGCGGCGGCCGCGCAGGTGTAGCGGGTCCGGTCGGCCGGCAGGACGGGGAGGACGGCTGCCGTCAGGGCGGTGGTGGTGGCGCCGAACTCCAGGACGCGCAGCGGACGGTCGGCCGGCCAGCGGGCGACGATGTCGCCGAGCAGGGCCTGCACGACGCGGTGGGTGAAGCGGTGGGCCGGGTCCGTCTCGTGGAGTTGCTCCACAGTGCCGTCCCCGGCCGGCAGCGGTTCGGGGGCGCCGGCGCGTCCCCGCACCACGTCGGGCAGTCGGCGCAGTTGCCGGTTGAGGAGCAGGGTGCGGGCGCCGAACGCGGGATGGTCCTCCACCAGGTCGCGCAGCAGCGCCTCCGCCCTGGTCTGCGCGCCGGTCAGCTGCCAGGCGTCCTCCGCCTGCCGGGCGAGACCGTGTTCCGTCAGCAGGGGGAGCATCAGCCGCGCGAGCCGCCGGTGCCGGGGCTGCATGCCCCCGGCCACCAGGTCGGCCATCGAGAACGGGGCCGAGGGGTCGGTGAGAAGTCCGCGCAGCGTCTCCGCCCAGCAGTGGGCGCCGGCCCGTTCCGCGGCGGCGGTGAACCGGCGGTGGCCGTCGTCGTCCAGGGCGGTGCGGGCGGCGGCGATGCGCGGTTCGGCCGCGCGCACCACCTCGACGGGCTCGGGAAGCGGGGAGGGCGCGGCGGGACGTGCCGGGTGGGGGGCGGCCCGCAGCACGGTGTGCTGGACGGTCAGCGGGACGCGCTCGGTCATGTGGCCGCGGCGGGTGCGGCAGCCCTCGATCTCGGCGGTGACCGTGCCGTCCGGGTCGGCGTAGGTGATGTCCCAGCACATCTCGTTGGCGCCGCGACCGCGTCGGCGCAGGTGCACCACGCCGGTGGGCGCGGGGGTGCGCCACACGCGGACGGACCGGAACACGGTCGGCAGGAACGCGGCGGACTCCGCCTGCGCCCCCGCGAGGGCCACGGTGGCCTGGAGCGGCGCGTCGATCAGGACGGGGTGGGCGGTGTAGGCGTCGGTGTCGTGCCGCAGCCGGTAGCTGACCAGCACCTCGTCGTCGCCGGCGTCGATGTGGTCGATGAGCTGGAAGTCGGGACCGCAGTTCAGGCCGATGCCGTGGCAGGTCCGGTAGAAGTCCGGACCGTCGAGGGCGCGGTCGCAGCGTGCTCGGAGCGCGTCGACGTCGAGCGGGGCGGGTGCCGTGCCGAGCAGGGTGCGGACCTGGGCGCGTACGACGGGCACGCACTCCCCGCCGTGTTCCTCGCGGACGCTGATGGTGACGGCGCCGTCGTCGGGGGTGACCGAGGTCTGCAGGGCGACCGGGGTCGGGTCGGGCCACGGCACGGCCAGCGGACGGCCGATCTCCAGGTGCCGTACCTCGACCGGGCGGTCCAGGGCGCGCCGGCCGGCGCTCAACGCCATCTCCACGTAGGCGGCGGCCGGCATGAGGACGTCGTCGCCGATCCGGTGGTCGCCCAGCCAGGGCACCAGTTGCGGTTCGACGGTGCCGTGCCACACGGGGTGCGGGGCTGGCATCCGCTCGCCCACCAGCGGATGGTCCAGCAGGCCACTGCCGATGGCGGGTTTGACGAGGTCCTGTGGGGCGCCGTGCCAGTGCCGTTCGTGCTGCCAGGCGTAGGCGGGCAGGTCGACCACCCGGCCCGGGCGGGGGAAGTGGTGGCTCCAGTCGGTCGCGGTGTCGGCGGCGAGTGCCGCGGCGACGGCCGCCGCGGCCTCGCGGGGGCCGTCCCCGTCGCGGTGCAGGGTGGCCACGCAGGTGGCGCCGGTGTGGCGCAGATAGGGGCGCAGCACCGGGTGCGGGCCGATCTCGACCAGGAGGCCGGCGTGCCCGTCGGCGAGGCGGGCGGCGGCCTCGGCGAACCGGACGGGTTCGCGGACGTTGCGCCACCAGTACTCGGCGTCGAGTTCGGTCCCGTTCAGCGGGGTGCCGGTGACGGTGGAGAGGAACGGGATGCGGGCCGGGGCGGGTTCGAGGCCGTCGAGGGCGGCGAGCAGGGGCTCCCCGATGGGGTCCATGGCCCGGCTGTGGAAGGCGTAGTCCAGGTCCAGTTCGCGGAAGAAGACACCGCGGCCGGTGAGTTCGGCCCCCCAGGCCGCCAGGGTGTCGGCGTCCCCGGCGACGGTCACGTCACGGTCGCTGTTGACGCCCGCGATCTCCAGTGCCCCGTCGTGACGGAGCAGTTCCTCGCGAGCCTGTGCCTCGGGCAGGCCGACGGCGGCCATGCGGCCCCGGCCGGCGGTGGCGCCCTGGGTGCGGCTGCGCTCGGCGATCACCAGCGCCGCCTGCTCCAGTGTCAGGGCTCCGGCGGTGTGGGCGGCGGCGACCTCGCCGACACTGTGTCCGGTCACCGCCCGCGGACGCACCCCGTGCGAGGCCAGCAGTGCGGTCAGGCCGACCTGCACGGCGAACAGGACCGGCTGGGCGATCTCGGTGCGCTGCCACGTCCTCGGGCGCGGGTGGGCCAGTTCCTTGGTCACCGACCAGCCCAGGTGGGGCGCCAGGGCCGCGTCGGCCTCCTCGACGGCCCGGCGGAAGGCCGGTTCGCTCTCCAGCAGGTCGGCGGCCATGCCCGGCCACTGGGAGGCGTTGCCGGAGAACACGAACGCGGTTCCGTCCCGCTCGCCCTTGCGTACGACGGCCCCGCGGGCGGGTTCCGCGACCGTCAGCCGGTCCAGCTGCCGGGCGGCGTCCTGCGGGCCGGCGGCCAGGACGGCGGCGCGGTGCGGGTGCGCGGTGCGGCGTACGGTGCTGGTGCGGGCCAGGTCGTAGAACTCCTCCGGCGCCGTGTTCCGCAGCCGCTCCGCCATGCGGGCGGTCATCTGCTTCAGCGCCTTGGGCGACCGCGCGGAGACGACCAGCGGCAGCGGGCGGCTCTGCGGCGCCGGGCCCGGCTCGGGATCCCGGGCGGCGGGGGGCAGGGTGAGGACGGCGTGGGCGTTGGCCCCGCCGAAGCCGAAGGCGCTCACGCCGACGGCGGCCCTCTCGCCCGGCTCCAGCGGTACGGGCTCGACGGCGGGGGCGAGTCCGAGGCCGTCGAAGTCGATGCGGGGGTTGAGGGGAAGGGCGTGCAGGGACGCCGGTACCAGCCGGTGGCGCAGCACCAGGATGGCCTTGAGCAGGCCGGCCATGCCCGAGGCGGGTTCGAGGTGGCCGACGTTCGACTTCACCGAGCCGATCGGCAGCGGGCCGCGGCGGCGGCGCCGGCCCAGCGCCCGGCCGATGGCCTCGGCCTCCGCGGGGTCGCCGACCTGTGTGCCGGTGCCGTGGGCCTCGACGTACACCAGGTCGTCCGCGTCGATGCCGGCCTCGGCGTAGACCGTGTGCAGCAGCGCCTCCTGGGCCTCGGCGCTGGGCACGATCATGCCGGTGCTGCGGCCGTCGGTGTTGTTGCCGGTGGCGGCCAGTACGGCGTGGACGCGGTCGCCGTCCGCCACCGCGTCCGCGAGGCGCTTGAGGACGACCACCCCGCCGCCCTCGGCTCGGACGAAGCCGTCGGCGTCCGCGGAGAACGCCGCGCAGCGTCCGCGCCGGGAGAGCATGTTCGCGTAGCAGAACCCGGCGAAGGAGTAGGGGTTGGACAGCACGTTGACACCGCCGACGAGGGCGACGCGGCCGGTGCCCTCGTGCAGGGTGCGGCAGGCCCGGTCCAGGGCGACCAGGGCGGAGGAGCAGGCCGTGTCGACGGCCATGCTCGGGCCGCGCAGGTCGAAGGCGTAGGAGATCCGGTTCGCCGTGATGGACAGGGTGGCGCCCGGCATGGTGTGCGGGCTGGTGTGGTTCTGCATCATCGACAGGCTCACGCCGTAGCCGGGGTCGGAGACGCCCACGTACACGCAGGTGTCCGACCCGGCCAGTGACTCGGCGGGGATGGCGGCGTCGTCGAGTGCCTCGGCGGCCATCTCCAGGAGCAGTCGCTGCTGCGGGTCGATGTGCCGGGCCTCCGCGGGCGACATGCCGAAGTAGGCGGCGTCGAAGGAGGCCACGTCGTCGAGGAAACCGCCGGCGGCGGTGTAGCTGCGGCCGGGCCGCACGGGGCCCGGGTCGACGGTGCGGTCCCGGGGCAGCCGGTCGGCGGGCATCTCGCCGACCACGTCCCGCCCGTCACGCAGCACGGACCACAGTCCGTCCAGGTCCGTGACGCCACCGGGAAGGCGACAGCCGACACCCACCACCGCCACGGCCCGTTCGAGCTGGTGCATCGTCAAGTCCCCCGTCTTCACACGCCGGTTGCCGGTCACATGGTGCGGCTGGGACGGGTTCGGGGAACGAAGAACCCGCTGCGGATCACTCGTTGGGGTGGAGACCACCGTACAAACGGCATTCCGGCCCGTCGGCGTACATCGCGTCGTTACGGTGACGCGGTGCCCGAAGCCCTCCGCGCGCGCATCGCCGCCGTTTCCGCTCATCTTCCGTCCCGCTACCGGACCTTGGAGGAGATCCGCGTGAAGATCACCGAGACCGGCGGCTACGCGCCACCGCCCGGTCTGCTGGAGGATCTCACCGGGGTCCGGGGGGTCCATGTGCACGAGGACGGCGAGAACGCCTCCGATCTCGCCGTGAAGGCCGCCCGCTCGGCGCTCGACGAGGCGGACCTGAGGATCGACGACATCGGCCTGCTGTTGTTCGCCTCGACCTCGCAGGACCTGGTCGAACCCGCCACGGCCCACATCGTGGCCACCAAACTGGGCGCCTCCTGCCCGGTGTTCGACGTCAAGAACGCCTGCAACAGCTTCCTCAACGCCATGGAGGTGGCCGCGTCGTTCATCGAGACCGGCCGCTACCGCACGGTCCTCATCGCCTGCGGTGAACCCTCCACCCTGGCCACCCGCTGGCACACCCCCACCCGGGAGGATCTGCTCAGGGCCCTGCCCGGCTACACCGCCTCCGACGCCGGCGCCGCGATGGTGCTCACCGCCGGCCCCGCGGGCGACGGCGACCCCGGCATCCTGTCCCTGCGGTTCGTCAGCAACTCCCCGGCCTGGCAGGCGTGCACGGTGGCCGGCGGAGGAAGCATGCACCACCTCTCCGTCCACGAGGACCACACCACCCTGCGGCTGAACGGGGACCTGCGGCAGAGCGCGCTCGACGTGCTCCCCCAAATCCTGGACACGGCCGGGGAGGAACTCGAAGCGGCGCGTTGCGGCGCCTTCGCCTTCATCGCCTTCCACCAGATCGCCATGCCGCAGTACCGCGAGGTGATCGACTCGTTCTCCCTCCCCGAGGACCGGTGCATGCCCGCGGTGGCCGAGCACGGGAACTGCGCGGCGGCGTCCCTGCCCCTGCAACTGGCCAAGGCCCGGGAGACCGACCGCATCGAGAGCGGGGACCTGGTCGGGATGATCGGCCTGGCCAGTGGTTTCAGCTTCGGCCTGGCCCTCGTCCGGTGGTGACCGCACCAGCCGGCCACGCCCCGGTACCGGATGCCGCCGCCCGGGCACGGCTGCTGCCGGGCTATCCGGCGCCCCGGCACTGGCGGCGGGTGCCGGTCACCGGACAGCACTACCTCGACCTCGGCTCCGGCCCGCCGGTGCTGTTCCTGCACGGCAACCCGTCGTGGAGCTACGTCTGGCGCGCGCTGCTGCGCCGGCTCTCCCCGCACGCCCGCTGCGTGGCACCGGACCTGCCCGGTTTCGGGCTGTCCCGGCATCTGCGGCCGGCGGACGGCGTCCCCGACCCCTACGAGGCCCAGCTGGAAGGCCTGGACGGTCTCCACCGCCACCTGGTGCGGGACGCGGGCCTGCCGGAGCGGGGCTGGACGTTCGTCCTGCATGACTGGGGCGGCCCGCTCGGCATCGCCTGGGCGCTGCGGAACCCGGGGGTCGTGGCCCGGCTGGTCGTCTGCAACACCCTGGCCTTCCCCTTCCCGGACGGCTTCCGGCTGCCGTTCTACCTGCGCTGGATCCGTGACCACCGGCCGGTCGCGGAATTCGTCCACGCCACCAACGCGTTCGCCCGCGTCGCCGTCCACGCCGGGGTGCACCGCCCGCTGCCGCCGACCGAACGCCGGGCTTTCCTGCGCCCCTACGCCCGCAGGCGGGAACGCAGGGCCGTCACGGACGCCGTGCGCGCGATCCCCCGCGGCCCGGCGGACCCCGTCTGGCGACTGCTCGACCCTCCCGGTGCCGGACCGGGCCTGACGGAGCTGCCGCTGCTCATCGGCTGGGGCATGCGCGATCCCGTGTTCACTCCGGTCCTGCTGGAGGAGTGGGCGCGCCGCCACCCGCACGCCGTCATCCACCGTTTCCCCGACGCCGGGCACTTCGTGATGGAAGACGCCGCGGCCGAACTGAGCGACCTCATCCGCGACTTCCTCCAGGGGGCACCGTGACCGTTGCCGGCATCGCCGCACGCCTGGCCGGACGGCCCGATGCCGTCGCCCTCGTCGAATGCCGCAAGGGAGCCTCCCGCACGACCCGTCGCGGCGAGCTGGTGGGGCGCTGTCACCGCCTCGCGCGGGCCCTGCGCGAGGCGGGGGTCCGGCCCGGCCACAAGGCCGTCGTGATGACCCGCGACGCCCACGACCTCACGGCCGTCTCCTACGCCCTCGGCCTCCTCGGCGCCGTCCCCGTGCTGATCGAACCGCGCGCCGAGGTGGGCCGCTGCCTGGAGGACGTCGCTCCGGACGTCTTCGTCGGGGAACCGCTGGCCCACCTCGGGCGCCGGGCCCTGGGGTGGGGCCGCCCCCACGTCCGGATCCCCCTGGTCACCGGATCCGCCCCCCTCCCCGGGGCGCGGCGGCTGGTCACCCGGACGCCGGACGCCGCCGGCCCGCTTCCGCGGACGCCGGAGCCCGACGGCGACGGACCGGCCCTCATCGCCTTCACGTCCGGGTCCACGGGACGGCCCAAGGGGGCGGAGTACCACCACACGACGCTGGCCGGCCAGCTCGACGCGCTGACGACTCTGATGGATCCCCGGCCCGACGACGTACTCCTCGCCGGGTTCCTGCCCGTCGCACTGCTCGGCCCGCTGCTGGGGGTGGCGACCCTCGCCCCGGCCGTCAACCACCTGGCCCCGGCCCGCACCTCGCCGGAGGAACTCGTCGGGCCGGTCCTGGAACACCGGGCGAGCATCCTGCTGGCGTCTCCCGCCGTCCTGACCCTGATCGCCCGCCACTGCGCCCGCCACCGCATCAGGCTTCCCTCGGTACGGCAGGTCCTGTCCTTCGGCGCCCCGCTGCGCGTCCGCCTCACCGAAGCCCTGCGCGAGGCCGTGCCGGGCGACGCCGAGATCCTCAGCGTGTACGGCGCCACGGAGTGCCTGCCCGTCTCCTCGATCGACGACCACGACCTGCGTGCCACCCGCGATCGGCCACCCGCCGGGCACGCCGGCACCTGTCTGGGCCGGCCCCTGCCCGGCCTCCGCGCCCGGATCCTGGACACCGACGCCACCGGGCTCGGTGAGATCGCCGTCTCCGGTCCCACCGTCAGCCCCGCCTACCACGCGCGTCCCGACGCCGACGCCGTCGCCAAGAGCGACACCGACCACGGCGTGCTGCACCGCACCGGGGACCTGGGCCGGCTCGACGACGAGGGCCGGCTGTGGTTCCTCGGCCGCAAGGCCCACCTGATCACCGGCCCCGGCTTCACTCTGACCACCGAGGACATCGAGGCGGCCGCGGACACCGCACCCGGCATCCGGCGCACCGCCCTGGTCGGGGTCGGCACGGCCGTCTGCCAACTGCCCGTCCTGTGCGTCGAACCCCTGCCCGCCACCTCCCGCGGCGCTGCCCTGGCAGCCGTGCGTGCGGCCCTGAAGGACCATCCGGAGGGCCACCGCGTCGGCGCCCTGCTGATCCGCCCCCGTTTCCCCACCGACCCCCGGCACAACTCCAAGATCGACCGCATGCGCCTGGCCGGCTGGGCCGCCCGGCACCTGCGCGGGAGGGGCCGATGAAGGTACTGGTCACCGGCGGGAGCGGCTTCCTCGGCAGGGAGATCTGCCGTCAGCTGCGCGCACGCGGCGACGTCGTCTCCTCCCTGTGCCGCCGCCCGAGCACCGCGCTGGAGGAGCTCGACGTCCGGCAGCACGTGGGCGACCTCGCCGACCCTGCGGCGGTCTCGCGCGCCGTCGCCGGGTGCGACGCCGTCGTCCACAACGCCGCCCTGGCCGGCGTCAGCGGCCCGCCGCGGCCCTACTGGGCCACCAACGTCGTCGGCACCCGCCATGTGATCCAGCAGTGCCGCGCCCACGGCGTCCGCACGCTCCTCCACACCTCGACGGCCAGCGTCGCCTTCCGGCCCTGCGGCCTGGAAGGGGTCGACGAGAGCCTCCCCCACGCCCCTTGCCACCTGGCCGCCTACCCCGCCACCAAGGCCCGCGCCGAGGCCCTGGTGCTGGCCGCACACGGTCCGGAGCTGGCCACCGTCTCGCTGCGCCCGCACATCATCTGGGGGCCGGGCGACCCCCACTTCGTCCCCGCCCTCGCGCGCGCCGTGCGGGTCGGCCGGCTGCTGATGCCGGGGGACGGCTCCAACCTCGTCGACACCACCCATGTCCGCACCGCCGCCCACGCCCATCTGCTCGCCCTGGACCGGCTGCGGCAGTCACCGGAGCAGGCGGGCGGCCGCGCCTACTTCATCGGCCAGGACGATCCGCGTCCGCTGCGCGAGATCACCCGGCACTTTCTGCGGGCCGCCGGCCTCGACGCCCGCTGGTGCGCCCTACCGCCCCGGCTCGCGACCGCCGCAGCCGGCGCCTGCGAAGCGCTCCTGCGCGCGGCCCGGAGCACCCGCACCCACGCCCTGAGCCGCTTCCTCGTCGCGGAACTGCTCCATCCGCACTACTTCGACCTCACCGCCGCACGCCGCGACCTCGACTTCGAGCCACCGATCGGATTCGACGCCGGCATCGCCGAGCTCACCCGGTCCGCCCCGCCCGCCCCCAACGACAGCGAGGAAACGCCGTGCCGGACACCTACACCACCGTCCGTTCCATCCTGACCAGCGCCTTCCGCGTCCCGGAGGACGAGATCCGGCCCGAGCTGACGCTGGGGCAACTGGACCTGGACTCGCTGGCCCTGACGGAGCTGGTGCTCATCGTGCACGAGCGCCTCGGAGTGAGGATCGGCAACGAACACGTCTCCCGCGATGCGACCCTCGCCCGGGTCGTCGACCATATCGAGACGTTGCGCGCGGAGAACGCGGAGAGCGCGCAGAACACGGAGAGGGCGGCCCGGTCGTGACCGAGCCGGTCGCCGTCACGGGTGTCGGCCTGCTCACCCCCGCCGGGGAGGACGCCGACGCCACCTGGGGCACGGTCTGCCGCGGTGTGGGCAGCGCGGCCGCCTCCGATCCGATGCTGGCCGGTCTGCCCGTGGACTTCTCCTGCCGTGTCCCCCTCTCCCGCGACGCCCTGGACCGGCGCGTCGGACGCGCCGCCTGGCGCATGTCACGGAACGCCGTGCTGGCAGTGCTCGCCGCCCGGGAGGCGGTGCGCGACGCCGGGCTCGATCCGCGGACGTGGAACGGCGATCGGGTCGCGGTCGTCATCGGCTGCGGGCTGGGCGCGGACGCGGTGCGCGAGGAGCAGGCCCGGCGCCTGGAGGAACGGGGCCCCGACATGGTCTCGGCGCTCACCATCCCCCTGATCATCCCGAACATGGCGGCCGGGGAGGTCTCCATCGACCTGGGCGCCCGTGGTCCGAGTTTCGCCCCGGCCACGGCCTGCGCCTCGGGCGCCACCGCTGTCGCCGCGGCTCGTGACCTGCTCGCCTCCGGCCGGTGCGACATCGCGGTGGCCGGGGCCAGTGAAGCCGCCGTCACCCCGTTGACGGCCACCGGTTTCTGGCGTGTGGGCGCCCTGTCCCGGCGTACCGACGCGCCCGCCGGGGCGTCCCGGCCCTTCCACGCCGACCGTGACGGGTTCGTCATGGCGGAGGGCGCCGGCGTCCTCGTCCTGGAGCGGGCCGGGGACGCCGCCGCCCGGGGCGCGCGCGTGCGCGCCCGGCTGGTGGGCTGCGGCAGCACCACGGACGCGTACCATCCCACGGCACCCGCCCCGGACGGCCGGGCCGCGGAGGCCGCGCTGCGCACCGCCCTGGCGGACGCCGGCCTGTCCCCGGGCGACGTCGACCACGTCAACGCGCACGGCACCTCGACGCCGCTCAACGACGCCGGGGAGGCCGCCCTGATCTCCCGGGTGCTGCCGCACCGCCCCAGCGTCACCGCGCCCAAGGGCGTGCTCGGCCACAGCCTGGGCGCGGCGGGCGCCGTCGAGGCGGCCCTGACGGTGCTCACGCTGCAGCACGGCACGGTACCGCCGGTCGCGAACCTGGACGCCCCGGCGCCCGAGTTCGACATCGATTGCGTCACCGAGGAGCCGCGCCGGCAGGACGTCCGCGTCGCCGTCAGCCACTCCTTCGGCTTCGGCGGGCACAACGTCGTCCTTGCCCTGGCCAGATCCTCCTGACCGGCCCGACGGCCGGTCAGGAGCGCCCGGACGGGGCGAGGGCCACGGACCCGTGCCGGGTCGGCGGAAGTCCGGGGTCTGGTGTACGTGGGGTGCCGGATGTCCGTGCCATCGCGCCGGTGTGGCCGCACGGTGTTCTCGACCGTCTCCGGCACCCCTCGGTGTCCGAGGGCGTCGGCAGGGCTGCGGACGAGGTGAGCGTCACGCCGCCGTCTCCTCGTGCGGCTGGGGCTGGAGGGCGAAGGAGTAGGGGGCCCACGGACCGCTGATCTCCACGCGGAGGCCGGGGACGCCCCGGGCGGCCGCCAGGATGCCCGTGCGGAAGGCGGCGACCCGGTCCTTCGGGACGAGGTAGGCGTCGTTGCCGATGTTGGTGCCCGGGGCCGAGCCCGCCAGGCTGCCGCGTTCGGGGGTGTGGGCGACGCGGTCGACGGCGAGGGCGCCGGCCGTTTCGGTGAGTCGGGCGGCGGCCAGGGCGACCGTGCGCCAGGCGTCGTCGTTCCGGCGTTGTCTGCGGCGGCGGATCACCTGGTAGGCGCGGCCGACTCCGAGGGCGGTGACCGGGTCCTGCCCGGGCTCGGTGCCGGCTTCGGGCGGAGTGATGTCCGGGGCGGCGTAGATCTTGACGCCGAGTTCGACATGGCCCGTGAGGCGGTCGAGCAGGGAGAGGAAGTAGCCGCGGCGGGTGTCGAGGGCCTGCCGTGCGGTGTCCTCGTCGCGGTAGACGGTGGCCAGGCGCAGGGGAAGCACGGCGGTGCCGGAGGCGACCAGGGCGGCCACCACGGCGTGGTGGGAGCGGACCGTGGACTCCAGCCAGTCCAGGTCGTCGAGGTGGGCCTGGAGGGGGGCTTCGGCGTAGTCGGCCGACGGGACGTGGCCGACGGCGAAGGCGAGTTGGGGGCCGGTGACCGCCGGGGCGACCAGGTGGATCGGCTCTCCGGCGACACCGCGCGGGTGGGCCGTCGCCGCCGCGGCCTCGGGGGTGCGGCGCAGGACCGCGTAGGCGTAGACGAGGTTCGTGTCGCTCATGACTGCGGGCTCCTGTCGGTGGCCGTGCGATTCCTCTCGCGAGACTCCGTTCTCGTGCCGTCCCTGCGTCCGTAGGTACGGAGGTGGCGGCGGAGGTGTTCACCGGAACGGCGACCGGGATGACCTTGCCCCTGGCGCAGGGCCGAAGGTTTCGGCAGGAACGAGGACTTCCCTGTGCGCCGGACGCCGTACAGCGATCCCGGGGAACCCGACCGGGGGCACTGCCCCGCGAGCCGCGCCGGGCCTGCCGACAGGGGCGCGCGGGGAGCGCCGTCAGGTGGTCCGTTCGCTGAACGGGGTCGCCTGGTGGAACCAGAGCAGCCAGCGGCCCTCCGCGCGCCGCCACAGCGAACTGCGGTGGGCGCGGCTGCCGTCGTACTCCGTGTCGTAGGTGAGATGGACCAGGTCCGGGGCGAGCTGGACGCCTCTCAGCGCGGAGACGGCGACGGGCCGGGCTCCCGGCTCGGTGGTCGCGGCCAGGGAGGCGATGATCGCGGCCCGGCTCCAGTGCCGGCCGGAGGCGCCGAACTCGTGGAAGTCGGGGTGCAGCAGCGCCCCGACCCGCTCGGGCGAACAACGGATCTTCGTGGTGAGCAGGGCCAGTTCGCCCTCCATCGCCGACTCGACGGCCGGGTTGTGCTCAGGCACCTGTCATCTCCACCAGCTTGACGACGGTGTTCCAGTTGCGGGTCGTGGCGATCACGCCCTTGTTGATGCGCGGTTTCGACAGCTGTTCGGCCAGCTTGGAGCGGCCCAGGCCGTTCGGGGCGTACAGGTACAGGGCCCGGTCCGCGAGGCGGAACTCCTCGGGGAGACAGGCTTCTCGGTCGATCTCCGCGAAGCGGTCGGGGGTGACGGGCGCGGAGAAGTAGGTGACGTGGAGCTGCTTGGCTTCCAGGTCCGCGGCCGGGAACGGGCAGGCGTCGGCGATCGCCCGCAGATAGGCGTGGTCGCGCACGATCAGGTCGACGGCGAAGCCGAAGTGCTTCTCGACGGCCCGCGCGATCTCCGCGGCCAGTGATTCCTCGTCCCCGTGGCCGGAGGAGAACACGGCCTGGCCGCTCTGCAGGTATGTACGGACGTCGTCGAGGCCGAGGCCGACCAGGAGCGTGCGCAGGTCGGCCATGGGGACCTTCCTGCTGCCGCCCACGTTGATTCCGCGCAGCAGAGCCGCGTATGTCGTCGTCATCCGCTCACGATAGAGCGGCCGTCGTGCCCCGTGGGGGTGGGCACGACGGCCGCGGCGGGCGGCTGCCCGGCCCCGTAAAGTACTCACCGGTCTTCGCGGGGCACAACCGTCTGCTCAGGATCCACACACCCGGGGAGCCCGGTATGTCTCCCGATAGGTGTAAGGGACCACCGTCCGTGGGGGTCCTCCCCAGTGGGGAGGGGGCTCGCTCCGTGGGGATGAGGTGCGGCCCCGCCCTTTCACCGGGCAGCACGACGAGACGGCTTGATCCGGCCCATACCTTCGGAACGGAAGGGGGCGGCAGGGGGTCGCCACCGCATCACGAGGGGGCAGGCCCGTCATGGGGAACGGAGACATACGGGTGCGGGGGCTCGCCGCCCGGGCCGGTGGCTGGAGCGCCCGGCACCGATGGGCCGCCGTCGGCATCTGGGTGCTGTTCGTCGTCCTGGCGATGGGGCTCGGTTCGGTGGCGGGCCGGGTCGACGTCAAGGACAGCGACCAGTTGAAGGGCGAGACGCACACCGCCGCGCGGATCATCGAGGACGCCGGGATCGACGAGCCCGCCAGTGAGACGGTCCTGATCCAGGCGAAGGGCAGCGGCCTGAAGGCGACGGACGCCGAGTTCCGGGACGCCGTCGGCGCTGTCGTGCGAGCGGTCGAGGGGACGGGCCGGGTCACCGACGTGACCTCGCCGTACGACACGAAGACGATCTCGGAGGACGGCCGCAGCGCG
This sequence comes from Streptomyces sp. NPDC096046, assembly GCF_040303285.1. Taxonomy (NCBI): domain Bacteria; kingdom Bacillati; phylum Actinomycetota; class Actinomycetes; order Kitasatosporales; family Streptomycetaceae; genus Streptomyces; species Streptomyces sp. NPDC096046. The sequence continues at coordinate 43,196 of NZ_JBEOSZ010000012.1, read as the reverse complement.
CTCGTGCAGTTCGACGTGCGGGGCGAGCCGGACACCGCGGGCGAGCGGATCGAGCCGGTGCTGAAGGCCGTCGAGGGCGTCCAGCAGGACCACGCGGCGCTGCGGATCGAGGAGATCGGCGGCGCCAGCATCATGAAGACGTTCGACGACGCGTTCGGCGACGACTTCAAGAAGGCCGAGTACTCCGCGGTGCCGGTGGCCCTCGGCATTCTGCTCATCGCGTTCGGAGCACTGGTCGCGGCGCTGCTGCCGGTGGCGCTCGCGGTCACCGCGATCATGGCGACGATGGGTCTGATGGGCGTCGTGAGCCACGTCATGCCGATGAGTGACACGGCCAACTCCGTGATGCTGCTGGTCGGTCTGGCGGTCGGCGTCGACTACTGCCTGTTCTACCTGCGCCGCGAACGCGAGGAACGCGAGGCCGGCCGGGACGCGCAGACGGCCCTCAGGATCGCCGCCGCGACCAGTGGCCGGGCGATCGTCGTCTCGGGTGTCACGGTGTGCGTGGCGATGGCGGGCATGCTGTTCACCGGGCTGGCCGAGTTCGAGGCGATGGGTCTGGCCTCGCTGATGGTGGTGGCCGTGGCGATGGTGGGCTCCGTGACGGTGCTGCCCGCGCTGCTGTCGCTGCTGGGCGAGCGCGTCGAGAAGGGCCGCATCCCGTTCCTGCGGCGGCGCAAGCGGGGCCGCGACAGCCAGGACAGCCGGTTCTGGACGGCCGTACTGCGGCGCGTCCTCGCCAAGCCGGTGATCGCCGTCGTCGTGGCGGCCGGTACGCTGCTGGCCATCACGGCTCCCGCGCTCGGCATGAAGACGCAACAGTTCACCCTGGACCAGGAGTTCGGCGACTCGCTGCCCATCGTGCAGACGTACGACCGGCTCAACGACGCCTTTCCGGGCGGCTCCGAACCGGCCGAGGTGATCGTCAAGGCGGACGACATCAACGCGCCCGAGGTGAAGTCCGCACTCGCCGACTTCCGCGAACGGGCGATCAGTTCGGGCGCCTCGCGCGGCCCGGTGGAGATCAAGCTGCACGACGCGCAGAACGTCGCGTTCGTCTACGTCCCGCTGGTCGGCGGCTCGGACCAGGACCAGGCGGGCGTGAGCCTGGACAAGCTGCGCGACGAGGTGCGTCCGGCCACGCTCGGCAAGGTGGACGGGGTCGAGGCGCCCATCACCGGGCAGGTGGCCGGTTCCAAGGACTTCAACGACCAGCTGGCGGGCGCCGTCGTCCCGGTGTTCGCGTTCGTGGTGCTCTTCGCCTTCGCGCTGATGCTGCTGTCGTTCCGCTCGCTGACCATCGCCATCACGTCGATCGTGCTGAACCTGCTGTCGGTGGGCGCCGCGTACGGCATCCTCGTCGCCGTCTTCCAGCACGGCTGGGGCGCGTCCCTGGTGGGCGCGGAGGGTGTCGGCGCCATCATCACCTGGCTGCCGCTGTTCCTCTTCGTGATCCTGTTCGGGCTGTCGATGGACTACCACGTGTTCGTGGTCTCCCGCATCCGTGAGGCGCGGTTTCGGGGCCTGCCGACGACGGACGCGATCCGGCACGGTGTGGTCACCACGGCCGGAGTGGTCACCAGTGCCGCGGTCATCATGGTCGCCGTGTTCGCGATCTTCGGGACGCTGTCCATGCAGTCCATGAAGCAGATGGGCGTCGGCCTCGCCGCCGCGGTGCTCATCGACGCGACGATCATCCGGGGCGTGCTGCTGCCGGCGGTGATGGCGCTGCTCGGCGAGCGCAACTGGTACCTGCCGAAGTGGCTGCACCGGCTGCCGGACCTCACGCACGACGAGGCACCGCAGGCGATCGCCCGACCGGCGGCGCGGGACGACGAGGGCGAGCCCGTCAAGGTCTGACCGAAACCGCCGCACGCAGGGCCCGTCGGTCTCCGGGGGAACCGGCGGGCCCTTCCGCATCCGCCGCCGAGCAGCTGTTCAGGATCCCCGAACCGGCTCCGGTCCCGCGGGGACGGTCACCACCGGCGGACTCCTGAGCTTGAACCCGAGTACGCCGAGAACCCGGGCCCTGATCGAGGACACCGCCTTCGCCTACGAGACGACGGAGCACGTCACCGGACGTCGATGCCTGGCCTGCCATGAGGCGTCCAGTGCGCCCTCGATGAGGTCGGCCGCGCGCCCGGTGCCGCCCTCCCGGGCCGTCTGCGCCTGGAGTTCCTGGAGCCGGCGGGCCACCTCGGGATCACCGGCCAGGGCGAGGGCCGCCTCGCGCAGGGTCTCGCCGGTCGCCTCCTCCGCGGGGAGGTACCGGGCCACGCCGAGACCCTGGAGCATCTCCGCGTTGGCGAACTGGTCCGCCGCCTGGGGGACGGCGATCATCGGTGTGGCGGTGACCAGGCCCTCCTGGCTGCCGCCGGCGCCGGCGTGCGTGACGAATGCGCCGCAGCACCGGTAGCGCGTCGGCGCCGGGTGCCGTCCTCCTCAAGTCGCCTCCGCAGCACACCGTCGCGGGTGCCGCCCCAGGAGCAGCCGGCCGCCGCCCGGCCTGCGCCGATGCGACACTGACCGGTGAACGGCCGGGACCCGACGGCCGAAGCGTGGACGGCGGAGGCGGACGATGGACGAGACTCGGGCGCGGGACGTACTGGCGGCGGCAGGGGTGCTGCCCGGTGCGGCCCGGGAGGCACGGCTGCTGGCCCTGGGCGAGAACGCGGTGTTCGCCGCCGGTGACCTGGTCGTCAAGGTGGGCCGGGACTCCGAACTCCTGGGCCGGGCGCGCCGTGAACTCGACATCGCGGTGTGGCTCGCCGGGGCGGGTGTGCCGGCGGTGCGGGCGGCCGAGCCCGAGGCGCTGCTGGTGGACGGGCATCCGGTGACGCTGTGGCACCGGCTTCCGGATGCCGTGCGGCCCGCCGAGCCGCGGGATCTGGCCGAACTCCTTCGGGTCGTGCACGCCACCGCGCTGCCTCCGTTCGAGCTGCCGGGCCGTGATCTGCTGGGCGGTGTGGAGCGCTGGCTGCGGCTCGCGGGGGACGCGATCGACCCCGCGGACGCGGCGTATCTGCGCGAGCGGCGGGACGGGTTCGCCGCGCGGGCGGCCGCGCTCACCCCGCATCTGCCGCCGGGGCCGATCCACGGGGACGCGCTGCCGCGCAATGTGCATGTCGGCCCTGACGGGCCCGTACTGGTGGACCTGGAGACGGTGTCCGCGGATCTGCGGGAGCACGACCTGGTGGTGATGGTGCTGTCCCACGACCGGTACGGGGTGTCGGACGGGGCGTACGCGTCGTTCGCCGACACCTACGGCTGGGACGTACGCGTGTGGGAGGGCTGCGGTGTGCTGCGCGGGGCCCGGGAGACGGCCAGTTGTGCGTGGGTCGCCCAGCACGCGCCGAGCAACCCGAAGGCGCTGGCCGAGTTCGAGCGGCGAGTGAGGTCCTTGCGGGAGGGGGACGAGACGGTGCGGTGGTATCCGTTCTGACGGCCGGCGAGCTCTGTCAGACCGGTTCGTCCGCCAATTCCCGCACAGGCCATGCCCCGTCGACCAGGGCCGTCGCGTCGCCCTTGCCACGCAGGAAGGTCTGGAAGTCCGCCGCCCACCGCGCGTACCACTCGATCTGGCGATGGTGCAGGGCCGCCGGGCCGAGGGTGGCGATCTTGGGGTGGCGGTCGGCTATCGCGCCGGCCAGGCGGGCGGCCGCCAGAGCGTCGGCCGTGGCGTCGTGGGCGGCGTCGAGGACGACTCCGTATTCGGCGCAGACGGCTTCGAGGTTGCGTTTGCCGCGGCGGTAGCGGTCGACCCAGCGGTCGATGGTGTACGGGTCGATGACCGGGGCCGGGTCCACCCCGCCCAGGCGGTCGCGCAGGGACGGCAGGCCGTGGCGCCGCAACTCCGCGGAGAGCAGGGTGAGGTCGAAGGTCGCGTTGTAGGCGACGACCGGCACGCCCGTCTTCCAGTAGGAGGTGAGGACGTCGGCCAGGGCGTCCGCCACCTGGTCGGCCGGTCTGCCCTCGGAAGCCGCGCGTTCGCTGCTGATGCCGTGCACCGCCACCGCGTCCTCGGGGATCGGAACTCCCGGGTCCGCGAGCCACTCCCGGCGTCCCATCGGCTCTCCGCCCCTGACCTCGATCACGGCCCCCGTGACGATGCGCGCCTCGCGCGGATCCGTGCCCGTCGTCTCCAGGTCGAAGCCGACCAGCAGCTCCCGGTGCCAGCTCATGGGCGGTCCCCCTTCTTGTGGTGCGTTCCCCCAGTGGCCTCCACCTTCGCACGCACCACTGACAATCAGAGGGCCGCGTTCCGCTCACGCCCGCCGACGGACCGGGCACCACCGCGCAAGGCGGGCACACTTCACGACACCGGCCGCGAATCCGCCCACATCACCTCGAACTCCTCGCGATAGGTGGGGAAGAGGCCGCTTTCGTCGATCTCGCCCGACTTGACCACCTTGCCGCTGTTGCGCAGGACGAAAACCGGTGCCTCCATGCCCCGCGTCCGGCGCAGGTAGTTCTGCACGACCGCGATGCCGTCCGCGCCGTCGCCGTCGACCAGGTACGCGGTGAAGCGGGGCGTCTCGTCGAAGACCTGGATCTCGAAGGCGCCCGGGTCGCGCAGCCGGGCGCGCACCCGGCGCATGTGCAGGATGTTCATCTCGACGGCCCGGCTGAGCTCGCCGCGTTTGATGCCGAGTTCGCGCTCGCGCCGCTTCACCGCGCTGGAGGCCGGGTTGAGGAACAGCAGCCTGACCCGGCAGCCGGACTCGGCCAGCCGCACCAGGCGCCGGCCGGAGAAGTTCTGCACGAGCAGGTTGAGGCCGATGCCGATGGCGTCGAGACGGCGGGCGGCGCCGAAGATGTCCTCGGCCGGGAACTGCCGCATCAGCCGCACCCGGTCCGCGTGCACGGCGACCACGTCGGCGTACCGGTCGCCGACCAGGTCCTCGACCGCGTCGATGGGCAGCCGGCGCGCGGACGGCACGTCCCCGCCGGCGACGAGCATCTCCAGCAGCCGGGCAGAGGCCCGCTCCGCCTGGCTCAGCACGGCCTCGGACAGGGCCCGGTTGCGGGAGACGACGTTGCGGGTGACCTCCAGCTCGTCCAGGGCGAGCTCGACGTCCCTGCGGTCGTCGAAGTACGGCTCGAAGCAGGGCCAGTGCTGCACCATCAGCTCGCGCAGCTGCGGCAGGGTGAGGAAGGACAGCACGTTGTCGTCGGCCGGGTCGAGCAGATAGCCCTTGCGGCGGCTGACCTCGCGCACGGCCACCGCGCGCTGCACCCACTCCTGGCCGGCCGGTCCGGCGGCGGCCACCACCCAGTCCTCGCCGTGCACCGGTTCGTAGACCGGCCGCAGGACGGCGGCGACCACCGCGCGCAGCCGCTGTTCGACGAGGTTCAGCCAGATGTAGGCCCGGCCGGCCCGCTGGGCGCGGGTGCGCACCTCGCGCCAGGCGTCGGCGTCCCAGTCCAGTTCCGGACCGATCGAGCCCGTCGCGTCCATCGGCCGCGCCAGGGACACGGCACCGGTCGGGACATCTGCGGAGTGCCCCTCGTGACCCTCGTCACCAGGGGGCAGCTCCAGCCCTCCCGAGCCCACCCGCGCACCGCCTTCCGCTCCCCCGGGCACCGCCCTTGTCAACGATCAAGGAAGGGTACTCCGGGAGCGGTCGGCGGTGCAGCCGGATGGGCAGGGTGGTTCTCAACCGCGCGGCCGCCATTGGCCGTTCTGCCAGGCGAGCTCGGCCGGAGTGAGCGGATTCATGGCGGTGACGTCGCGCGGGGCGATGGAGAAGCCCTGCCAGTGGACGGGCATGGGCTGCTGGTCCTCGTCCCGGGCTATGTGGTGGAAGCCGATGTTCATCCAGACGACCGGGTGGGTCAGGGTCTGTCCGTTCACCCACTTGTCGACGGACTTTCCGGCTCCGGCCCCGCAGTTGCCGGGGTTGTGGCTCGCGAACAGTTCGCACTTGTTGTACTGCGTGATGTACAGGTCGCGCTTGGTGTAGCCGCGGCCCGGGTACTTGGTCGTGGCCCCGGGGACGATCTCGTAGGAGCGCGCGTGTCCGTCCTTGTTCTTGCCGGTCGCGCTGACCATGCGCCACCAGCGGTAGTTCTTGCTGTCTCCGGCCAGTTCCTTGGTCACCTTGGTGCGGGTCGTCTTGGTGGTGGGGGCGCGCTGCCCCCGGGTCGGCGCGGCGACGGCGGAGTCGTACTGCTCGACGCGGTTCTTGGTGGAGCCGTCCAGGGCGAAGTCGAGCCGCCAGAAGACGTTGTGGCTGTGGCTGGTGGCCTTGGCTCTCGCGCCCTTGCCGATGGGCCAGCCGCGGCCGTCACCGGCGTCGTAGTCGTCCCAGGACAGGCTGCCGGTGGCACCGACGTTCATGGTGATCGTGCCGTCGTCCTGGAAGCGCCACTCGGTCATGTACTCGTACCAGCCGACCTGGTTCACCGTGTAGACGAGGAGGTCCTTGCCCTGGGCCTGGTAGACCTTGTTCGCGGTGTCGCCCTGCATGCGGTAGGCGTGGCCGCGGGAGCGGGTGGTGGTGCACAGGCCCTTGACGTTCGGGTCGTCGGTCCAGGAGTCGGGGACCTTGACGGTCTTGATGGCCCCGCCGGGGCACTCGCCCGGTGCCAGGTTCATCAGGCCCTGGGCGAAGCCGAAGCCGGTGAGGTCGTCGTACTCGACCGAGCCGTCGTCGTAGGGGACGTGGATCTGGCCCAGGCGGGCGCTGTTGAGGACTCTGATCGGTTTGGGCTCGCCCTTGGGCTGGTACGAGATCTTCTCCAGGACGAGGCCGGCCTTGCCGTCGTAGCGCCAGCACATCCGCCAGGTCGTGCCGGAGGACAGCTTCTGCTCGATGCGGTAGGCGGCGCTGCAGTCGGCGGCCGGTGCCGCCGCGGGGGCGGCCTTCGGCTGGGCGGTGGCCGGTCCGGCGCCGGCCGTGGCGCCGACGGCCAGCACGGCCACGGTCAGGCCCACGGCCGCCCGGGTGCGGACCTTGGTGTTGCTGTTCACACGCATGACGAGATGACTCCCTGACGAGGAGGAGCGAGGTGGACGGGTGAGCGAAGAGGGTGCGTCAGCCGAGCCGGGCGACCTTGCGGGCGCTCAGGTCGATCACCAGCGACCTGGCGTCGACCCACGGCCCGTTCTTGATCTTCGGGAACAGCCGGACACAGCGGTGCTCCCCGCACCGGTCGAGCGCGGCGGGCTGGGCGCCCGGCGCGGCCCGGTAGACGGCGCCGCTGAGCTGGAGCTGGTCCGGGGAGGTGAGCGCCTTGCCGGTGGCGTCCTTGTAGTCGGCCTTGAGGTCCGCGCCCAGCGGGTCGGCGATCAGGAGTGCGGCCGCCTCGGCCTTCTCGGCGCGGCTGAACGGCGGCTGGACACCGTGCTGGGTGCCGGTGCTCACCACCTTGCCGGTGCCGAGGTCGACGGTCCGGGTGACGAGGGTGTCGTCCCGGTAGTCGTAGAACGTCACGTCGGCACGCCGGGGCGCGTCCGGCTTGCCCACCTCGTCGGCCTCGGGTTCGGCGAGGTCGACGCCGAGGCGCTGCGGGCCGCGATCGCCGTCGACGCTCTCACTGCTCTGGAACAGTTGCCGGCTGAGAGCGATCTTCTCGACCCGCTTCAGCTCGTCGTCGGTCAGCGGATCACGGCCCTCGCCCCGCTGACCCTCGGCCGGCGCCTCCTCCACGACCCCCGGCGCCACGGCCCGGCCCCCGCCCGCCGGGCCGCCGTCCGCCGGGCCGCCGCCCGCCGGATCGCCGGTCTCCCGCGGGACGGACTGCCCCGCACGGGTCCCCGTGTCGTCCGCCCCCGCCGTGCCCGGCAGGGTGATCCCGATCATCACGGCGGTCCCGGCCACCGCGATGGCCGTACCCGCCACCACCTTGCCCAGGTGGCGGTGCACTATCTTGCGCACGTCTTCCCCCTACTCCCCCAAGCCCCGGGAGTATGTGATTGCCCCAATGGTTTGGCATACCGCGTATGCACTGGTCACTCGGTAAGAGGGAGATAAGTCATAGGAGGTTCCCTCACTTTCGGGGAGACTCGGGACCTAGGCGTCCCCACCGGCGCCGCACACCTGAAAGAGTCGTATTCATGCAGGTCTGGCCTGGCGAGGCGTATCCACTCGGTGCCACGTACGACGGCGCCGGTACCAATTTCGCGGTCTTCACGGAGGCCGCGGACCGAGTAGAGCTGTGTCTGCTGCACGACGACGGCTCGGAGACGGCGATCGAGCTCCGGGAGAGCGACGCGTTCGTGCGGCACGCGTATGTGCCGGGCATCATGCCGGGACAGCGGTACGGGTTCCGGGTGCACGGCCCGTACGCCCCGGAGCGCGGACTGCGCTGCAACTCCGCGAAACTGCTGCTCGACCCGTACGCGCGTGCGATCAGCGGTTCGATCCAATGGGGCGAGGAGGTCTACGGCTACCACTTCGACGATCCCGACCGGCGCAACGATCTCGACTCGGCGCCGCACACGATGACGTCGGTCGTGGTCAACCCCTACTTCGACTGGGGCGACGACCGGCGTCCGCGCACCGAGTACCACCACACGGTGATCTACGAGGCCCACGTCAAGGGCCTCACCATGCGCCACCCCGGCCTCCCGGAGGAGCTGCGCGGCACCTACGCGGCCCTCGCGCACCCGGCGATCATCGAGCACCTCACCGAGCTCGGGGTCACCGCCCTGGAGCTGATGCCCGTCCACCAGTTCGTGAACGACCACCGGCTGGTCGACATGGGCCTGAACAACTACTGGGGCTACAACACCATCGGCTTCTTCGCGCCGCACAACGCCTACGCGTCCTGGGGCGACCGGGGACAGCAGGTGCTGGAGTTCAAGTCGGCGGTCAAGGCGCTGCACGAGGCCGGGATCGAGGTGATCCTCGACGTGGTCTACAACCACACCGCCGAGGGCAACCACCTGGGCCCGACCCTGTCCTTCAAGGGCCTGGACAACTCGCGCTACTACCGGCTGACGGAGGACCCGCGCTACTACATGGACACGACCGGGACGGGGAACTCCCTGCTCATGCGGTCCCCGCACGTGCTCCAGCTGATCATGGACTCGCTGCGGTACTGGGTCACGGACATGCACGTGGACGGGTTCCGCTTCGACCTGGCGGCGACGCTGGCCCGGCAGTTCCACGAGGTGGACCGGCTGTCGTCGTTCTTCGACCTGGTGCAGCAGGACCCGGTGGTCTCCCAGGTGAAGCTGATCGCCGAACCGTGGGACGTGGGCGAGGGCGGCTACCAGGTGGGGAACTTCCCGCCGCTGTGGACCGAGTGGAACGGCAAGTACCGGGACACCGTGCGCGACCTGTGGCGGGGCGAGCAGCGCACGCTCGCCGAGTTCGCCTCCCGGCTGACCGGCTCGTCCGACCTGTACCAGGACGACGGGCGCCGCCCACTGGCCTCGATCAACTTCGTGACCTGCCACGACGGCTTCCCGCTGCACGACCTGGTGGCCTACAACGACAAGCACAACGACGCCAACGGCGAGGGCAACCGGGACGGCGAGAGCCACAACCGGTCCTGGAACTGCGGAGTCGAGGGCGAGACCGACGATCCGGACGTGCTGCGGCTGCGCGCCCGGCAGATGCGCAACTTCATCGCGACGCTGATGCTGTCCCAGGGCGTGCCCATGATCAGCCACGGCGACGAGTTCGCCCGCACCCAGCACGGCAACAACAACGCCTACTGCCAGGACAACGAGCTGTCCTGGGTCGAGTGGCCGGAAGAGGGGGAGGACGCCGAGGGCGGGCTGAGCCGGGAGCTGCTGGCCTTCACGCGGGCGATGGTGTGGCTGCGCCGGGACCACCCGGTCTTCCGCCGCAGGCGCTTCTTCCACGGACGGCCCGTGGAGGGCACGCACGACGACCTGTCCGACATCGCCTGGTTCACTCCCGACGGCCGGGAGATGACCCAGCGCGACTGGGACTCGGCGCAGGCCTCGGCGCTGACGGTGTTCCTCAACGGCAACGCGATCTCCGAGCCGGGCGCGCGCGGGGAGCGCATCACCGACGACTCCTTCCTGCTGATGTTCAACGCCTCGCCGAAGCCGTTGGAGTTCGTGGTTCCGGTCAATCACGGGCGGCAGTGGGAGGTCGTGGTCGACACGGCCCGCGCGAGCGGGCTCCCCTCCGGCACCGGCCCGAAGGTGCAGGCCGGGGACCGGCTGACCCTGACGGACCGGAGCATGACGGTGCTCCAGCGGCCCGTGTGACCGCCCGGCGGCCCCCCGGGGCCGTGCCGCCGCCGCGTCGTCCGGAAAGAGCCACTCGTCCGGGCGACGCGCGGCGCACCTGGCGCGAGCGATGACACGAACGGCGGCGTGGCGGGTACGTACGTTTCCATGACACCTGAGCGACCTGACCCCTTGGTGCCCACGGCCACGTACCGGCTGCAGCTGCAGCCCGACTTCCCGTTCGGAGCAGCCGCGGCCGCGGTGCCGTACCTGGCCTCGCTCGGCGTCTCGCACCTGCACCTGTCCCCCGTCCTGGAGGCGGTGCCGGGCTCGACGCACGGCTACGACGTCGTCGACCACGCGCGCGTGCGTGAGGAGCTGGGCGGCGAGGAGGGGCTGCGGGCGCTGGCGCGCACCGCACGCGAGCACGGGCTCGGCCTGGTGGTGGACATCGTCCCCAACCACATGGCCATGTCCCCGCGTCACAACCGCGCCCTGTGGGCGGTGCTGCGCGAGGGCCCGAAGTCGCCGTACGCGCGCTGGTTCGACATCGACTGGGAGGCACAGGACGGCCAGGTGCTGCTGCCGGTCCTCGGCGGGCCGCTGGGCGAGGTGCTCGACGAGCTGCGCGTCGACGGTGACGTCCTGCGCTACCACGACCACGTCCTGCCGCTGCGCGAGGGCACCGAGGACCTGCCGCTGCCGCAGTTGCTGGACGCCCAGTGGTACCGCCCGGTGTGGTGGCGGCTGGCCCGCACCGAACTCAACTACCGGCGTTTCTTCAGCATCTCGGAGCTCATCGGGGTCCGGGTGGAGGACCCCGAGGTGTTCGAGGCCACCCACGGCACGATCCTCCGGCTGCTCCACGACGGTGTGATCGACGGGCTGCGCGTCGACCACCCCGACGGGCTCGCCGACCCCGACGGCTACCTCACGCGGCTGCACGAGGCGACGGGGGGCCGCTGGACGGTCGTGGAGAAGATCCTGGCCGACGGCGAGCACCTGCCGGCCTCCTGGCCCGTCGCCGGGACCACCGGCTACGACGCCCTGCGGCACGTGGACGGGGTCTTCACGGACCCGGCCGGGTTCGGGGACCTCCTGGGGCGGTACCGGCGCTTCGCGGCCCCGCAGACGGACCGGGGCGGGACGTGGGAGGCGACGGTGCGGAGGGCGGCGTACAAGGTCCTCACGCACGAGCTGGCCACCGAGACCGACCGGCTGACCCGGGTGGCGACCCGGCTCTGCGCGACCTCACCGGAACCGGCCCTGCGCGACCGCGCGCCCTGGGCGCTGCGCACGGCACTCCAGGAGCTCCTCGTACGGATGGAGGTCTACCGGTCCTACGAGTCCGTCGACGCGGCGACCGTGGTCACCGAGGCGGCGGCGGCCGAGGCCCGGCAGGCCTTCGCGGTGCCCGAGGAGGCCGGTGCCGTGGACGTCGTCCGGGACCTCGTGCTGGGGCGGTACGGCGACGGGCCCGCGCAGCTGGAGTTCCGGACGCGGTTCGCGCAGACCTCGTCGGCGCTGCGGGCCAAGTCGGTGGAGGACACGGCGTTCTACCGGTACGTGCCGCTGCTGTCGGCGACCGAGGTGGGCGGGAATCCGGGCGCTCCCGCGCTGTCGCCGGAGGAGTTCCACGCGTACTGCGCCCGTCTGCAGCGCGACTGGCCGGTGTCCGGCACCGTGGCCTCGACGCACGACACCAAGCGCAGTGCCGACGTCCGGGCGGCGCTGCACGTGCTCACCGAGTGCCCGGAGCGCTGGGCGGACGTGCTCGCGGAGGTGACCCGGGCCGGGGAGGGTGCGCCCGACGCGCAACTGGCGTGGGCGGCCTGGCAGACGGTGTTCGGGCTGGGCCCGGCGTCGGGGGCTCTGGAACGGGTTCGGGGGGCGCTGCTGAAGCATGTGCGGGAGGCCGGCCTGTACACGAGCTGGACCGAGCGGCAGCCGCCGTACGAGGAGGCGGTGGAGCGGTTCGTGGCGGCCGGGCCGTGCGGGGCGCCGGGTGAGCGGGTCGCCGCCTTCCGGGAGTCACTGGCGCCGCACATCCGGTCCAACGTGCTGGGCACGGCCCTGGTGCAGCTGACGATGCCCGGCGTCCCGGATGTCTACCAGGGCACGGAGGCCGAGTACCGGGCGCTGGTCGACCCGGACAACCGGCGGGCGGTGGGCTTCCCGCCCGAGGAGTCCGGCGGCGCGTCCGGGCGGAAGGCGGCGGTGACGCGGGCGGCGCTGGGACTGCGGGCCCAGCGGCCCGGCGCCTTCGGCGACACGGCGACGTACACGGCACTGCCGGCCGAGGGACCGGCGGCGGCCCACTGCCTGGCCTTCGTCCGCTCCGGAGAGGTGCTGACGGCCGTGACACGCCTGTCCCTGCGGCTCGCGGAGGCGGGCGGCTGGCGGGACACACGGCTGCCGCTGCCGCCGGGCCGCTGGGCGGACGTGCTGGAGCCCGGGCGGGAGTTCACGGGGCACGCGCGCGTGGAGGAACTGTTCGCGGGGGTGCCGGTGGCGCTGCTGGAAAGGCTGGGTGACTGAGTTCAGGGGACGGCGGGGCCGTCCTCGTTGGCGGCTCCTCGCCCTCGGCGGTCGGGCGGCCGGTCCGAGGACGGCCGATGCGGCGAGGATCGCGTCGGCCGTGCAAGGGCCCGCGGGCGCGGCCAGGCGGTCCGCGGCGGGTCCACGAACCTCTCCGCCGCGCCGGTCGGCGGTCCTCGGCCTCGCGGCCGTGCTCGTCGAGCGGGACAAGGTCGGCGGGACATGCCCGCACCCGCGGCCGCACCCCCGGCAAGGCGATGCCGATGGCGTCCCGCCGAGTGGTGTAGCCGATCAAGCTGGCGGAATCCGCAGGTCGCGGTCCGAATCGCCCTCGTCGGCGGCCCTGTTGGGGCTCGCCGAGCCGGGACCAGCGGTGATCGCACGACGGACCGCAGCGGCACGTACCGGACGGCTCCGAAGCGGAGGCGACGGACCGTGATCGGCTACACCACGACGGGGGACACGACCGCGATGCCGCACGCGGCCGAACGCGTCGACACAATCGCCGAGGCCCGCGAACGCCGGGGTGTGAAGGCCACCTGGACGCGGTCGACCGGCCCGCCCTGGTGGCCACCCGCGACGACATCGTGGCCCGCGACCACCGGGGGGGCCAGGCGCATGACGCGTATGCGCAGGCGCTCCTGACCCCGGCGGGGTGGAGGCCGAACCAGCGGGAGCCTGCGGCCAGTGCTTCCGGGCGCCTCCGGGAGCCTCCCCGGTCGGGCCCTTGACACCGCACCATGGCCGTGGGGTACTGCGATGGCGAACTCGGGCGGATGTGACGGGGGTGAGTGTCCTGCCGGAGCTGCGCTACCCGACGGTGACCGAACAGGTCTCTGCTGCCCGGGCGTTGACCGCTCAGCGCCCCGGAGTGTGCACCCTGCGGCAGGTGGGTGCCTCACGCGCCGGCAGACCTCTGCACCTGCTGTCCGTGGGCCGCGCCCCTCGCGCGGTACTGGTGGTGGCCGGCGCCCATGCCAACGAGCCGACCGGCTCCTGCACCCTGCTCGCGCTCGCCCGGCGGGTCCTGGAGCAGCGGGAGCTGCGCGACGGCATCGCGTGGCACTTCCTGTTGTGCGCGGACCCCGACGGGGCGAGCCTGCATGTGACGCCGGCGCCGCGCAGCCTCTTCGACTACCACCTCGGCTTCTTCCGCCCCGCGGGCCCGGAGCAGCCCGAGTGGGCGCCGTCGCTGCTGCCGCCGGACCGGCTGCCGCCCGAGACCCGGGTCCTGACGGGCGTCATCGACGAGCTGCGCCCCTACCTCCAGGTGACGCTGCACGGCACGGACCTGGGCGGCAGCTGGGTGCAGTTGACGAAGGACGTGCCGGGGCTCGCCGAGCCGTTCGCGAAATCGGCGGCCGAGCTGCACATCCCGGTGGAGACCGGCGCGTCGGACGCCGCGGGCTGGCCCGCGTCCGGGCCGGGCGTGCACGTCATGCCCGCGCCGGAGATCGGGCCGGCGTACCCGAGCCTGCCGGACGACGCGCGGCACAGCACCTGGTACCACGCCCATCGGTACGGCGGGCTGACCGCGGTGGTCGAGGTGCCGATGTGGGCGAGCGACCTGGTCGACGACCCGGCTCCGCATCCTGCTCCGGCGGCGGCGATCGGGCGGCTGGCGCGCCGGCTGCAGAGCGACGCGCGGGAGGTGACGCGGGTGCTGGACGGGGCGCTGCCCCGGCTGGCGGACCTGGACGGGCCGTTGCTGCGGGCCGCCCGGTGGGGGCTGGAGCTGGTGCCGGGTCTGGCCGCGGACCTGGTGCACACTCCGCCCGCCGATCTCACCCGCGCGTACGTCGGCAGCGTGGACGCCTTCGCGCGCCGCGTGCCGCTGCGGGCGGCGGCCATGCTGCTGCGGGTGCTGCGCGGGACCGACGACGAGGCGGCGAAGCAGTTGGAGGGGCTCGTCTCGACCTGGAGCGACGCGTTCGCGGAACGTTTCCGCGCCCGCTGGGTGCCCCTGGAGCACCAGGTGGAGCACCAGTCCCGCACGGTGGTCGCGGCGGCGCTGCACGCCCGCGAGAGGGCTTCGTAGCGTCGCGGGGGCCACGCGGCGGGGTGCTCCGGACACCGCGGGGCGCCCCGGCCGTTCCGCGTTCTCAGTCCCGCTGCACCGGCACGGTCTCGCCCGAGCCGGAGCGCGCGGGCGCGTGCCGTCCGGCCAGCTCGAACGCGGCGAGCACCACGCGGGTCTGGTACTCGGCCTGGCGGGCCACCGGGATCCAGCGCGCCCGGCAGCCGTCGCGGTAGTCGGCGCACCACGCGTCGATCAGCCGGTCCAGCTCCGGCAGCGCCCCGGCCGGGTCGCTTCCGGCGGCCCGTACGAGCTGGTGCAGCAGTCCCGCCGTGCGCAGGGCGAGCCGCCGCCCGGAGATGCGCAGGGCGACGAGGTGGGCGGTGCTCAGCGCGGGGAGGGGGTGGGCCGGGCTGTCGCCGGTGTCAGGGTCCCAGGCGTCGGCGAGGCCGGGGCAGACCAGGAGGTAGTCGTCGACCGGGGCGAGGAGGCGGGCCGCGTCGGGCACGTCGGCGAGATGCGGTCCGATCCGGGTCAGCAGATGCCGCAGGAGGCCCGTGTCGTGGCGCAGGGTGCGGCTGACGGCCCGCAGCACGGCGTCCCGGTCCGCGGGCGGGGAGTCGTCCGCCACGGCCGTCACGCCCCACATGGGCGCCTCGACGACCGCGGTGACGGTGCCGTGCCGGTAGGGGTGGAACCACGTGGACTCGACGGCGGCCTCCGTGATGGCCGCGGCCAGGTCGGCCCGGCGCGGCGGCGGGATGCGGTAGACGGCGGGTCCGAGGCCGGGCCAGTACAGGGCGTCGTAGGCGCCCAGTTCGCGGGGGACGCCGAGCCGGGCGGCGATGTGGGCGAGACGCCGGTCGAAGCCCGGGAGGTCGTGGGTGATCTCGACGAAGCCGCCGCCGATGTCCACGCCGTGCAGGGAGCACTGGAGGAACGGGCGCAGTTCGTCCTGGAGGCCGAGCAGGGCCCGGGTCTCCGGCAGGGTGGCGCCGGCCGCGCCGTCGGGCAGCCACTCGGGCTGCTCGAAGAAGCCGGGCCGGAAGAAGTGCCGGACGTACCGGCCGAGCGTGTAGGGGCCGGACAGCCAGCCCTCGTTGCGGCGCGAGCCGTCCGGGTCGAGGCACAGCAGCAGGTTCCAGGTGGCGTCGGCGCCCTCGGTGAGCCGCGGGTCGGCCAGGGTCCGCTCGGCCAGGCGCAGCACGGTGGCGCCGCCCACCGGTTCGTTGGCGTGGGGGCCTGCGACGACCAGGGCCTGGCGGCTGCCGTGGCCGACGGAGAGCAGCCACAGGGGGGTGCCCGCGCGGGAGGTGCCGACCCGGCGCAACCGGGCGTCACGGGGGTGGCGGGCGACGAGGGCGGTGGCCCGGGCGCCCAGTTCGTCGACGGTCGGATAGCGCGGGAGGGGCGGCAGGGCACACCTCCCCCATGCGGTGCCGTCGGTTCACCAGGTGTAGATGGCGTACACACAGTCAGTCACGACTTCAGGGGTACGTCAACACCGTGAACGGCAAAGGCATTTCGGCCACGCTTCCACGACCGGCGCGCGGTCATGCCCAGGCCAGGGCCGGGGCGTGGCTCTGTTTCCGGTCAGCCGGCCGACAACCGGAACGTGATCCGGCCGAAGCCCACCTGATCCCCCTCGCGTACGACGGCCGCGCCGACGACACGCCGTCCGTTCACCGTCGTGCCGTTGGTGGAACCGAGATCGCGCAGGACCCACAGGCCGCCCTGGTGACGGAGTTCGGCGTGCACGCGGGAGACCGTCTCGTGGTTGAGGCGCAGTCCGCTGGCGGGGTCGCGGCCTATGCGCAGCGGATGGCCGTGCGACGGATGCGGCAGCAGCAGCTTGGGCAGCCGCTCGGACTGCCACGCCCTGCGCATGCGCACGGTGAAGCCCGAGACCGCCTCGACGGTGCCGAACACCAGGCGCGAGAACCGCCTCTCGGTGCGCAGGTCGGCGGTGAGCACGGCGAGTTCGTCCGGGCGGCGGGCGGCGAGCGCCAGCTCCATGCGCCGGACGAACGTGTCATGGGACAGGCGGCCCATGGCGACGCCGTCACGGAGTACCTTCAGCGCCCGGTCGCGCTCCGCGTCGGAGAGCCGCGCGGGGAACGTGTTGAACTCGAAGGACGACGTCACCCTGGTGATTGTCGGGCAGCGCGGCCGGGCTGTCCAGAAAGCGGGAAACCCGGTGCCACGCGCGCGTGACCGGCGAGACCCGCCGCAAAAGGGTGGATGCACCGGCGGATTGATCTCGTTTGACGCACCATGGACGGGCTACATCACGGTGAGCAGACGAAGGGGAACCGTCCGTGCAGTTCGAGGTGTGGGCACCACAGGCCGGCCGTGTGACGCTCCGGTGCGACGACGTCACCCGCGCGTTGGAACGCGATCCGGAACGGGCGGGGTGGTGGAAGGGCGAGGCCGAGGCGCGCGACGGGTCCCGGTACGGCTTCGCGCTGGACGACGGTCCCGTGCTGCCCGATCCGCGCTCGCGCCGGCAGCCGGACGGCCCGGACGGGCTGAGCGCCGTCGTCGATCACGAGCGGTACGCGTGGCGCACGCGGTGGCGGGGGCGGCCGCTGCCCGGCGCGGTGCTGTACGAGCTGCACGTGGGGACGTACACGCGCGAGGGCACCCTGGACGCGGCCGCCGAGCGGCTCGGGCATCTCGCCGAACTGGGCGTCACGCACGTGGAACTGATGCCGCTGTGCCCCTTCCCGGGCACGCACGGGTGGGGCTACGAGGGCGTCTCGCTGTGGGCGGTGCACGAGCCGTACGGCGGTCCCGAGGCGCTGAAACGCTTCGCCGACCGGGCCCACGCGCTCGGCCTGGGGGTGGTGCTCGACGTGGTGCACAACCACTTCGGGCCCTCGGGCAACTACCTGCCCGTCTTCGGGCCGTACCTCACGGACACCCACCACACCCCCTGGGGCGCGGCGGTCAACCTGGACGCGCCCGGCTCGGACGAGGTGCGCGCCTTCCTGATCGGCAGCGCGCTGGCGTGGCTGCGGGACTACCGGCTCGACGGACTGCGCCTGGACGCGGTGCACGCGCTGGTGGACACGCGCGCCCATCACTTCCTCGAGGAGCTCTCCACCGCCGTCGACGCTCTGGCCGAGGAGGTGGACCGGCCGCTGTTCCTGGTCGCCGAGTCGGACCTGAACGACCCCCGGCTCATCACCTCCCGCGCGGAGGGCGGCCTCGGGCTGCACGCGCAGTGGAACGACGACTTCCACCACGCCCTGCACACCACGCTGACCGGCGAGTCGCAGGGCTACTACGCCGACTTCGCGCGTGCCCCGCTGGCGGGGATCGCCAAGACCCTCACCGGCGGCTACTTCCACGACGGGTCCTATTCGAGCTTCCGCCGACGCCACCACGGGCGCCCGCTGGACCGTACGCGGGTGGCCGGGCACCGGCTGCTCGGCTACAACCAGACCCACGACCAGGTCGGCAACCGCGCCCAGGGCGACCGGCTTTCGGCCCTGCTCTCGCCCGGGCTGCTGGCGTGCGCGGCCACGCTGGTCCTGACGGCGCCGTTCACGCCGATGCTCTTCATGGGCGAGGAGTGGGCCGCGGGGACACCCTGGCAGTTCTTCACCGACCACACCGACCCGGAGCTGGCGGACGCCGTACGGCGGGGCAGGCGGCGGGAGTTCGCCGCGCACGGCTGGAAGGAGGAGGACGTTCCCGACCCGCAGGACCCGGCGACCCGGGACCGCTCCTGCCTCGACTGGTCCGAGCCGGAACGCGAGCCGCACGCGCGCGTGCTGGCCTGGTACCGGCGGCTGCTCGCCCTGCGCCACGAGCAGCCCGACCTGACCGACCCCGACCTCGCGGACACCAAGGTGGCCTACGACGAGGAGCGCCGCTGGCTCGCCTTCCGGCGCGGGGACGTACTGGTGGCGGTGAACCTGGCCCCCGGGGCGGCCGAGCTGCCGCTCGGGGTACCCCACGCGCGCGTGCTGGCCGCGTGGGAGCCGGTGGACCCGCCCGGGGCGGACGGGGTGGTGCGGCTGCCCGGGGAGTCGAGTGTGGTGCTGCTGCGGGAGTGAGCACCCGGCGGGTCGGCGCGCCCGGCCCCTCGATGACAGCCGTGCGGGATGGAGCGCCCGGCCCGCTACAGGGCGTCGTCGGCGTCCCCCAAATCCGTCACCCGTTCCAGCAGGATCGGCTCCCATGCGCGGCGCAGCCGGGTCCCCGGGAGGGCGGTGTCCTTGCCGGTGAGGGCCTCGGCGAGATGGACGACGGTGTCGCAGCGGGCGAGCCACAGGCCGCGCAGGCAGGGGCGGGCGCCGTAGCCGGCGAGGGTGGCGGCGCGGACGGCGGCGGGTGAGCCGACGGCGAGCGCGAGGCCCGCGATGTCCTCCGCCGGGTCGCCGACGACCGCGCCGGCCCAGCCGAGCACGCCGCGCACCCGGCCGTCGGCGCTGACCACGAGGTGGCCGCCGGTCAGGGAGTGGTGGGTGAGGACCGCCGTGCCGGGCTGGGCGGCGAGCTGGGCGGCGGCGGGCGGGGTGAGCTGGTTCAGGCGTGCGGCGTCGAACTCGTCGGCTGCGGCGAGGCGTTCGGCGGCGCGCACGGCGGCCCGGCGCAGGGCCTCCAGGGAGCGCGGCGCGGCGCGCGGCACGCCGAGCGTCTCGGCCTGCCGCACCGGTACCTCGCGCAGGCCCGTGAGGAGGGCGGCGAGGTCGGCCTCCCCGACGGCGGACACGTCGTGCTCCTCACCCGAGCCGCCGGGCACCCTGATGTCCAGCGTGTAGGCCAGCCCGGGCGCCCACTCGCCGTGCGCGACGCTGGCCGGCACCGCCATCGGGACGTGCGGGCGGACGAGGTCGCGCAGGCGCAGCTCACGTCGCTGGCGCAGGGTGGCCTCGCGGTCGGGGGCCAGGCGCAACACGTGGCGGGCGCCGACCCACCAGGTGACGGGATCGGTGCCCGGGGTGGCGGGGCGCACGTCGGGGCCGGGGCCACTCCCGCCCGGGCGTGAGTCCTTGCCGCCCCGGGCGTCCTTGCCGTCCTGGGCGTCCCGGGCGCCCTTGTCCTCCTTGCCGTCCTGGAGGAGGGAGAGGACGAGGCGGCGGACGGTGTCCGCGGTGGGTGTGGGTGCCTGGGTCATGATCGCGCCGTTGCCGTTCGGGAGGCGGGCTGGGGACATCGGGGCCTCACTCCACTATGACCAGCTCGCGCGTGGTGGTGTTCAGGCGCCGGCCGCCGTCCTCGGTGACGGTGACGATGTCCTCGATGCGGACCCCGAACCGGCCGGGCAGATAGACGCCGGGTTCCAGGGAGAAGCACATGCCGGGCACGAGGGGCCGCTCCTCGCCCTCGATCATGTAGGGCGGCTCGTGCGTGGTGACGCCGATGCCGTGTCCGGTGCGGTGGATGAAGTACTCGCCGTAACCGGCGTCGGTGATGACCGCGCGGGCGGCCCGGTCGACGTCCTGGCAGGCGGCCCCGGGCCGCACCGCGCGGAAGCCGGCCTCCTGGGCCTCGCGCACGAGGGCGTGCACGCGGCGTTCCTCGTCGGCGGGTTCGCCGACGTGGACCGTGCGGGAGGTGTCGGAGCCGTAGCCGTCCCGCAGGCCGCCGAAGTCGAGGACGACCATGTCGCCGCGGGTGATGACGCGGTCGCCCGCCTCATGGTGCGGGTTGGCTCCGTTCGGGCCGGAGGCGACGATGGTGAAGTCGACCTGCTCGTGGCCGTGCCGGCGCAGCAGCCGGTCGAGGTCCGCGGCCACCTCGGATTCCCGGCGGCCGGCGAAGGGCAGGTTCCGGATCTCCTCGAACGTCGCGTCGGCGGCGGCGCCGGCAGCCGCCATGAGGTCCAGTTCGGCCGTGTCCTTGACGGCGCGCAGCATCGGCAGGGCCTCGGTGAGCGAGGCGTAGGAGCTGCCGGGCAGGGCCTGCTGGAGGGCCAGCAGGTGCAGGGCCCAGGCGTTGTCACTGATGCCGAACCGGCCCTTGGAGTCCAGGAGTGCGGCCGTGGCGGCGTAGGGGTCCTTGCCGTCGGTCCAGTGGCGCAGGGTCAGGGCGGCCGCCCCGGCCGCCCGGCGCGCGTCCGGGGCCTCCAGGGCGGGGACGACGAGGACGGGGTCTTGCCCGGCGGCGAGGACCAGCAGGGTGAGCCGTTCGGTGACCGCCGGGGGCGTGTAGCCGGTCAGCCACACCAGGTCCGGTCCCGGGGCCACCAGCAGACCCGCGAGGCCTGCCTCGGCGGCCGTGCGCGCGGCCCGCTCCATTCGGGCCCGGTAGTCGTCGGCGGTGAACGACGCGGCCGTGCTTCCGGTCATCCGGGCCTCCCAGAACGGACGAAGGGGCTACGGGCAGCATCCTGCCCGTCCGGAGGGGGCGGCGCGAGCCGTCCGCGGGTATCGGCCCGGGCAACCCGCCTAACGCCAGAGCATTGCTGGAGCATTAGCCCTAATGCTTAGACACTTGTCTTCCATTAGTGATCGACAGGGGGGGCGTACGACAGTGCTGGTACTCGCGCACATCAGCGATCTGCATCTGGACGGGAGCGCGCGGGCGACAGAGCGCGCCGAGCGGGTGCGCGACCGCCTGTGGGAGCTGCCGGGACACGTGGACGCGTTGCTGGTGACGGGGGACATCGCGGACCACGGCACGGAGCCGGAGTACGAGGAGGCGGCCCGCATCCTGGGGCTGCACACCGGCGACGCCCCGTTCCCGGTACTGACCTGCCCCGGCAACCACGACAGCCGTACCGCCCACCGCAAGGCGCTGCTGCGCCGGCCCGGGGGCAGGGGGCCGGTCGACAGCGTCCACGTCTTCGGCGACGGCGCGGTGCTCCTGTGCGATTCCAGCGTGCCGGGCCGCGACGACGGGAAACTGGACGAGGAGACGTACGACTGGATCGAGACGACCCTCGACGGACTCGACGACGGCCTTCCGGCCCTGCTCGCGTTCCACCACCCGCCGGTGCCCCTGCACCATCCGCTGCCCGACTCCCACCCCTTGCGGCACCCGGACCGGCTGGCCGCCCTGCCGGCCCGCCGCCCTCAGGTCGCCGGGCTGATCACCGGCCACGCCCACACCCCCGCCGCCACCACGTTCGCCGGGCGGCCGCTGACCGTCGGGCCCGGGGTGGCGTGGACGCTGCGGCTGCCCTGGGAGGGCGAGCGGGTCGCGGACCGGGACGCGCCGCCCGGGTACGCGTTCCATGTCCTGGACGACTCGGGGCGGCTCACGAGCCACTTCCGGGTCGTGACCTGAGGCCGTGCCTCACGCGGCGACCGCCGGTACGAGCGTCAGCTGCTCGTACCCTCCGCCGCGGTGCCGGACCGTCAGCCTGACCTCGGAACCGGGGCGGGCGCGGGCGACGGCCCGGGCCAGATCGGCGGCGGTGTCGATCCGGGTCGTGCCGAAGGCGAGGAGGACGTCGCCGCGCACCAGACCGGCGGCCTGGGCCGGGCCGGGGACGTGCAGCCCCACGACCACGGCACCCGGCTTGCGGGCGTCCATGACCTGCACGCCGAGGGTCGCGGTGACGGGCCCGGCGGGAGCGGCGGAGGGCGAGGGACCGGGGCCGGGGAGCGACGGCGTGTGCCACGCCCGCGGGTCGAAGCGCCCGTCCTTGCCGGCCACGGTGACGCCCATCGCCCCGAGGCCGATCCCGGACAGCACCAGGACCGCGCCGGCGAACCCCGCCAGCAGGACGTTGAGGAGCCTCCGGCCCCGTCGCCGGGCGGCGTGCGGGCGGTGCCGTAACGGGCCGGGCCCCGTCGCCGGCGCGGCCGACCCGGGTTCCCGACCCGGCATCGGCTTGGGTCTCAGCGCGGTCTGTTCCATGGCTCGCCTCCGGATGGTGCCGATCGCCTCCGGCGGATCCCGGAGCGATCACGGCAGGTGCTCTACCCGGCACATCGGCGGCCGACGAGTCACGAACGAGTGAGACTGAACGGGGCCCGGCGCGGTGAGGGAGAAGCACGGAACGCGGACACGGCTCGTACCGCACCCGGTCGCCGGATGCGGTACGAGCCGCGGAAGGGGCGGGCCGACCCGGCACCCCGAGCACCACCGCGCCCCAGCGAAAGACAGGCACCGGCACGGCCCCGCAGGAACAGAAAGGCCGACCCGGCACCCCGGGCGCCACCCCCGCCTCAGCGGAAGGCGGGCACCGGCACGGCCGGGGGGCGGTCCGGGAGGAAGCCGTGGGCGCGGCGGGACAGCCACGCGTCCTTGTAACGGTCCACCTCACGGTGCCAGTTGAGGATGCCGGACATCCAGTTCCGCAGGTCCGCCACATACGTCCCCATCGCCGCGCGTGCCTCCCCTGTGAGCTGGAAGTCGTCGTACAGGATGGGCAGTTCGTGCTCGACGACGTGCTCGAACTGGCACATGCGCCGACTCATCAGGTCGTGCACGATGCCGAGTCCGGTCGGGTAGTCGCAGCCGAAGAAGGACTGCACGACGAGGATCGCGTTGTGGATCTCCCCTTCGAACTCGATCTCCTTCTGGTACGAGAAGACGTCGTTGAGGAGGCACGCGAAGTCCATCGCGGCATTCTCCAGGGAGCGGACCGGGCCGCTGCGGTAGACCTCGGGCGGGACGGCCGGTCCGTGCCCCATCCGGCACAGGCCGAGGGTGAGGTCGGAGCCGAAGGTCGCCCGGCGCATCTCCAGGTAGTCGACCGGGTCGGGCACGCGGTTCTGGAGCTGGTTGGACAGCTCCCACACCCAGCTCTCGGTCATGACGTCGATGGCGTCCTTGAGGGTGCGCCGCGTCTCGGGCGTCATCTCGGCGGTGGTGCGCGCCCACAGGTCGGCCAGGCCGCGCTCCATGGCGTTGACCGGGATCGGCGGCTCCTCCTGGGCGATCGGCATGCAGTCGGACAGGCGGGCCGTGGTCAGGCGGGCGGCGGCGAGGTCGCGGCGGTGGCCGTAGACCAGGGGGTAGTAGTCGTCGCCGTAGGTGCCCCAGGCGAGCCACTGCGCGCTGAGGTCGAGGGCCTCGGGCGTGGCGTCCGGGTCCAGGCCGGCCGAGCAGAGCGGGAGGTCGTAGGCCCGCAGCTTGTCCTCGTCCCAGACGCCCTCGGCGAGGATGCCCATGCGTTCCACCCAGGCGCGCAGGCCGCGGCGGGCGTTGTCCAGGTGCGGGCTGAGCTCCAGCGGGAACGGCATGCGGATGTCGGGGATCCGCGACGGCCCGACCTTCTGGTACGGCACGTGCGTGTAGGAGCGCAGACGGTCGGCTCCCGCCGTCGCGAGCAGGGCGCGGACGTCGGCGGCGGAGGTGCCGATGGCGGTGCATCCCGGCCACGGGCCGCCGCCGCGCACCGCGTTCTCGTTCATGTAGCGGCTGGAGCGCAGATGCCATTCGTGGCCGCCGGACTGCCAGTCCTGCAATCCCTTCGTGTACGCCGCCACGGCCGCGACCTCGTCCGGCCCGAGCCCCTTCTCCAGGGCCACCGCGGGCACTTCGGTGAACGCCGTGTGCTCGAACTGGTGGAGGCGGGAGGTGAGGATGTCGTTGACGGTGTCGGCGGCCTGCTGCGTGGTGCAGCCGAAGAAGGTCTCCAGGACGAGCACGCCGTTGCTGTTCTCGCCCTCGTCCTCGACCTCACGCTGGTAGGAGAACAGGTCGTTGCGCAGGTGCACGGCGTCGGAGAACGTCTCCATCAGCACGCGCAGCGGTCTGGTCGCGGCCACCGCGGCGGGCACTTCGGCGGTCGCGTACTCCACGAGACCCGCCGACCAGGGGGCGCCACCGACCTTGCGGCGCATCTCGATGTACTCGACGGGGTTGGCGATCCGCCCCTCGTTGATGTTGGACAGCTCCCACATCGACTCGTTCAGCAGGTGCTCGGTGGCCACGGCGAAGCGGCGGCGCCAGTCCTCGGACATCGTCGGTACCGTGCGCGCCCACAGGTCGGCGAGCCCCGCCTCGACCGGGTTCCGCGGTTCCGGGACGGGGACCGACAGGTCCAGTGGCATGAACAGGGGCAGCCGGTCCAGGTGGGCCTTGCCGGCGGTGCGGTCCTGGCTGCGCTTGTACATCTCCAGGAAGTGGTCGTCGAAGAAGAAGACCCACACGTACCAGTCGGTGATGAGGGAGAGGGCGGGGGCGTCGCAGTCGGGGTGGGTGTAGGCGCAGAGCAGGCCGTAGTCGTGCGCGTCGAGGTCGGCCCGCTTCCAGACGCCGGATCCCTCCAGCATGCCCATCTCGCGCGCCCACTCGGTCGAATGGGCACGGGCCTCGTCGACATGCGGGTTCAGCCGCGCGGGGTGCGGCAGGTAGAAGTGCGGGAGTTCGAACGGCTGCGTCATGGCCGGGCCCTACCCGGCGCCCCGCGGCGGCATCCGCCGGGCCGGACATGATGACACCATCGCGTGAATCGGAGGCGAATACGGGCCTCCCACCGAGCCGTTGTGACGTTCCCCCCTCAAGGCCCTGCGGGCCGAAGGCGCCACCGCCCTCTTTACCCGGCGTCCCGTACCCGGTTCTCTACCGGACGTCCCGTACCTGGATCAGCGCGTGCGTGCCACTGGTGCGCCAGCGCTGGTCCTCCGCCGCGACGAGGGCGGCCTCGGTGTCCGCGCCGAGGCCGGTGATCACATCGGACTTCAGGGTGCGCAGGGCGGCGACCGGGCCGGGGAAGTAGCCGGTGACGTCCGCGAAGGCGGTGGTCGGGGCCCAGCGCCGGTCGCCCACCAGACGGCGGTAGTTGAGGTCGCCCTTGACGATCGTCAGCGTGGCCGACGCGAACTCCGCGCGCAGATCGCCGGGCATCTCCTGGTACGGCAGCGGGGCACAGGAGAAGGGATGGGCGCGCAGGGCGAGACGGCCGTCGGCCAGGGCGGACCACAACCGCCGCCCGTACGCGGCGGCCGCTCCCCCGGCGCCGGTCAGCCGGCGCAGGGCGTCGACGACGTCGGCGGTGGTGGCGTCGGAGACGTAGTAGGGGTACGGCTTGACGTGCAGGACCGCCCGTCCGATGCGGCCGCTGTCCAGGAGATGGGCGACGAGGAGGAGATCGGGGACGAGTTCGCGGCCCGCGTTGTCGGCGACCAGACACAGGGTGCCGGCTCCCGGGCCCGTGGTGTCGAGCAGTGACCAGAGCCGGTCGCTGTCGTCGGCGACCAGTCCGGGAGCGGCGTCCGCGTCCCGCGCGCCCTCGGCGGAGAGGCGGAAGCCGAGGTCGGCGCGGTTGCCCCAGAGGGAGCCGTGCAGCAGGGCCTGTGCCTGGTCGGCGGCGGACCGGCCGGTGAGGTCGCCGAGTGCGGCGAGTTCCTCGTCGGTCTCGGCGGAGTCGAGCTCGGCGCGCTTGAAGGGGCGGAAGGGGTCGATGCCCTGCCAGGGGCCCGGGCCGAAGTAGCCGACGGCCTGGAGCAGTCGGCGGTAGAACCAGCTCTCGGACCACAGCCACGGTACGTCGAACCAGGACCGGCCGGTGTACGCGCGAAGTCCCCAGCTCTCCCAGTGATCCCGGTCGTGCGCGTCGGCGGGGAGGGGTTCGATCGTGCCCTCGGTGCAGTTGGCGAGGAGTTGATCGAGGGCGCGGTGCTGGGCCGGCTCGTACGGGAAGGCCTCGCGGACCTGCTTGATGATCGCGGGGTGCCGCTCGGCCAGCACACTGTGGGGGAAGGAGCCCGGCTGATTGCCGAGGAGCACGGGGGCGGAGGGGATGTCGGGCATGGGCCTCACCGTAACGCGCGTGCCCGGGTACCGGACGAGCCGCCCGGCGCTCCGGTCACACCGGTGCGATCTCCCGCTCCAGACGCGCGGCCAGGCTCAGGTAGCGGGCGCGGCGGGTCACCGGGACCAGGCCACGGATGAGTATGTTCCACATCTCGGCCGTCCGGCGGGGCTGGCGCGCCACCGGTTCGCGGGAGCGGCCCACGACACGGGTGCCGACGAAGAAGCAGACCAGCGAGTGGGCCACGACGTCGATGTCGATGTCCGGGTGGACGTCGGACTCCTTGACCGCGCCGACGAGCCGGGCCGTGACGATGTCCAGCCACTCCGTGAACGGGTGGCTCAGGGGCGGCCGCGGCCGGATCCCGCCCGTGGCGAGCCGCAGACCGGCCCGCAGCACCGGGTCCTCGACGGACATGCGGGTGATGCCGAACGTGAGGCGCATCAGCGCCTCCAGGGAGGTGTGGCCGCGATGGTCCGTCTCCGTCGCCAGTCGGCGAGCGGTGTGCGACTGGAGTTCGAGGATCGCGTGGGCGAGATCCTCCTTGGCCGCGAAGTGGAAGTACAGGGCGCCCTTGGTGACGTGGGCGTGTTCCACGATGTCGCTGAGACTGGTCGATTCGTAGCCGCGACGGTCGAACAGGTCAGCGGCGGCCGTGATGATCGTCGAGCGGGTCTGCTCGGCTCGCAACTGCCTCGCCATCGACTGAACTCTCCCGGGACGGAAATGAACGGGTCATGCCGTTTGTTTTTACCCCCCGTACACGATAACTCACCCTGAGACGGCCCTCATCACACGAGTGTGCCGGAGTGCGGGTGCACATCCGGCAAAACAAGCGCGACTGGTGAAAGGAAACAGCGGGTTCGGTATCTAACTGTGGGGGATGTGGGGCCGAACGCAAAGGCGGGCCGGCCGGTGCCCCATCCGCACCGGCCGGCCCGCCCGCTGTGTGGCCTGCCTTGTTCAGCGTTCCCCGAAGAGGATCAGAGTGCTCAGAAGGTCAGCTTCCAGCCGTTGAGGGTGCCCGTGTCCTGCGCCGCGGTGTCCTGGACGCGCAGCTTCCAGGTGCCGTTGGCCACTTCGCCGGAGGCGTTCACCGTGTAGGTGGTGTTCACGTTGTCGGCGGAGTCCGACCCGGCGGACTTCAGGCGGTACGCCGAACCGTCCGGCGCGACCAGGTCGATGACGAGGTCACCGCGGTAGGTGTGGGTGATGTCCACGCCGACCTGGAGGGCCGAGGGGGCGTTGCCGCTGCGGCCGGTGACGCTGATCGGCGACTCGATCGCCGCGCCGTTGTCCGGGATGGCGACGGCGGTGCCGCTGGAGAAGGTCGTGCCGGTGGACGAACCGCCCTTGACGGCCTGGACCGTCTTGGCGGCGTCCGCGAGGCCCGCGCCGCAGCCGCCGGAGCAGGTGCCGGGCAGCGGACGGGCGTTGGCCTTGACGGCCGACTCGATCTGCGCCGGGGTGAGGGCGGAGTTGGCCGACTTCATCAGGGCGGCGAGGCCCGCGACGTGCGGGGTGGCCATGCTGGTGCCCTGGTAGAAGGAGTAGTTCTCGCTCGACGGCGTCTTGGTGCCGGAGTTCAGCGTGGAGAGGATGCCGTTGGCGGTACCGGTGCGGGTCTCGCCGCCGGGGGCCGAGATGTCGATGAGGGAACCGTAGTTCGAGTACGACGCCCTGGCGCCGGAGCGGTTGGTCGCGGCGACCGCGATGACGTTGTTGCAGTTCGCCGGGGAGGCGTTGGAGACGTTCTGGTTCTCGTTGCCGGCCGCGACGACGACCGTGGTGCCGCGGTTCACCGCGCCGTTGATGGCGCTCTGGGTGGCGCTGGAGCAGGCGCCGCCCCCGCCGAGGCTCATGTTGATGACCTTGGCGACGTTGGTGTTGGCGGGCACGCCGGAGACGGTGCCGCCGGACGCCCAGGTGATGGCGTCGATGATGTCGGAGTCGTAGCCGCCGCACTTGCCGAGGACGCGGACCGGGGAGATCTTCGCGCCGTAGGCGACGCCGGCGACGCCCTTGCCGTTGTTGGTGGCGGCGGCGATGGTGCCGGCGACGTGGGTGCCGTGCCAGGAGGAGTTGGACGCCGGGATGCCCGTGCCGCACTCGTTGGCGTTGTACCAGTCGCCCGGGTCGGCCGGGTTGCTGTCGCGGCCGTTGCCGTCGACGGAGACGGCGGTGTCGGAGATGAAGTCGTAGCCGCCGACGATGTTCGCGGCGAGGTCCGAGTGAGCCACATAGCCGGTGTCGATGACGGCGACGGTGACGCCGGTGCCGGTGGTGGTGTCCCAGGCGCCGGGAACGTTCATGCCCGCGGTGGACTCGAAGAGGTCCCACTGCTTGCCGTACTCGGTGTCGTTCGGGGTGACGGCCGTCGGCTTGTTCAGGCGGTCCGGGACGACGTAGGCGACCTGCGGGTCGGCCTGGTACGCGGCGACGACGTCGGCGACGGACGCCCGGGTGGAGTCGGTGCCCAGGTCGACGAGGGCGGCGCCGGTGCCGAGGCGGCGCTGGAAGTCGACGTCCTCGCCCGTCTTCTCGGCCTTGGCCGCGGCGTCGGCGGCGGCGGCCTTGTTGGACGTGGCCTCGCCGGCACCGGACTTGTAGCCGACGATGAGGCGCTCGGCCGTGGTGCCGGGGGCGGCCTCGGTCTGTGCGGCCGGGACGGCGGCCGGGGCGGGGACGGATTCCTGGGCGACGGCGACCGAGGCGGGGGCTGCGGTCAGCAGGGCCGTGGAGACGACGGCGACGGATATCAGCTTCCGCCGGAGCTCTGGGGAGATACGCACGGTCGTTGCCTTTCGTGGCCGGACTCCGGGCTGGGCGGAGCGGCGGTGGAGTCGCTTCGTCCTCGAAGCGGAGGGGGGTGGTTCGAAAAGCGAAGAGCGACGCGATGGCCGGCCAGGCGCGAACAGCCGCTGTCCCGTTCGGGGTTACCTGTGGGTCAGCTGTGCTCGAACGATAGGCAAAGGGAAGGTCACCGGGATACGGGGGAAACCCTCGATCCGGTCGCCACGCGACCCTCTATGGCGGGCAGTTGAGCGCTCAATGGACCCTTTTCGAGCAGGTCGTGGCGTGATGAACACACCGGGCCGGTTTCCCGTACTGCATACCGAACGTCACCGCCCCGGCCGAGGAGACGCAGACGGATGTTTCGTGGACCCGCACACCGCACCGCCCTCGCGGCCGGTCTCGTGACACCGCTGCTGCTGCCGTTGTGGACGGCGGGGACGGCCCGGGCGCACGGCGCGCCGACGGACCCGGTCAGCCGGGTGGTGGCCTGTTCCCCGGAGGGCGGTGACCGCGCCGGCTCGGCGGCGTGCCGTGCGGCCGTCGCCGCGAACGGGGCGCCCTTCACGGCGTGGGACAACCTGCGGGTGGCGAACGTGAACGGCCGGGACCGCGACGTCGTCCCCGACGGGAAGCTGTGCAGCGGGGGGCTGCCCGCCTACCGGGGCCTCGATCTCGCCCGCGCCGACTGGCCTTCGACGCGGGTGGCACCCGGCGCGACGCTCACGATGCGGTACGTCTCGACGATCCCGCACGCGGGCACGTTCCGGATGTATCTGACGAAGCCCGGCTACGACCCGTCCGGGCCGCTGTCCTGGTCCGACCTGCCCGGGAAGCCGTTCGCGGAGGCGACGGACCCGGACCTGACGGGCGGCGCGTACCGCTTCGAGGCGACCCTGCCGTCCGACCGGGCCGGGCGGCACGTGCTGTACACGGTCTGGCAGAACAGCAGTACGCCGGACACCTATTACTCGTGCTCGGACGTGGTGTTCCCGGAGACGGAGAAGAAGAAGGAGCCGCAGCCGGCGGAGGAGAGGGAGGCGGAGCGGAAGAAGCCGCAGGAGGCGCAGGAGGCGCGGCCCGAGCGGAAGGGGGAGGCGGTGAGGAAGGAGCCGGCAGCCGGCCCTGCCGCGCACACCCCCACCTCGCGCCCGCGGGGCGACCGGACGCCCCTGGCCGGTACCTCCGGCCCGTCCGCGCCCATGCTGGCGGGCGGCGCCGCGGCGGTGCTGTTGCTCACCGGCGGCGCCGCCCTGGCCGTTCGGCTACGGCGACGCTGAACTGAGGGACACCGCGGTTCAGTTGACGTGGACGGCGACGCCGCCCGCGGTCACCGGGGCGTACTTGGCGGTGAAGAAGGCGTTGGCGAAGCACAGCGACGAGCCGGACACCTTGGTGAACTGCTGGTTGCTGAAGGAGATGCTGTTGTCGGCGTTGTTCGCCGTGCCGGTCAGCCCGGGGGCCTGGTAGACGCAGGTGATGGAGCCGAGCAGGGTGCGCAGCTTGACGGTGGACTGGACGGTGGAGCCCGCGGCCGGGGTCACGGAGACGGTGCCGTCGGAGGAGACGCTGGTGGTGTAGGGCAGGTTGTCGACGGTGATGCCGCTGACGCCGAGGACTCCGACGACGTTGGTGCTGCAGCCGCTGGTGTCGAAGCTGTGCTGGGTCAGGGACTCGGTGGCGGTGCCGGGAGCGGCCGGGTTGTCGGTGACGGTGGCGGAGAACGCCGACTTGGTGCAGGAGATGCCGCTGGTGCCGGTCGCGCTGGAGTAGAAGGTGGCGGCGGTGCCGCTCGCCAGGGACGCGTCGAGGACGTCTCCGACCGCGACGGCCGCGCCGTCGGTGGTGGTCAGGACGGGGGTGTCGGCCGCGGAGGCGGGGGCGGCGAGGCCCAGGGCGGCGACGGTGGCGGTGAGGGCGAGGAGGGTGCGTGTACGCATGCGGGTGTACCTCTTTCATAGCGGGGGGTGTGGGGTGGGGGTGCGCCGGGCGTCCGCCGTTGCCGGCTCGTCACGCCTTCTCCGTACGTGACGGGCCGGCAGCGGCAGGCCGGTCACCGGCCGGAGGCCCACACGGGAAGGGACCTGCGGCCGGGCCGGGCGGGGGGTGGCCGGTGACACGGCTCCAGGCGAGCGGCCGTGCCGTGGCGGGGGGACTCGGGCGAGGGAAAGCCCGTGCGGACGCACCGGGTGACGAGCTGTCCGTACGGACGCACCGGGTGACGAGCTGCCCGTACGGGGACGAGCGGGTCCGGGGCACGCGGACGGTGCCGCGCGGCGGATCCGGCGCCACGGATCCGGTGGGACGAGGAGAGTTGTAGACCTGTGTCTCCGTCAACGTCAAGGCCTCGCAACGGAGTTGTGTGTTGACTGAGCCTTTCGCGGCATCGGCGACTCACCTGCGGCGCAGAATCGACACTCTTTGTTCACACTTCCCTTGACCCTTGATGTAACCGCCGGTAACTTCCTCGATGGCTACTGCGGCGTAACCAGAAAGCCCTTGCAACCGCCGGGAGTTGCGGGGGATGTGCGTACGCCGTCGATGTCCGCGCCAGGGCAATGGGCCACCGACGTCCCGATCCGCACCCACCCGCACCTGGAGCAGACATGACCTCCTCCGCCGAGCACACCCCCGAGAGAGCCGACGGCGCCGCCGCCCCGGACACCGGCAGCGACGTTCCCGCGCGACGCGGGCGGGTCCGGGCACGCCGGGCCGCGGTGATGGCGGTGCCGGCCACCCTGGTCGCCGCCGGCCTCGCGGTCCTCACCGCCGAGGGGGCGCTGGGCGTCCAGTTCGCCATCTCCGGCATGCCGTTCACCGTCACCGCGACCGAGCTGAACGGCACCGGCTTCGCACAGTTCGGCGGCCTGGACGAGATGGCCGAGGGCAGCCCCAACGCGGGTGACACCGGCGGTCAGGTGCTGGTCGTCACGTCAGTGATCAAGAACGCGTCCCTCACCAAGCTGTGCCAGAGCGTGGATCTGGGCGGTACGAACCTGGTCATCAGGGCGGGTGAAGGGGCGCGGAAGGTCACCGCCAGCGATCTGACGACCGACTCCACCGAGCTGACCGGCGACGCGGCGTTCAACAACATCGAGATCGGCAACGACGCCAGCACGCTCGACAAGGCCGGACCGAAGGGCCGCGGACCCAAGGGCGTGTTCAGCCAGCAGTCCGACACGGTGCACATCGCCAACCTGCGGCAGACCAACTACGCCACGACGGCCGGCGTCTTCAAACTGCCCGGACTGAAGCTGGGCTTCAGCGGATCGGGTTGCTGATGCCGCGCGGTCCGCGCGAGGGGTTCCGGCCCGCCTTCGGGCGGTGGCGGGCCGGCCGGCCGTTCTGGGGCGGGCTGCTGCTCGCCCTGGGCGGCGCGGAGGTCCTGCTCACCCTGAAGGCGTCGCTGGACGTCATCCTGCACGTCGGCATGCAGGGCCTGGCCGGCTATCTGCTCCCGGCCGTGATGCTGCTGTGCGGCGTGCTGATCCTCTTCAACCCCGCTCAGCGCCTGTTCTACTCGGTCGTCGGGGTGCTGGTCTCCCTGGGCACCTGGCTGACCTCCAACCTGGGCGGCTTCTTCGTCGGCCTGCTCCTGGGCGTGGCCGGCAGCTGCCTCGCCTTCGGCTGGCTCCCGGACCAGGAGCCCCGCGTCAGCCGCAGGCAGCGCCGGAAGGAGGCCCGGGCGGAGACCGCGGCCCCGGCGCCGGTGGGGCAGCCCTGAGCCCTGTGGTGAAGCGGCTCCCGCCGCGCTACCGGCCCTGTGTGGCGGCACCGGCGTGGCGGCCCGGGGCTGCTCCCGGGGCCACGCCGCAACCGCCCTCCCTCTTCATGGCCTTGGCCTCGCTCTCGAGGATCCGCATCGAGCGGGCCCAGCCTTCGTGCCGGGTCCGGCAGCGTGTTCTCGCCGTAGACGGCCGGCCCGGGCGGGCGCCCCGAACCGGAGCCGGTCGCGGTGGCGGTGATCGCGAGCGGGAGCCCGGCGCCGCCCCAGTCCACAGGGCGGCCGAACCGCACGGACGGTACGGAAAGCCGAGGTGAGAGCTGTCCCCGGCGCCGCTGTTCGACCGGTCGGACAGATCATCACGATGCGGCACCATCAACTCACTGCATGTGGGCGCTCACTTGACGACCGGTGGTCACACACGGTTGGCTCCGGGCCTACGAGAGTCATCCGGCCGGTGCACACCCTGCGGCCCGCCTGCACTCTCACCCTGCTCTTGCTCGGCCGCACAGCGAGGTCCGCCCCTCATGAACACTCCTCCCCCGCCGCACACCTCCGTGAGACGCATGCGACTCGCGGCCCTGGCGTCCGCCCTGTGCCTGCTGGTGTCCGGCTGCTCCGCCTTCGGCACGGCCGACGACGGGCCGGACACGGCGAGCGGGCCGGGCGGCGGTATGAAGGTCACCCTGGTGACGCACGGCGGCGAGGGCGACGCCTTCTGGGATCTGGTGCGCAGGGGCGCCGAGGTGGCGGCGGCCAAGGACGGTGTCGACCTGACGTACGTCAGCAGCGCCGACCCGGCCGCGCAGGCCGACCTGGTGCGGGAGGCGGTCCGCGACAAGGCCGACGGCATCGCGGTGACCCTGGCCAAGCCGGCGGCGATGCGCGGCCCGGTCGCCCAGGCCAAGGCGGCCGGCATCCCCGTCGTGGGGCTCAACTCCGGTATCGACGCCTGGCGCCCGGCCGGGCTCCTGCAGTACTTCGGTCAGGACGAGTCCGTCGCGGGCCGGGCCGTCGGCGACAAGCTGAACGACCTCAAGGCCGAACACGCCGTGTGCGTGGTGCACGAGCGGGGCAACGTGGCGCTGGAGGCCCGCTGCGCCGGTGTGCGCAAGACGTTCCGCGGCGCCACCGACAACCTGTACGTGGACGGCAGTGACATGAACGCGGTGACCGCCGCGATCGCGGCCCGGCTGCGGCAGGACTCGAGCATCGACGAAGTCGTCACGCTGGGCGCCCAGTACGGGCTCAGCGCCGTCAAGGCGGTGCGGCAGGCCGGCAGCAAGGCCCAGGTCGCCACCTTCGACCTCGACAAGGACCTGGTCAAGGCGGTCCGGAGCGGCCAGGTGCAGTTCGCCGTGGACCAGCAGCCGTATCTGCAGGGTTATCTCGCGGTGGACGCGCTGTGGCTGTACCGGACCAACGGCAATGTCAGCGGCGGCGGGACGGCGCCGGTACTCACCGGTCCCGCCTTCGTGACCAGGTCGAACGTGTCCGCCGTGGCACGGTTCGCGGCCGCCGGGACCCGGTGACCGGAGCTTCCTGTGACGGTGCCGTCAAAGATTCGGTCACGCCCGGCCCGTACGTCCACATGTACGGATAACATCCTGCGCATCCCATGTGCCATACCTGGGAAGGCACCACACCCGCCCCCCTCCCCACCTCTCGCCCCCTCCGTCTCCCCGTTCCCCACCCGCCGCTGATCGCCCCTAGGACGACGATGTCTCGACGGACAGGTGCCCGGCGCCGTCTCGGTTCCATTCGCCTCTCCCTGGTGCTCCTGGCCCTCGTGCCCGGCGTCACCCTCGCCGCCATGTGGGGTGTGACGACGATCCAGATGTTCTCGGAGGGCCTCCGGCTGCGCGACCAGACGGACCTCAGCCGGTCGACCGGCGCCATGGGCACCGACGCGACGCTCGCGCTGCAGCGGGAGCGCAGTCTGTCGGCCGCGTGGCTGGCCTCGCCGAAGGGCTCCCGGGCCGCCCTCGACGCGCAGCGCGCGGAGACCGACAAGGCGGTCGCCAAGCTGGTCGGACAGGCGGACGCGATCGAGAAGGCGCCCTCCCGCATATCCGACCGGCTGTACTCGGTGCTGGGCTCGGTGGGCAGCCTGGAGTACTACCGGGACCAGGTGGACGACCCGACCGACATCACCGCGCAGCAGGCGCTGGACCAGTACTCCTCGATC
The DNA here is from genome assembly GCF_040303285.1 of Streptomyces sp. NPDC096046. Taxonomy (NCBI): domain Bacteria; kingdom Bacillati; phylum Actinomycetota; class Actinomycetes; order Kitasatosporales; family Streptomycetaceae; genus Streptomyces; species Streptomyces sp. NPDC096046. The sequence goes on along the minus strand of NZ_JBEOSZ010000012.1, from coordinate 8,118 downwards.
ATCGACGACCAGATCCACGCCTTCCAGGAGCTGTCGCAGGTCGACGACGGCGACCTCACCTCGCAGGCCGGCCCGCTGGTCGGTCTCGAGCACGCGGCGGAGCTGGTCTCCCAGGAGGACGCGCAGCTGACCCTGGCCTGGCCGTCCGGGCATCTGGACGACGAGGCGTGGACGCGGTTCACGGAGTTGGTGAACACGCGCCGCTGGCTGGTCCAGGACCAGGTCGTGCCGCAGCTGACGGGCGACGCGAAGGCGCAGACGGAGCGCATCCTGGCCGGTCCGCAGTGGCAGGCGCTGCAGTCCGTCGAGGACCAGGTGCTGGCGGCGCGCCACTCGGCTGCCTCCGCCGACCGGATCGCCCTGCCGGACGCGCGGCAGCGGTGGAACACCGCCATGGACAAGCTGTCCGAGGAGTACGCGGGCCTCATCCAGCAGCAGACGGCGGGGCTGCTGGAGCGCAGTGCCGAGAAGGCGGACGCCCTGCTGCTCAAGGCGGCGCTGCTGAGTGCCGGCGGGCTGCTCGCGCTGCTGGTGTGCGTGGGCATGTCCTGGCGGATCACCCGTTCGCTGTCCCGGCGGCTGCGCGGCCTGCGCCGGGCCGCCGTCAGCCTCGCGCAGGAGCGGCTGCCCGACGTGGTGGCGCGGCTGGAGCGGGGTGAGACGGTCGATCCGGAGTCGGCGACGACCGAACTCGACTACGGTCACGACGAACTCGGCCAGGTGGCCCGGGCGTTCAACACCGCGCAGCGCACGGCCGTGCACACCGCCGTCGAACTCGCCGACACCCGGCGCGGCTTCCAGAAGATCATCCTGGGTATCGCGCGGCAGAGCCAGAACCTGGTCAACCTCCAGCTGAGCAAACTCGACACGCTGGAGCGTGAGCACACCGACCCCGACATCCTCAAGGGTCTGTACGAACTCGACTCCACGGCCAGCCAGTTGCGCCGCTACGAGGAGAACCTCGTCATCATCAGCGGCGAACGGCCCGGCCGCAGCTGGACCGAGCCGGTCGCGCTGATGGACATCCTGCGCAGCGCGGTCGGGGAGGTCGCCGAGTACCAGCGGGTGGACGTGCTCACCGAGGAGGAGGTGTACGTCGCGCCGCCCGCGGTGGCGGACGTCATCCATCTGCTGGCCGAGCTCATCGACAACGCGACCGCGTACTCCCCCGCCCCGAGTCCCGTCACGGTGCGGGCCGGGATGGTGGCCAGGGGCCTGGCCGTCGAGGTGGAGGACCGCGGCCTCGGCATGTCGGAGGAGGACTACGCGTCCTTCAACGAACAGCTCGCCGTGCCCCCGCAGTTCGACGTGGTGGCGCTCGCCGACGACCTGCGCCTCGGCATGTTCGTGATCGCCCAGCTGGCCCACCGGCACGGCATCGCCGTCACCCTGCGCATGTCGCCGTACGGCGGGACCACGGCGATCGTGCTGATACCGCACGAGATCGTGGTGCGGGAGATCGCGGACGGCGGGGCGCCGCGGGCAGGGGCCGCCTCGGACGGAGCCGGGGTCGACGGCCTCGCGGTCCCGGCCGGCGGTGCGAAGAACGGTGGCACCCCTGAGGGCACGCCGGTGGCGGAAGGACGGGGTGCGATGGACGCCGAGCCGAGTCAGGCGCCGCAGCGCTCCGACGCTCCCGGGGCCGATGGACGCGCCGCCGGGGCCGCCCGTGAGCCCCGTCCCCTCGTCACGGCCCGCACCGCCTCCGCCGCCCCGTCCGCCACGCGCGAGGTCGTCCTCCGCCGGGACGGTCTCGCCCCACTCCCCCGCAGGGTGCCGCAGACCAGCCTGGTGGAGGAGCTGCGCGAGGAGGCGGCGCCCGCCGGTGACGACGGTTCCCCCGACGACTTCACCGCGGAGGCCGCCGCGTCCTCCCTGGCCGGTTTCCAGCGCGGCACACTCCGGGCCCGTGACGACGACGCCGAGCCGCCGTACGACGTGGAAGCGGCCGCGGCACCCGGGCAGGCCGCCGCCGGTCCCGTCCCCCCCACTCCGCCCGCCGACCGCTGACGAAGGACACCGCAATGACACGCCCCATCCCCGCCACGCACACCCAGCTTGACCAGCTGCTGACCGGACTCGTGGAGCGGGTCGCCGACGTGAACCAGGCGGTGGTGCTCTCCGAGGACGGCCTGGTGGTCAGCAGGTCCACCGGATTCCTGCGCGACGACGCCGAGCGGCTCGCGGCGACCGCGTCCGGGCTGATGAGCCTCAGCAAGGGCGTCAGCATGGACTTCCGGGGCGGTCCGGTGCGCCAGGCGCTCATCGAGATGGCCAACGGCTATCTGATCCTGACCTCCGCCGGTCCCGGCGCGCATCTGGTCGTACTGACCGGGCCCGGCGCGGACGTCGGAGTGGTGGCGTACCAGATGAACATGCTGGTGAAGAAGATCGGCGAGCACCTGAGCGCCGCACCGCGGGGCGTGGCCGGCCCCGTCGTCGACCCCGGCGTGTGAGGTGGGCGGAGGTGATGCGGCGGGCCGGCTCGTCAGGCCGTTCGCTCTGACCGGTGGCCGGACCCGGCCCAGCCGCGCCGACTTCACGCTCATCTCGACGGTCACGGCGGTCGATCCGCAGCCCGCCTCGGCCGCGCGGTGCCAGCCCGAGCACACCCGGATCCTGCGGCTGTGCGCCGAGCCGCTCGCCGTGGCGGAGCTGGCCGCCCGGCTCGACCTGCCGGTGAGCGTGGTCGTCATCCTGCTCTGCGATCTGCTGGAGGCGGGCCGGATCACCGTCCGCCCACCGCGCCTCGTTTCCCGCACCACTCCGGACCTGGACCTGCTGCAGAAAGTGAGGGACGGCCTTGGCCGGCTCTGACCTTGCCACTGACGCGTCTTCGGCACCCGACACGGTCAAGATCCTCATCGCCGGAGGCTTCGGCGTGGGCAAGACCACCATGGTCGGGTCGGTCAGCGAGATCGTCCCGCTGCGCACCGAGGAACCCCTGACCATGGCCGGTCTGGGCATCGACGATCTCGACGGCATCGAGGAGAAGCGGGCCACCACCGTGGCCCTGGACTTCGGCCGGATCACCATCAGCCGGGAGCTGGTGCTGTACCTGTTCGGCACCCCCGGGCAGCAGCGGTTCTGGTTCATGTGGAACGACCTGGCGCTCGGCGCGCTGGGGGCGGTGGTCCTGGTCGACGTCCGCAGACCGGAGTCCAGTTTCGCCGCGATCGACTTCTTCGAGCGCCGGGGCATCCCGTTCGTCGTCGGGGTCAACGGCTTCCACGGTGAGCACCCGTATCCGCCCGAGGACATCCGGGAGGCGCTCGCGGTGCCCGAGCACGTGCGGGTGCTGCTGTGCGACGCCCGGGACCGGGAGTCCTGCCGTGACGTGCTGATCGCCCTGATCGACCAGTTGATCGCGTCGGCGGTGCAGGCCTGAGGCGGAACGGTTCAGCTCCGGCCGGGAGCGGCGCCCGGCCACTCGGTGTACGGCACCGGGCGTCCCGTGAACGCGTCCAGGACGACGCGGTCGCCGACCGGCCGGTCCAGCTTCACCGTCACCTTCTCGCCGAGCAGTTCGGTGGTGCAGGGACCGTCCTCGGCGCCCGTCACGGCGGCGGACAGCACCACGCTGCCCTCGGTCTCGTGAGCCGCCACGACGGGGCCGTCGTCACAGGAGCCGTGCTGCGCCACGACGGTGACGGACCGGCCGTCCCGCGCCACCCTCGTCAGGCCGCCGAGCGGCGCCAGCACATCGGATGGCACGTCCGGCCGGAGCGGCCCGACGGGCGGCTCCGGCGGTGCGGAGGGGCTCACCGCGGCGCTCTTCAGCGGACCGGCATAGCCCTCCAGGGTGAACAGCCAGGCCGGGACGGTCGCCGGCCCGCGGGCGGTGAGCACCGTCATCTCCCCCCGCTCGGCCCTGGTGACGGTCAGTCGGGGACCCGGGCCGCTGTCGCGGTCCAAGGTGCGGTAGACCCGGTCGGCCCCCGCGAGGGGCCTGGTGAGGGACGTCCCGTCCGGCCACGTCACCCGGCCGCTCTCGCCCCGGGCGGAGGGAAGGGGTGCCCGCAGGTCGAAGGCGCCGTTCGCGTAGGCGCGCCGGTCGTCGCCGCGCAGGCCCTCCGCGGGCGGTTGGACGACCGGGGCGACGGGGTGGTAGCCCTCGTGCCACCGGGCGGCCGCCCGTGAGCCGTCCCAGGCCTCGGCGACCCGGCGGGCGCGGTCGTCGTCCCGCGCCGGCGGGGTCGGCCGGCCGCCGTCGGCCTCCGCCGGGCCGCAGCCGACGGCGGCACCGGCTCCGGTGACGGACAGGGCGAGGACGAGCAGAAGTCGTGCGGTGCGTGTCCTGTCGGTACGCATGGCTCTCCCAGGGAGTCGCGGTGCCGGGGTGGTTCCCTCCCTGTGACGCCCCACCACCGGCCCGCGTTCGGTCCCCTGCGGATGTGGCCCGGCCCGTCATCCCCTCGCGACGGGCGGCCGGCTCAGACCAGGCCCACCGACTTCAGCCACGCCGTCGCCACGTCCAGCGGGTCCTTCTTCTGGAGCTGCACCTGCGCGTCGAGTTCCAGGAGCGTCTTCGTGTCCAGCTCGGCGGAGACCGCGTCGAGCGCGTCGACACCCTTCTGGGAGAGGCCGCTCTTGTTGACCAGCGGGGTCACGTTCGCGAACCCGAAGAGGTTCTCCGGGTCCTTCAGGACGACGAACTTCTCCTTCACGATGGTCGGGTCCGTGGTGAAGATGTCCGCGGCCTGGACGGTGTTCTGGGCCAGCGCCGCCTGGGTCAGCGGGCCGCCCGCGTCGAGCGCCTTGAAGGACTTGAACTCCAGGCCGTACACGGACTTCAGGCCCTTCAGCCCCTGCTGCCGGGTCTGGAACTCGGGCGAACCGCCGATCACCAGGTCCGGTGCGGCCTCCTTGAGGTCCGCGAGGGTGGACGAGGACGTGAGCCTGTACTTCTTCGCGGTCTCGGCGTTGACGGTGACCGAGTCCTTGTCCTCGGCGGGTGACGACTGAAGGATCGTCAGCTTCTTGTCGAGCTTGGCCTTGACGGCCGCGTTCACCGCCTCGGTGGACTTCTGCTCGGCCTCGGGGTCGAGGTAGGCCAGCAGCGAGCCGTTGTACTCCGGCAGCACGGTGACGGAGCCGTTCTTCATCAGGCCGTAGGACGTCTCACGGCTGCCGATGTTGTGCTTGTAGGTGACCTCGAGGCCCTTGGCCTTGAGTGCCTCGCCGTAGATGTCGGCGAGCAGGGTGCTCTCGGCGAAGTTGTTGGAGCCCACGACGACGGTGCCGGCCTTCGCCTTCTCGCCCGCCAGGGGGTTGCCGGAGGAGTCGCCGGACGAACAGCCCGCGAGCAGCGCCGCCGCGGCGGTGAGCGCGACGGCCGCCGCGCCGGTGTGCCTCGTCCTGGACCTGCTGCTCTTCGCGGTAGAAGTCATTCAACGATCCAATCCAGGCGCTTGATGATCAGTCAAGAGCGTCTTGGTCACGGTTTACCGGGTCGAGGCCGGGTCTCGGCGTCTGCGCACCCCCGGCGACACGGCCACCCGGCCCGCCACCCAGAACAGCGCCAGCGTGACGAGCGCCAGGACGGCGACCAGGGTGGCGCCGCCGACGACCTTCTCGTAGTCGCGCTGGTAGAGCCCGTCGACGATGTAGCGGCCGAGGCCGCCCAGGCTGACGTACGCGGCGATGGTGGCCGTCGAGACGATCTGGATGGCGGCCGAGCGCAGACCGCTGAGGATCAGCGGCAGCGCGACCGGCAGTTCGACCTGGAAGAGGATCCGCGACTCGTGCATACCCATGCCGCGGGCGGCGTCCACCGGGGACGGGTCGACGGTGCGGACGGCCTCGTAGGTGGTCACCAGGATCGGCGGCACGGCGAGCACGACGAGGGGGATCATCACGGGCAGCAGGCCGAAGCCCATCAGGACGACGATCAGCACCAGCAGGCCGAAACTGGGCAGCGCGCGGGCGGCGGTGGCGATGAACGCGAGGGCGTTGCCGCCCCGCCCGGTGTGCCCGGTCAGCAGGCCGACGGGCAGGCCGATCGCGGCGGCGAGGACCAGGGCCAGGGCCGAGTACCGGACGTGTTCGAGCAGGCGTTGCGGGATGCCGTCGTAGCCGTGCCAGTGGGCGCTGTCGCTGAAGAAGGCGTGGACGAAGTTCAGTACGTTCACCGGGTCACGTCCTGGGGGGCGGGCAGCGGCTGCCGCGCTGTCTTGGAGCGCCTGCGGGTACCGCTGGGCATCCAGGGGGTCAGCGCGACGCGCAGCAGCACCAGCAGGGCGTCGCACAGGATGGCCAGGACGGCCGTGGTGATCACGGAGTTCACGGCCAGTTCGGGACGGTCGTACTTCTGCGCGTCGGCGAGCAGGTTGCCGAGGGCGCCCTGGTTGCCGATGAGAGTGCCGACGCTGACCAGGGAGATGCTGGAGACGGTGGCGACCCGCAGCCCGGCGATGATGGCGGGCACCGCGATGGGCAACTGCACCTGGAGGTAGCGGCGTACGGGCCCGAAGCCCATGGCGGTGGCCGCGGCCAGCGTCTCCTGCGGCACGGACCGCACGCCGTCGACGATGGCCGGGACGAGCACCACGAGGCTGTACACGGCCAGCGGGATCATCACGGTCAGCTCGGTCTGCCCGGTGTAGTCGATGAGGACCACGAAGAAGGCCAGCGACGGGACGGCGTACAGGATGGTGGTGGCGCCGAGCACGGGCGGGTACAGCCAGCGGAACCGGACGCAGAGCTGGGCGAGCGGCAGCGCGAGCAGCAGCCCGGCGAGCACCGGCAGCAGGGCCTCGCGCAGATGCAGTCCGATCAGTCCGGTGTAGCTGTGCTGGAGGTCGCTCGGGATGTCGAAGAAACCGTTCACGACGCGACCTTGGCCTCGTCGGCCCGGCCGGCGGCGTGGGCGCCGCGGATCGCCTCGCCGATGGTCGCCTGCGAGACCACGCCGGTCACCCGCCCGGTGTCGTCCACGGCGACGGCCCAGCCGGCCGGGGAGAGCACGGCGCAGTCCAGGGCGACCCGCAGGGAGTCGGTGCCGGGGACGAACGGCCGCCCGTGCGGCAGGAGCCGGCCGGGGTCGAGGTCGCCGGCGGTCAGGTCGTGCGGCTCGGCCCAGCCGAGGGGCCTTCCCTGGGTGTCGGTGACGAGCAGCCAGGGGGCGTCGGGGGCGGCGATCTGCTCGGCGGTGGCGTCCACCGGGATCACCGGGCCGGTGGTCAGCGGGAGTTCGGCGGAGGGGAAGAACGACAGCCGCCGGATGCCGCGGTCGGCCCCGAGGAAGTCCTCGACGAAGGCGTCGGCGGGGCGGGACAGCAACTCGGCGGGGGGTGCGTAATGGGCGAGGTGACCGCCTTCGCGCAGCACGGCGACCATGGTGCCGAGTTTGATCGCCTCGTCGATGTCGTGGGTGACGAAGACGATGGTCTTGCCCAGCTCGTCCTGGATGCGCAGCAGTTCGTCCTGGAGTCCCTTGCGTACGACCGGGTCGACCGCCGAGAACGGCTCGTCCATGAGCAGCACGGGCGGGTCGGCGGCGAGCGCCCGGGCCACGCCGACGCGCTGCTGCTGGCCACCGGACAGCTGGTACGGGTACCGCTTGGCGAGCGCGGCGTCGAGGCCCACGCGCTCCATCAGTTCGGCCGCCCGCGCCCGCGCCTTCTGCTTGCCCCAGCCGAGCACGCGGGGCACGGTGGCGATGTTGTCGAGGATCGTGCGGTGCTGGAAGAGGCCGGCGTTCTGGATGACGTAACCCATGGACCGGCGCAGGGTGGTGACGGGCCGGCGCTGGATGTCCTCACCGTCGAGGAGGATGGTGCCCTCGCTCGGTTCGACCATCCGGTTGATCATCCGCAGGGTGGTGGTCTTGCCGCAGCCCGAGGGTCCGACGAGGACGGTGATCGAGCGGTCGGGTATCTCCAGGGAGAGCCGGTCGACAGCCACCGTGCCGTCCGGATAGCGCTTGGTGACTGATTCGATCCGTATCAAGGCGCCGGAGCCCTTCGGGTTGGCGGAAGCACTGGCCATGGTCGTACGGGCTGTTTCCGGACGAGTCTAGTGTCGCGGCAGGCAACGTTTGCCCGTCAAGGAGCGGCGTCCGGTGCGTGCTCTCGGCGTGCCGGGTGCAAGCCCTCGTACTGGGTGTACTTGGGCTTG
>NZ_JBEOSZ010000011.1:0-186241 GCF_040303285.1 Streptomyces sp. NPDC096046 | reverse complement strand
CACGAGGTAGTGCCGAAACTGACCCTCTCCACCGTGCGTTGGGCTTCCGGCGCGCCGACTGAGCTTGAGTTCGCCGGGCGGTGCGCGTTGGCCGGGGCGTCGGCCGGGTCCGGCCAGCGGGTGGTGACGACCTTGCCGCGGGTGTAGAAGTGCGTGCCGTCGTTGCCGTAGACGTGGTGGTCGCCGAAGAGGGAGTCCTTCCAGCCGCCGAAGCTGTGGTAGCCGACGGGGACCGGGATCGGGACGTTCACGCCGACCATGCCCGCCTCGACCTCCAACTGGAAGCGGCGGGCCGCGCCGCCGTCCCGGGTGAAGATCGCGGTGCCGTTGCCGAACGGCGAGGCGTTGACGATGTCCAGGGCCTCCTCGTAGGTCTCCGTGCGCAGCACGCACAGGACCGGGCCGAAGATCTCGTCCTGGTAGGCCTTGGCGGAGGTGGGCACCTTGTCGAGCAGCGAGATACCGATCCAGTGGCCGTCCTCGAAGCCGTCGACCGTGTGGCCGGTGCCGTCCAGGACGACCTCGCAGCCCTCGGCCGCCGCGCCCTCCACGTAGGAGGCGACCTTGTCGCGGTGGACCTTGGTGATGAGCGGGCCCATCTCGGAGGCCGGGTCGTCGCCGGGGCCGATCTTGATCTTCTCGGCACGCTCGCGGATCTTCTCCACCAGTTCGTCGCCGATCGCGCCGACGGCGACGACCGCGGAGATGGCCATGCAGCGCTCACCGGCGGAGCCGTAGGCGGCCGAGACGGCGGCGTCGGCGGCCGCGTCGAGGTCGGCGTCGGGCAGGACCAGCATGTGGTTCTTGGCGCCGCCCAGGGCCTGCACACGCTTGCCGTTGGCGGAGGCGGTGGTGTGGATGTAGCGGGCGATCGGGGTCGAGCCGACGAAGGAGACGGCCTTGACGTCCGGGTGCTCCAGGAGACGGTCGACGGCCACCTTGTCGCCGTGGACGACGTTGAAGACGCCGTCCGGAAGGCCCGCCTCGGCGAGCAGTTCGGCGATCTTGATCGACGCCGACGGGTCCTTCTCGGACGGCTTCAGCACGAAGGTGTTGCCGCACGCGATGGCGAGGGGGAACATCCACATCGGCACCATCGCCGGGAAGTTGAACGGCGTGATGCCCGCGACGACGCCGAGCGGCTGCCGGATCGAGGACACGTCGACGCGGCTGGCGACCTGCGTCGACAGCTCGCCCTTCAGCTGGACGCTGATGCCGCAGGCCAGGTCGACGATCTCCAGGCCGCGCGCGACCTCGCCGAGGGCGTCGCCGTGTACCTTGCCGTGCTCGGCGGTGATCAGCTCGGCGATCGCGTCCCGGTTGGCGTCCAGCAGGGCGCGGAACCTGAACAGGATCGAGGTGCGCTGGGCCAGCGAGGACTGGCCCCAGGTCAGGTAGGCCTCCTTGGCGGCGGCGACCGCCGCGTCCACCTCGTCGACCGAGGCGAACGCGACCTTCGTCGTCACCTCGCCGGTCGCCGGGTTGGTCACCGGCCCGTGCGTGCCCGAGGCGCCTTCGACGGTCTTGCCGCCGATCCAGTGGTTGACGGTCTTCGTCATGGCCGAGAACTCCTTCACAGATGGCGGCGTCGGGTGGAGACGTGCCGTTCGTACAGCTCACGTGCCTTGACCGCGGACGGCCGTGTCGCGGTCTCGGCCACGGGTACATCCCACCAGGCCTGCGCGGGAGGCGCGCCCGACACTGTGTCTGCCGTTTGGGTCTCGACGTAGACACATGTGGGAGTGTCGGCCGCCCGGGCCTCGGCGAGGGCCTCCCGCAGGTCCCGTACGCTCTTCGCGCGCAGCACGCGCATGCCGAGGCTGGCCGCGTTGGCGGCGAGGTCCACGGGCAGCGGCGGCCCCGTGTACGAGCCGTCCGAGGAGGGGTAGCGGTAGGCGGTGCCGAACCGCTCGCCGCCCACCGACTCCGACAGCCCGCCGATGGACGCGTAGCCGTGGTTCTGGATGATCAGGACCTTGATCGCGATGCCTTCCTGGACGGCCGTGACGATCTCCGTCGGCATCATCAGGTACGTGCCGTCGCCGACCAGCGCCCACACGGGCCGGTCCGGGGCGGCCATCTTCACGCCGATGGCCGCGGGGATCTCGTAGCCCATGCAGGAGTAGCCGTACTCCAGGTGGTACTGGTCGCGGGACCGGGTCCGCCAGAGCTTGTGCAGGTCGCCGGGGAGGGAACCGGCCGCGTTGATCAGGATGTCCGACTCGTCGACCAGGGCGTCCAGGGCGCCGAGGATCTGCGGCTGGGTCGGGCGGGTGTCCGGTTCGTCGACCTCGTAGCAGGCGTCGACGCGCTGCTCCCAGCGCTCCTTGTCCTCGGTGTACTCGGTGGCGTACGACGGCGCGACCCGGTGGCCGTGCATCGCCAGCCTCTCGGTGAGCTCCTCCAGGCCGGTGCGGGCGTCCGCGATCAGGGGCCGCCCGGCCAGCTTGTGGCCGTCGAAGGAGGCGATGTTGAGGTTCAGGAACCGCACGTCCGGGTGGGAGAAGAGCGTGCCGGAGGCGGTGGTGAAGTCGGTGTAGCGGGTGCCGACGCCGATCACCAGGTCGGCGGTGCGGGCCAGTTCGTCCGCCGTCGCCGTGCCGGTGTGGCCGATGCCGCCGACGTCCTGGGGGTGGTCGTGGCGCAGGGAGCCCTTGCCGGCCTGGGTGGAGGCGACGGGGATGCCGGTGGCCCCGGCGAACTCGGCGAGGGCCTCCTCGGCGCGGCTGTGGTGGACGCCGCCGCCCGCGACGACCAGCGGCCTCTTCGCCGAGCGGATGATCCGTACCGCCTCGGCGAGTTCCGCCGGGTCGGCGCCGGGACGCCGTACGGTCCAGACCCGCTCGGCGAAGAACTCCTCGGGCCAGTCGTACGCCTCGGCCTGCACGTCCTGGGGCAGGGCGAGGGTGACGGCGCCGGTCTCCACGGGGTCGGTGAGCACACGCATCGCGTTCAGCGCCGAGGGGATCAGGGCCTCGGGACGGGTGATCCGGTCGAAGTACCGGGACACCGGGCGCAGGCAGTCGTTGACCGACACATCACCCGCGTAGGGCACTTCGAGCTGCTGCAGGACCGGGTCGGCGGGGCGGGTGGCGAAGATGTCGCCGGGCAGGAGCAGCACCGGCAGGTGGTTGATGGTCGCGAGGGCGGCGCCGGTGACGAGGTTGGTGGCGCCCGGGCCGATGGAGGTGGTCACCGCGTGCGTGGACAGGCGGCCCGACTGGCGGGCGTAGCCGACCGCGGCGTGCACCATGGCCTGCTCGTTGCGGCCCTGGTGGTACGGCATCTCCTCGGTGTGCTCCAGGAGCGCCTGCCCGATGCCGGCGACGTTGCCGTGGCCGAAGATGCCCCAGGTGGCGCCGATGAGCCGCTGCCGGACGCCGTCGCGTTCGGTGTACTGGGCGGCGAGGAAGCGGACGAGGGCCTGGGCCACCGTCAGCCTGGTCGTCTTCAGGGTCATCGGTACCCCTCCGTGTGAAGCGGCGTCGCCGGAACGGACCTTCGTGAGGACGTCGGCTCCGCCCTCACGCGAGGGGGACACGGGCCGACGGGCGGAACCGTTCGGGCCGTCGATCCCCACGTGGTGGGTCTCCCCCAGCCCCGGCGCCCTGCCGGGCCGGTGCTCGCCGAGCTCGCCGGGGAGTGAGTGGGCGGGCAGCCGCCGCTGCCGCGTTCCTGGACGGGGACCTCCGGCGCGGGGCCGTAGCGGGCGGGGAGTTGTCGCTCGCACTTCGCTCCTGCCAAAGCAAAGCGGCCTCCCGCGCCGGAGGCGATTGGGGCCCGGGCGTCACGGGGCGCGTACGCGAAGTCGGTCACCGACGCGCACACGCTCTCCCGGCCCGGGAGGGGGAACTCTTCGTCCTCGACGCGCACGATGCGCGCGCCGTCGAGGGGCGGCACGATCTCCGGGGCGTGCCGCACGCCGGCGGTGGCGCCCTCGGGAACGAACAGTTCACTGGTCATGCCACGGTCCTCACAGCAGTCCGACGGCGGTGTCCACGGCGGCGGCCACGTCGCCGTCGGCCGGGTACAGCAGCGAACGCCCCACGACGAGCCCGCACACGGTGGGCAGTTGGAGGGCGCCGCGCCACTTCTCGTAGGCCCCGTCCTGATCGTCGCCCACCTCGCCGCCGAGCAGCACGGCGGGCAGTGTGGAGGTCGCCATGACCTCGGCCATGTCGTCGGGGTTGTCGGTGACCGGGACCTTCAGCCACGTGTAGGCGGAACTGCCGCCGAGGCCCGAGGCGATGGCGATCGACTTGGTGACGGCCTCGGCCGAGAGGTCGTTGCGCAGCCGGCCCGTCGCGTCGCGGCCGCAGAGGAACGGTTCGACGAAGACGGGGAGTTTCCGGGCGGCCATGGCGTCGACGGCCCGGGCGGTGGACTCCAGGGTGGTCAGCGAGCCCGGGTCGGCGTAGTCGATGCGCAGCAGGAGCTTGCCCGCGTCGAAGCCGAGGCGCTCGATGTCCTCGGGGCGGTGGCCGGTGAAGCGGTCGTCGAGTTCGAAGCTCGCGCCCTGGAGGCCGCCGCGGTTCATCGAGCCCAGGACGACCTTGCCGTCGAGGGCGCCGAGCAGCAGCAGGTCGTCGAGGATGTCGGCGGTGGCGAGGACACCGTCCACACCGGGGCGGGACAGCGCCAGGCAGAGACGTTCGAGCAGTTCGGCGCGGTTGGCCATGGCCATGGCGTGGCCGCCGACGCCGAGGGCGCCGCGGGCCGGGTGATCGGCGGCCACGATCATCAGGCGGCCGGAGTCGTTCAGCAGCGGCCGGCGGGGGCGGCGGGCGGCGGCCTCGGCGATCGCCTCCGGGCGGTGGCCGCGCAGGCGGACGAGTGCGGAAACGTCGACGGTCACCGGACGGCCCCCGCCGTGACGGCCGCCTCGATCTCGCCCGGGGCGGGCATCGCGGACGAACACTCCAGGCGCGAGGCGACGATGGCCCCGGCCGCGTTGGCGTGCCGCATGGTCTTCTCCAGGTCCCAGCCGGCCAGCAGACCGTGCACGAGGCTCCCGCCGAAGGCGTCGCCGGCGCCGAGGCCGTTGAGGACGTTCACCGGCAGCGGCGGCACCTCGGCGCTCTCACCGGCGCTGTTCACCGCGAGGACGCCCTTGGGGCCCTGCTTGACGACGGCCAGTTCCACACCCGCGTCCAGGAGGGCGCGGGCGGCGGCATGGGGTTCGCGCTCGCCCGTGGCGACCTCCACCTCGTCGAGGTTGCCGACCGCGACGGTGGTGTGGCGCAGGGCCTCCTCGTAGAAGGGGCGGGCGGCCTCGGGGTCCGTCCAGAACATCGGGCGCCAGTCGAGGTCGAAGACCGTCGGGCCCGCCTTGGCGCGGTGGGCGAGGGCCGCGAGGGTCGCCGTCCGGCTGGGCTCCTCGCTCAGGCCCGTGCCCGTGACCCAGAAGGCCCGGGCCTCGCGGATCGCGTCCAGGTCGAGCTCGTGGGCGTCGATCTCCAGGTCGGGGGCCTTGGGCTGCCGGTAGAAGTACAGCGGGAAGTCGTCCGGCGGGAAGACCTCGCAGAAGGTGACCGGGGTGGGCAGGCCGGGCACCGGCGTGACCCAGCGGTCGTCCACGCCGAAGCCCTTCAGGGCCTCGTGGAGATAGTCGCCGAAGGGGTCGTCGCCGGTACGGGTGATCACCGCGGTCCGCCGTCCCAGACGCGCCGCGGCGACCGCGACATTGCTCGCCGAACCACCGAGGAACTTGCCGAAGGACGTGACCTGCGGCAGTGGAACGCCCGTCTGGAGCGGATACAGATCCACTCCGATCCGCCCCATGGTGATCAGGTCGTACGCCATCGGTGTCCCCTCGGTGCTCGGCTCTCCCCGGTTTTGTAGCCCCCTCACGAAGCCCTGTCAATGTTTTGTCCGGACATTCGGACCAGATCATGACAGCGCTTTCCGGTCGTCCATGTCCGGGTCCTCACAGTTCCGTAGTCTTCAGCCCGGCGTCCCGGTCCGCCTCTCCGGACGGCTGACGCTCGGCAGGGGGCGGGACACCGCGTCAAGGTGCCCCGCCGACGCCCCGGCGTACGTCTTTGCCCCGGCTGTGTCACAAACACCGCCTTCCTGTCACAGGTGTCGCGCGTGTGCGGGTCTTCCGTCACACCCGCGCACAGGTCCTGCCCTGGGTCACGGAGGGTCGTTGTCCGGACACAGGCTTGTCGATCGCCGGCGCACGCCCGGCTCCCCCGGACGGCCGTCCCGGCCGCCCCGTGGCGCGCGCGAGGAGGTACACGTCATGACCGACCGAAGACTCTGGTCCTACAAGGAGATCGCGGCACACATCCGGGTGCAGCCGGACACCGTGCGGTCCTACCGCAAGCACGGCCTGCTGCCCCCGCCCGACCACGTCGAGAGCGGCAAGCCCTACTGGTACGCCGACACCGTCCGGGCCTGGGTCGCCTCCCGCCCCGGCAACCGCTCCCGAAGAGCCGACTGATCCCTCCTGGCCCGAGCTCGTGCCCCACCACCGCGTGGGGCACGGTCATCCCAGGAGCGTCGGGGCTCCCGGCCGGCCGGAGCCACCACCCTCCGCACGGGCATCGTCGGCTCCCCTCACGGCCCGACGACCGTCACACCCGCTCCCGCCGCCGCACCATCCGCGACCTCAGCTCCACAGCCCGACGACCGTCACCCCCGCTCCCGCCGCCGCACCCATCCGCGACCTCAGCTCCACAGCCCGACGACCGTCACCCCCGCTCCCGCCGCCGCACCCATCCGCGACCTCAGCTCCACGGCTCAATGACCGTCACCCCCGCTCCCGGTGCCGCACCCATCCCCGCCAGTGCCGACGGCGCCTCGTCCAGCGCGATCGTCGACGTCACCAGCAGGTCGGGCCGCAGCACCCCGCTGCGGACGAGTTCCAGCATCGGCGGGTAGCTGTGCGCGGCCATGCCGTGGCTGCCGAGCAGTTCGAGCTCCAGGGCGATCGCGCGGGCCATGGGCACGGGGGTCGTGCCGGTCGGCGAGGGCAGCAGGCCGACCTGAACGTGCCGGCCCCGGCGGCGCAGGCCGTTCACGGAGGCGGCGCAGGTGGTGGGCGCGCCGAGGGCGTCGAGGGAGAGGTGGGCGCCACCGCCGGTCAGCTCGCGGATCGCCGCCGCGGTGTCCGCCACGCCCGTCGCGTCGACGCACCGCGCCGCCCCGAACGTCCGCGCCAGTTCCAGGGCGGCGGGCGACACGTCGACCGCCACGACCCGGGCGCCCGAGGCGGCCGCGATCATCACCGCCGACAGTCCCACCCCACCGCAGCCGTGCACCGCGACCCACTCCCCCGCCGCGACCCGGCCCTGTCGCACGACCGCCCGGTACGCCGTGGCGAACCGGCAGCCGAGCGACGCCGCCGTGGCACAGGACAACTCCTCGGGCAGCGCCACGAGGTTGGTGTCGGCGTGGTCCAGCGCCACGTACTGGGCGAAAGAGCCCCAGTGCGTGAAGCCGGGCTGGGTCTGGTGCTCGCACACCTGGTGGTCACCGGCCGCGCAGGACGGGCACGTGCCGCAGACACAGATGAACGGCACGGTGACCCGGTCGCCGGGCCGCCACCGGCCCACCCTGGCGCCCACCGCCTCGACGACACCGGCCAGTTCGTGCCCGGGCACATGCGGGAGTGCGATGTCGGGGTCGTGCCCTGCCAGCCGTGCCAGTCGCTGCGGCACAGCCCGGTGGCCTCGACCCGGACGACCACCCCGTGCTCCGCGGGCTCCGGGTCGGCGACCTCCCGGACCTCGGCCGCCTCCCCGTACCGCTCGAACACCACGGCCCGCATGGTCACCCGCCTTCCATTCGTCTCGTGTCCGGGGCGTCGGCATCCGGCCGCCCGCCCTGTGGCCTCCCCGGACGGTCGACGCTAGCGGGTCCGTCACGTCAGCCGGCCGACACGCCGACCTTGACTGACAGGGTTCGGCCTCGACCGCCGCCGGCCGAGGCGCGTCGCCCCCGACGGCGACGTCGTGGACTGATACCCCCTAGGGGTACAGTGGGTGTGGGGTCCCCCAAGGGACCCCACAGCCCCACACGCCTCGACGAGGAGTAACGACATGACCGCCCAGACCGACACCACGGGCCCCGTCACCACCGTCTTCAAGGTGAGCGGCATGAGCTGCGGACACTGCGAGGGCGCGGTCTCCGGCGAGATCTCCCAGATCTCCGGCGTGAGTTCGGTGACGGCCGTCGCCAAGACCGGCGAGGTCACCGTCGTCTCCGCGACCCCGCTCGACGACGAGGCCGTGCGCGCCGCCGTCGACGAGGCCGGCTTCGAACTGGCCGGGCGGGCCTGAGCCACCCGAGTCCGGCAGCCGGCCGGGTCCGAGACACTCCGGATCCGGCACTCGTACCCGTGCACAGGCCGTACGCCGCCGTTCCCGGCCCGCACGGCCCGTTCCGCTTCCCGGGCGCCCCGCAACTCCTGGAGTGAGGACATGACCAGCACCACCGCCCATGCACCCGCCGCCCGCGAGCCGGCCCTCGCCGAGGTCGAGCTGCTCATCGGCGGGATGACCTGCGCCTCCTGCTCGGCCCGCGTGGAGAAGAAGCTCAACCGCATGGAGGGCGTCACCGCCACGGTGAACTACGCGACGGAGAAGGCGCGGGTCACCTACCCCGAGGGCACCGAGGTCGCCGATCTGATCGCCACCGTGGTGAACACCGGGTACACCGCCGAGGAGCCCGCGCCCCCACGCGAGGAGACCTCCGCCACCGGGACGACGGACCCCGAGACGGCGGCCCTGCGCAGCCGCCTCACCGTCTCCGCCGCGCTCGCCGCGCCCGTGATCCTGCTGGCGATGGTTCCGGCCCTGCAGTTCGACCACTGGCAGTGGCTCTCGCTCACGCTCGCCGCCCCGGTCGTCGTCTGGGGCGGGCTGCCCTTCCACCGGGCGGCCTGGACGAACGCCCGGCACGGCGCCGCCACCATGGACACACTGGTCTCGCTCGGCACCCTGGCCGCGTTCGGCTGGTCCCTGTGGGCGCTGTTCCTGGGCGACGCGGGCCTGCCGGGCATGCGGCATCCCTTCGAGCTCACGGTCGCGCGCGGGGACGGCGCCTCCTCGATCTACCTGGAAGTCGCTTCCGGGGTCACCGCCTTCATCCTGCTGGGCCGCTACCTGGAGGCCCGCTCCAAGCGCCGCGCGGGGGCCGCGCTCAGGGCGCTGATGGAACTGGGCGCCAAGGACGTGGCCGTGCTGCGGGACGGGCGGGAGGTGCGGATCCCCGCGCAGCGCCTGGCCGTCGGCGACCGGTTCGTCGTACGGCCCGGCGAGAAGATCGCCACCGACGGCACGGTCGTCGAGGGCGCCTCCGCGGTGGACGCCTCGATGCTGACCGGCGAGTCGGTGCCGGTGGACGTGGTGCCAGGGGACCCGGTCACCGGCGCGACGGTCAACGCGGGCGGTCGGCTGGTCGTCGAGGCCACCCGGGTCGGTGCCGACACCCGGCTCGCGCGGATGGCGAAGCTGGTGGAGGACGCGCAGAACGGCAAGGCAGAGGTGCAGCGGCTCGCCGACCGGATCTCCGGGATCTTCGTGCCGGTGGTGCTGCTGATCGCCGTCGCCACGGCCGGCGCGTGGCTCGGGCTGACCGGCGACGGCGTCGCCGCCTTCACCGCGGGCGTCGCGGTGCTGATCATCGCCTGCCCGTGTGCTCTGGGCCTGGCCACCCCGACCGCCCTGATGGTCGGCACGGGCCGCGGCGCCCAGCTCGGCATCCTCATCAAGGGCCCCGAGGTCCTGGAGTCCACCCGCCGGATCGACACGGTCGTCCTGGACAAGACCGGCACCGTCACCACCGGCCACATGACCCTGCACGACGTGCATCTCGCCGAGGGCGCCGACGAGAAGGAGGTGCTGCGGCTCGCGGGCGCCGTCGAGCACGCCTCCGAGCACCCCGTCGCCCGCGCGATCGCCGTGGGCGCCGAGGAGAGGGCCGGTCACCTCCCGGACGTCGAAGGGTTCGAGAACGTCCCCGGGCGGGGCGTACGCGGACGGGTGGAAGGCCGCGAGGTCGCCGTGGGGCGGCTCTTCGACGCCATGCCGCCGGAGCTGGCCCGCGCGCGGGACGAGGCCGAGCGGGCCGGGTACACGGCCGTCGTGGCCGGCTGGGACGGGACGGCACAGGCCGTTCTGGCCGTGGCGGACACCGTCAAGGAGACCAGCGCCGAGGCCGTGCGCGCGTTGCGCGCGCTGGGGCTCACGCCAGTGCTGCTGACCGGGGACAACCGTGCGGTGGCCGAGACGGTGGCCGCGGCCGTGGGAATCGAGCAGGTGGTGGCCGAGGTCCTGCCCGAGGACAAGGTCGACGCGGTACGGCGGCTGCAGGCCGAGGGGCGGGTCGTCGCCATGGTGGGCGACGGCGTCAACGACGCGGCCGCGCTCGCCACCGCCGATCTGGGCCTGGCCATGGGCACCGGCACGGACGCGGCGATCGAGGCGGGCGATCTGACGCTGGTGCGCGGTGATCTGCGGGTGGCGGCGGACGCGATCCGGCTGTCCCGCCGGACGCTGGCCACGATCAAGGGCAATCTCGTGTGGGCCTTCGGCTACAACGTGGCCGCCCTGCCGCTGGCCGCCGCGGGCTTGCTGAATCCGATGATCGCCGGAGCCGCGATGGCCTTCTCGTCGGTCTTCGTCGTCACGAACAGTCTGCGGCTGCGAACATTTCGGTGAAGTCGCCCGAATTCGCCCCAAGTTCACGGCGACCGCGAGGGGAGCCCCTCTGGAGTCCCGAGCCCGGCTCACATAAGCTCTTCACAAGGCTCGCGCATCATCCTTACGCTTGGGCCTCGAACGGCATACCTGGGCTCTTGCGCATCTAACGGACATACGCAAGAGACGCGGATCACAGTGATGTGAACGTAACCATCGAAGGGGTTCGAAGGTCTAAGTTGACGATGTCAGGGAGCGTCTTGGGGGGCGCCACCTGACATCTGGAGATGTCTTGGGGGACCTCTCCGGAGATGCGTTGCCGGGGCACGTACACCGGGAAGCTTTGAGCGGCCCTCCCGGGCGTGCGCTGTCCCGGCAGATCGCACACCACCGCAGTACCGCAGTACGACGAGTTCTGCTCGTTTTACTCAACAGCGATTCAGGCGCTGTCCTCACAGACGCCCGGCCGGATCCCGTGGGGGGAATCCGCACCGGGACTGGGAAGGCGCCCTGGACGTCGGCCCGTGGGGGGACCGACGCCGGGGCGCCTTCTTCATTGCGTACGAAATCCCGCGAGAGATCACGCGAAAGCCCTCAACCCTAGACCGAAGCCCGCACCCGCACCCGCACCCGCACCCGCATGGGGAAGCCCGCCCGCCCACGCGGAAGCCCCCGCACCCGGCAAGCGGATACGGGGGCCGAAGAGGTGCCGCGGCTGTGCGGCTCAGCGCTCCTCGACGGGCACGAAGTCGCGCTCGACCACGCCCGTGTAGATCTGGCGCGGGCGGCCGATGCGGGAGCCCGGCTCCTTGATCATCTCGTGCCACTGGGCGATCCAGCCCGGCAGGCGGCCGAGGGCGAACAGGACCGTGAACATCTCGGTCGGGAAGCCCATGGCCCGGTAGATCAGGCCCGTGTAGAAGTCGACGTTCGGGTAGAGGCTGCGCGAGACGAAGTAGTCGTCGGAGAGCGCGTGCTCCTCCAGCTTCAGCGCGATGTCCAGCAGTTCGTCGGACTTGCCGAGCGCGGACAGCACGTCGTGCGCGGCGGCCTTGATGATCTTGGCGCGCGGGTCGAAGTTCTTGTAGACCCGGTGGCCGAAGCCCATCAGGCGGACGCCGTCCTCCTTGTTCTTCACCTTGCGGATGAAGGTGTCGACATCGCCGCCGGAGTCGCGGATGCCCTCCAGCATCTCCAGCACCGACTGGTTGGCGCCGCCGTGCAGCGGGCCCCACAGGGCGTTGATGCCGGCGGAGATCGAGGCGAACATGTTCGCCTGCGAGGAGCCGACCAGACGGACCGTGGACGTCGAGCAGTTCTGCTCGTGGTCCGCGTGCAGGATCAGCAGCTTGTCGAGCGCGGAGACCACGGTCGGGTCGAGCTCGTACTCCTGCGCCGGGACCGAGAAGGTCATGCGGAGGAAGTTCTCGACGTAGCCGAGGTCGTTGCGCGGGTAGACGAACGGGTGACCGATCGACTTCTTGTACGCGTACGCGGCGATCGTCGGGAGCTTGGCGAGCAGGCGGATCGTGGAGAGGTTGCGCTGGCGCTCGTCGAACGGGTTGTGGCTGTCCTGGTAGAACGTGGACAGCGCCGAGACGACCGAGGACAGCATGGCCATCGGGTGGGCGTCGCGCGGGAAGCCCTTGTAGAAGTTCTTGACATCCTCGTGCAGCAGGGTGTGCTGCGTGATGTCGTTCTGGAACGTCGAGAGCTCGTCGACCGTCGGCAGTTCGCCGTTGATCAGCAGGTAGGCGACCTCCAGGAAGGTGGAGCGCTCGGCCAGCTGCTCGATCGGGTAGCCGCGGTACCGCAGGATGCCCGCTTCGCCGTCCAGGTACGTGACGGCGGATTTATACGCGGCCGTGTTGCCGTAACCGCTGTCCAGCGTCACCAGACCGGTCTGGGCGCGGAGCTTTCCGATGTCGAAGCCCTTGTCACCGACGGTGCTGTCGATCACCGGGTAGGTGTACTCGCCGTCGCCGTACCGCAGTACTACAGAGTTGTCGCTCACGTCTTCCCTCACCGACGTTGTGCCTCATCTTCGAGGTTGCCCTGACTGTCTCTACCATCCCCCACTTGGCTCAGGAGAGTGCACTCGGGGTCGACCATCGGGCCTATCGACGGCACTGAGTGCCGTCAACTTGCTCATCCTGCCCCCTGTGTTCCCCTTCCGGAAGTGTCTTGTGACCTTCACGACTCATTTGATCGATCATTTTTCGTTGAACCGAGCCGGAAGTCGAGTGCCGTGCACCGCCGGCCCGCCGAAACCGTGCGCACCGCCTGGCCGATCGCCCTGCGGGAACCGACGAGGACGACCAACTGCTTGGCTCGGGTGACCGCCGTGTAGAGCAGGTTGCGCTGGAGCATCATCCAGGCGCCCGTGGTGACCGGGATGACGACCGCCGGGTACTCGCTGCCCTGGGAGCGGTGGATCGTCACGGCGTACGCGTGGGCCAGCTCGTCGAGCTCGTCGAACTCGTACGGCACCTCCTCGTCCTCGTCCGTGAGCACCGTCAGGCGCTGGTCGACCGGGTCGAGCGAGGTCACCACGCCGACGGTGCCGTTGAAGACACCGTTCTCGCCCTTCTCGTAATTGTTGCGAATCTGGGTGACCTTGTCTCCGACGCGGAAGACCCGACCGCCGAATCTCTTCTCGGGCAGGTCGGGGCGGCCGGGTGTGACGGCCTGCTGGAGCAGGCCGTTGAGGGTGCCCGCGCCGGCCGGGCCCCGGTGCATGGGTGCGAGGACCTGGACGTCCCGCCGGGGGTCCAGACCGAACTTGGCCGGAATGCGGCGCGCCGCCACGTCCACGGTGAGCCGGCCGGCGGCCTCCGTGTCGTCCTCGACGAAGAGGAAGAAGTCCTTCATTCCGTCGGTGAGCGGGTGATGGCCGGAGTTGATCCGGTGGGCGTTCGTCACCACGCCCGACTGCTGGGCCTGCCGGAAGACCCGGGTGAGACGGACGGCGGGGATGGGACCGCCGTCGGCCAGGAGGTCCCGGAGGACCTCGCCCGCGCCGACGCTGGGCAACTGGTCCACATCCCCCACGAAGAGCAGGTGGGCACCCGGCGGGACCGCCTTGACCAGCTTGTTGGCGAGGAGCAGGTCCAGCATGGACGCCTCGTCGACCACCACCAGGTCGGCGTCCAGCGGGCGCTCCCGGTCGTAGGCCGCGTCGCCGCCGGGCTTGAGCTCCAGCAGGCGGTGCACCGTGGAGGCCTCGGCGCCGGTGAGCTCGGACAGGCGTTTGGCGGCCCGGCCCGTGGGGGCGGCCAGCACGACCTTCGCCTTTCTGGCGCGGGCCAGCTCCACGATCGAGCGGACCGTGAAGGACTTGCCGCAGCCGGGCCCGCCGGTGAGGACGGCGACCTTCTCGGTCAGCGCCAGTTTGACGGCGGCCTCCTGCTCGGGCGCGAGATCGGTGCCCGTGCGCCCCTTGAGCCAGCGCAGGGCCTTCTCCCAGGCCACGGTCCGGAAACCCGGCATGCGGTCCTCGCCGGTGCGCAGGAGGCGCAGCAGTTGGGCGGAGAGGGAGAGTTCGGCGCGGTGGAAGGGGACGAGGTAGATCGCGGTGACGGGCTCACCGCCGTCGGGGCCCGGCACCTTCTCCCGTACGACGCCGGGGTCCTCACCGTCCTCCTGGGGTTCGGCCAGTTCCGCCAGGCATTCGATGACCAAACCCGTGTCGACCTGGAGGAGTTTGACCGCGTCCTTGATCAGCTGCTCCTCCGGGAGGAAGCAGTGCCCCTGGTCGGTGGACTGGGACAGCGCGTACTGCAGGCCCGCCTTGACGCGCTCGGGGCTGTCGTGCGGGATGCCGACGGACTGGGCGATCTTGTCGGCGGTGAGGAAGCCGATGCCCCAGACGTCGGAGGCGAGCCGGTAGGGCTGGTTCTTCACGACCGAGATGGAGGCGTCACCGTACTTCTTGTAGATGCGCACGGCGATGGAGGTGGAGACCTCGACCGTCTGGAGGAAGAGCATGACCTCCTTGATGGCCTTCTGCTCCTCCCAGGCGTCGGCGATCTTCTTGGTGCGCTTGGGGCCGAGCCCGGGAACCTCGACGAGCCGCTTGGGCTCCTCCTCGATGATCCGGAGGGTGTCCATGCCGAAGTGCTGGGTGATCCGGTCGGCGAAGACCGGGCCGATGCCCTTGACCAGGCCGGAGCCGAGATAGCGGCGCATGCCCTGGACGGTGGCCGGGAGGACGGTCGTGTAGTTCTCTACGTGGAACTGCTTTCCGTACTGCGGGTGCGAGCCCCAGCGGCCCTCCATGCGCAGGGACTCGCCGACCTGCGCGCCGAGCAGCGCGCCGACGACGGTGAGCAGGTCGCCGGCGCCCCTGCCGGTGTCGACCCGGGCGACCGTGTAGCCGTTCTCCTCGTTGGCGTACGTGATGCGTTCGAGTACGCCGTCCAATGTGGCCAGTCGCCGCTCGCCCGGCTGGGCGGCCCCCGCCTGATCGGTCATGATCCGACGGTACCGCCCGGGTACGACAGTGCGGCGGGGCGATCCGCCCGGCCACTCTCGCCCAAAGCGACCGATCAGTATGGGGGCCGGGGCTCACTTTTCACCGTGGATTCACAGGAGAGCAAGAAGCTTTACAGTTCAAGCATTCGTCTTGGCCCCTTTTCGATTCTCTGCCGTGGAAGAATTCAGGAGTTCATAAAGAGGGGGCGGACTCGATTCCGGAGCGACCGTGATGCCGATGCGTCCCCATGGCGAGAGCGCCCCCAGACGCGGGCACACGACGGGCACGCTCCTCGTGTGGCTGTGCACCGTCGGTACGTTGACGCTGCTCGCGGTGGCTCCGGTGCTGTCCGGGGAGCACGCGATCGTGGCTCCGGGCTCCCCCGGGCCGAACCGGAACACCCCCGGCCCTCCCCCGCCGCTCCCGGTACCCGTGCCGCAATTCCGCCCTTCCCCCAGCCCGGGACCGGGCTGATTTCCCCCCGCCCCACTCATCACCCCGCCCCGAACGACGACGAGGAACGATGTCGCCCCAGGTTCAGAGTGTCGCCCTGTGGATCATGTCCCTGGCCATCAACGTCACGGCGGTGTGCGCGGGGATCGTGTGGGGCTGGGAGGCCTTCACGCAGTTCCTGCTCCCGGCGTTCGGGTCGGTGGTGGGAGCGTCGATGGTGAGCTACAGCCTGCGGCGCTGAGGGCGCCGCCGACCGGGGCGTGCGCCCTGCGCGGCCCGTCGTGACCGCCCCGGCCCGGGGCCCTCGAGAACCCGGTGAGAAATTCTCGCTCCGCCGTGCAACCCTTTCTGCCCTCAAGGGGTCGTACTGGGCGTCAGGGCTTCTGGAGGGGGGATCCGGGGGGATCGCGGGGTTCTGGCGGGAGGGGAAAACCCGAGGGGGCCCGGTCGACGGACCGGGCCCCCTCGAAACCGCTCATACGCCCTTCGCGGACATCAGAAGAAGACGCCGCACCTCAGCAGGACGTTCGCGTACGGCCGTGCCTCGCCCGTGCGGACGATCAGCCGGGCCCCCGCCGACAGCTCCTTGAGCCCCTCGTGCGGGACGAGATCCAGCCCGGGGAAGTGTCTCTCCAGCAGCGCCGACGCCTCCGGGTTGGCCTGCCGCAGCTCCCGCGCCGCCGTCGCCCCCTCGACCACCAGCTCGGCCAGCAGCCCGTCCAGCACCTCGGCGAACGCCGGCACACCGGCCCGGAAGGCCAGGTCCACCACCCGGGGCCCCTCGGGGATGGGCATGCCCGCGTCGCACACCAGCACCCCGTCGCCGTGGCCGAGTTCGGCCAGCGCGCCGGCGAGGTGACGGTTCAGTATTCCGGCCTTCTTCATGAGCCGGCGACCTCCGCCGCCGTCGGGAAGGACGCCTGCGCGCCCTCCTTCGTCACGGTCACGGCACCCACCCGCGCCGCGTACGACGCCGCCTCCGCCAGCGACGCGCCCGCGCCCAGCCGCCAGGCCAGCGCGGCGGTGAAGGAGTCGCCCGCCCCCGTCGTGTCCACCGCGTGCACCTTCACGGCCGGAACGCGCGAGACGCCCGCCGCCGACGCCACCAGGGCACCCTGTTCGCCCAGCGTCACCACCACCGACTTCGGGCCCTTGGCGAGGAGGATCCGCGCCCAGTCCTCGGGGGTGTCCCCGACGGCCGAGTCGCCCAGGATCACCTTCGCCTCGTGCTCGTTCACGATCAGCGGGTCGCAGGCCGCCAGCACCTCCGACGGGAGAGGGCGCGGCGGCGAGGGGTTGAGGACGAAACGGCTCTCCGGCGCCAGGTTCCGCACGACCTCCACCACCGTCTCCAGCGGGATCTCCAACTGCGCCGACACCACCCGGGAGCTGTGGAAGAGGCACCCGGCGGCGGCCACGTCCTGCGGGGTGAGGCGGCCGTTGGCGCCGGGCGAGACGACGATGCTGTTGTCGCCGGACGGGTCGACCGTGATCAGGGCTACCCCGGTCGGCGCACCGCCCACCAGGACACCCACCGTGTCGACACCCGCCTCGCGCAGCGAGTCCAGCAGCAGCCGGCCGTGCGCGTCGTCGCCGACCCGGGCCAGCAGCGCCGTACGGGCGCCGAGTCTGGCGGCCGCGACCGCCTGGTTCGCGCCCTTGCCGCCCGGGTGGACGGCCAGGTCGGAGCCGAGCACGGTCTCACCGGCCGCGGGCCGGCGCTCCACTCCGATTACCAGGTCGGCGTTGGCCGACCCCACGACCAGGAGGTCGTAGTCGTACATCCGTTGTCTCCCCATGTTGAGTGACATGGGCGGGCGGCCACCGCACGCCGTGCGCGACCGCCCGCCGTTCCCCGAGGTCAGCCGCTGAAGCCGGCCACGTTCTCCTTGGTGACCACCTTCACCGGCACCTTCACCGTCTCCTCGACCTTCTCGCCCTTCAGGGCCCGCAGGGCGTTGTCCACGGCGATCCTCCCGAGCTGGGACGGCTGCTGCGCCACGGACGCGTACAGCGTGCCGCCCTCCACGGCCTTCAGTCCGTCAGGCGTGCCGTCGAAGCCCACGACCGAGACCGACGTGCCGGCCTTGGAACCCAGCGCCTTGATCGCGCCGAGGGCCATCTCGTCGTTGGCGGCGATGACACCCTGGACGTCCGGGTGGGCCTGGAGCAGGTTCGACATCACGTCGAGGCCCTTGGTGCGGTCGAAGTCGGCGGGCTGCTGGGCCACGACCCGGATGCCCGGGAAGGCCTTGAGGCCGTTCGCGAAGCCCTGCGCGCGCTCCCGGGCCGCGGACGTGCCGGCCTGGCCCTGGAGGATCACGATCTTGCCCTTGCCGCCCAGCTTGTCGGCGATGGTCTTGGCGGCGAGTTCGCCGCCGGCGACGTTGTCGGAGGCGACCAGGGCGTCCACCGGTGCCTTGTTGACGCCCCGGTCGACCGCGATGACCGGGATCTTCGCCTGGTCTGCGGCCTGGACGGAGTTGCTCGCGGCGTCCGAGTCCACCGGGTTGACGATGATCGCGCCGAGGCCGGAACTGGTGAAGTTCTGCAGCTGGTTGGCCTGCTGGGAGGCGTCGTTCTGGGCGTCGGTGACGGTCAGGTCCACGCCCCGCTTCTTCGCCTCGGCCTGGGCGCCGGCCCGGATCTGCACGAAGAAGGGGTTGTTGAGGGTCGACAGCGACAGACCCACCTTCGGGCTGCTCGTGGCGGAGGAGCCGCTGTGCAGGAAGGACGTGGCGCCGACGATCGCGACGGTGACCACGGCCGCGAGCCCGTACGTCGCCGTCTGCCTGCCCTTGCCTCCGGAGGACGCACCGGCCACCGGGGTCGCCCCCGCCTTGCGCCGCAGCGTGTCGAACAGCACCGCCAGCGCGATGACGACACCGATGACGACCTGCTGCCAGAACGCCGAGACGTTCATCAGGTTCAGCCCGTTGCGCAGCACGGCCAGGATCAGGGCGCCGATGAGGGTGCCGGACGCCTTGCCGGTGCCGCCCGCGAGGGAGGCGCCGCCGATGACGACGGCGGCGATCGCGTCCAGCTCGTAGCCGTCGGCGGCCTGGGGCTGCGCGGAGGAGAGCCGGGCGGCGAGCACGACACCGGCGACGGCGGCGAACACGCCGGAGAAGGCGTAGATGGCGAGCTTCTGTCGCTTCACGCGCAGGCCGGACAGCCGCGCGGCCTCCTCGTTGCCGCCGATCGCGTACATGGAGCGGCCGATGTAGGTCCGGCCGAGCACGAGGGCGGCGATCAGGCCCATCACGACCATCACCAGGACCGGCACCGGCAGCCAGCCGCCGAGCGTGTCGCCGAGGTGGGAGACGGAGTCGGGGAAGGCGATCGGGGAGCCTTCGGAGATCACCAGGGACAGGCCGCGGGCCACGGACAGCATGGCCAGCGTGGCGATGAACGGCGGCAGCTTGCCGTAGGAGATCAGGATGCCGTTGACCAGGCCGCAGACGATGCCCGTCGCTATGGCCAGGAGCACGGCGAGGAAGACCGGGACGCCCGCCGAGGTGGCGCTCCAGGCGAGGACCGTGGCGGACAGGGCGGCGACCGAGCCGACCGACAGGTCGATGCCCGCGGAGACGATCACGACGGTGACGCCGAAGGCGAGGATGGCGGTCACGGCCGCCTGCACGCCGACGTTGAGCAGGTTGTCCGTCGTCAGGAAGTCGCCGGACAGCGCCGACATCGCGATGACGAGGACGATGAGCGCGGTGAGCGCGCCGTTGTCGAGCAGGAGGCGGCGCAGGCCTCCCGAGGCGCCGCCCGCGCCCGTCGTGCTCTTGAGCGTGTCAGTGGCCACGGGAGGCCTCCGTTCCGGTCGTGTTCGTGGTCGTCGGGGTGCTGACGGCGAGTGCCATCACGGCGTCCTGGGTCGCCTCGGCGGCGGAGAGTTCACCGGCGATCCGGCCCTGGGCCATCACCAGCACCCGGTCGCTCATGCCGAGCACCTCGGGAAGGTCGCTGGAGATCATCAGGACGGCCGCGCCGGCGGCGGTGAGTTCGTTGACGAGCTGATAGATCTCGACCTTGGCGCCGACGTCGATGCCGCGCGTCGGCTCGTCGAGGATCAGCACCTTGGTGTCGGCCAGCAGCCACTTGCCGATGACGACCTTCTGCTGGTTGCCGCCGGAGAGGGTGCGCACGTGCTGGCCGAGGCCCGCCATCCGCACGCCGAGCCGCCGGGCGATGCGTTCGGCCGCCCGGCGCCGGCCCTTGAGGTCGACGAGGCCCGCGCGTGTGGCCGACCGCAGGGTCACCAGGCCGAGGTTCTCCTCGACCGAGGCGTCCAGCACCAGGCCCTGGCCCTTGCGGTCCTCGGGGACGAGTCCGATGCCCGCGGTCATCGCCGCGTTGATGTCGTACTTGGCGACCGGGGCACCGGAGACCTTCACGGTGCCCCGGTCGTAGGCGTCGGCCCCGAAGACCGCCCGGACGACCTCGGTGCGCCCGGCGCCGACCAGTCCGGCGATGCCGACCACCTCACCGGCGTGCACCTCGAAACCGATGTCGTGGAAGACGCCGTCCCGGGTGAGCCCCTCGACGGACAGCAGGGCGGCGCCGCGGTCGGCCCGCTCGCGCGGGTACTGCTGCTCGATGGAGCGACCGACCATGAGCCGGACGAGCTCGTCCTCGGGCGTGGAGGCGGGGACCTGCCCGACGCTCTTGCCGTCCCGGATGACCGTCACCCGGTCGCCGAGTGCGGCGATCTCCTCCAGGTGGTGGGTGATGAAGACGATGCCGACGCCGTCCTCGCGCAGCGTGCGCACGATCGCGAAGAGCTTGTCGACCTCCTCGGAGGTGAGCACGGCGGTCGGCTCGTCCATGATCAGCACGCGGGCGTCCAGGCTGAGCGCCTTGGCGATCTCGACCATCTGCAGGCGCGCGATGCCGAGTTCACGGACCCGCGTGCGGGGGGAGACGCTCACGCCGACCCGCTTCAGCAGGACCTCGGCGTCGGCCTCCATGCGCCTCCGGTCGATCATCCCGAACCGGCGCGGCTGGCGTCCGAGGAAGATGTTCTCGGCGACCGTGAGGTCGGGTACCAGGTTGAACTCCTGGTAGATGGTGGCGATCCCGAGCCGCTCGGAGTCCTGCGCGCCCTGGATGCGCGTCTCCTCGCCGCCGACCAGGATCCGCCCGGCGTCGGGGGTGTAGGCGCCGGAGAGCATCTTGATGAGGGTGCTCTTGCCCGCGCCGTTCTCACCGAGCAGCACGTGCACCTCGCCCCGGCGCAGGTCGAAGTCGACGCCGTCCAGCGCGACCACGCCCGGGAAGGTCTTGCGTATGCCCTCGATGCGCAGCAACTCGTCCGCGTCGCTCACGTCGTGCTCCTTTGCGCTGGGGTGGGGTCCTCGCCGCACGAGCGGCGTACGACGAGACGGGCGGGGAGGGTGACGGACTCGCCGGGCCGTCCCTCGATGCGGTCGACCAGGGCCCGTACGGCGGCCCGGCCCAGCTCGCCCGTGGGCTGGGCGATCGCGGTGATCGGCGGATCGGTGTGCACGAACCACCGGATGTCGTCGAACGCGGCCAGCGCGAGGTCGTCCGGCACCCGCAGGCCACGCGCCCGTACGGCGTCCAGCGCGCCGAGCGCCATCAGGTTGTCGGCGGCGAAGACGGCCTCGGGCGGCTCGGCCAGGTCGAGGAAGCCCTCGGTGACCAGGCGGCCGCTCTCGGCCTGGAAGTCGCCCTGCCCTATGTAGGCGTCGGGCAGTTCGAGCCCGTACGCGCCGAGCGCCTCCCGGAAGACCTCGACGCGCTCGCGGCCGGTCGTGGTGGCCGCCGGACCCGCGATGATGGCGAGCCGCCGGTGCCCCAGCCCGTGCAGATGCGCCACGAGGTCCCGTACGGCGCTCCGCCCGTCCGCCCGCACCACCGGCACGTCCACGCCCGGGATCCACCGGTCCACGAACACCATGGGCGTCCCGGCCCGCACGGCGTCCAGCATCAGCGGCGAGCCGCCGTCCGTGGGCGAGACGAGCAGCCCGTCGATGCGCCGGTCCAGCAGGTTCCGTACGTGGTGGTCCTGGAGGTCCGGCCGCTCGTCGGCGTTGCCGATGATGACGCTGTAGCCGAGTGCGCGGGCCTCCTCCTCGACGGAGCGTGCCAGCTCGGTGAAGTACGGGTTCAGTACGTCGCTGATGACCAGGCCGAGGGTGTGGGTCTGGTCGGTGCGCAGGGAGCGGGCGACGGCGTTCGGGCGGTAGCCCAGGGTCTCGACGGCGGCCAGCACGCGCGTGCGCGCGTCGGCGCTGACCGACGGATGGTCGTTCAGGACGCGCGAGACCGTGGCGACGGAGACGCCTGCCTCGGCAGCGACGTCCTTGATGCTGGCCACCGCCGCTCCACCTCCTTGTGGATCAGTCGTGGGGAGCGCCGGGTGAGCGCTCGTGGAATCGATTACACCGACGGGTGCATGGAATCGATTACACGCATCCGAATCAAGCCCCCGGCGGCACCTCTTGACCGGATCGTGATGTCGCGGGCGGCTTCCCGGAGGTCCAGGCTGGAAGGAGAGGTTCGTTTCACGGCGAGCGGAGGAGCCATGACGGCGGCGACCCGGAACGACGTGCCCGTCGCCCTCGAAGGCGACGGAGTGGAACTGCGCATCAAGCCCATCGGCGGCGGCCTGTCGGTCGGCTACCTCACCCTGCCCCGGGGCACGGACATGGGCCCGGCCCTCAAGGGCCTGCCGGACGACGCCTGCCAGTGCCCGCACTGGGGCTATCTGCTCAAGGGCCGGATCAGGATGCGCACGGCCGCGGGCGAGGAGGAGTACGAGGCAGGACAGGCGTACTACTGGGGCCCCGGCCATGTGCCGGTCGCGCTGGAGGACAGCGAGCTGGTGGAGTTCTCGCCGAGTGAGGACTTCCAGCAGGTGATCGACCACGTGGTGGCACAGGCCCCGTGAGGTGGTGGGGGATTTCCCGGGCACCGATGAGTTTCGGCGGCCGAGCGGTCCATCCCTCATCGATCACAGGAGGAGCCCGTGTCGCAGCTGCTGCGCGTGCAGAATTTCAGCGTCTCGAGTGACGGATTCGGTGCCGGTGAGGGCCAGAGCCTGGAGCGGCCGTTCGGCCATGCCGATCCCGGCACGATGTTCGCCTGGGCCGTGGCGACCGCGAGCTGGCCGAACCGCACCGACCCCGGAGGCAGCCGCGGCCTCGACGACCACCTGGTGCGCGACTTCCACCACAACATCGGCGCCGAGATCATGGGCCGCAACAAGTTCGGCCCGCAGCGCGGCCCTTGGCAGGACCACGCGTGGCAGGGCTGGTGGGGCGAGGAGCCGCCGTTCCACACGCCGGTGTTCGTCATGACCCACCACGAGCGCCCCTCGTTCACCCTCTCCGACACGACGTTCCACTTCGTCGGCGGGGATCCGGCCGAGGTCCTCGCCCGGGCGCGCGAGGCGGCCGGGGGCAAGGACGTCCGGCTCGGCGGTGGGGCCACGACCGTCCGGCAGTTCCTGGACGCCGATCTCGTCGACACGCTGCACGTGGCGGTCTCGCCCGATGTGGTGCTCGGGTCCGGCTCACGGCTGTGGGAGTCCCCCGAGGAACTGTTCGACCGCTTCCACTGCGATGTCGTGCCGAGCCCGAGCGGGGTGACGCACCACCTGTTCTGGCGGAAGTAGCGTAGCGGCGGCTCAGTCGTCCTTGCCCCAGTCCAGGCGGTCGGCGAGCGCGGCGGCGGCGAAGGCGGCCGCCAGTTCGTCGCGGCCTTCGGTGAAGTGGGCCCAGCTGTCGTAGTGGACGGGCACCACACGGCGGGCGCCGAGGAGCCGCGCGGCCTCGGCGGCCATCGCGCTGTCCAGGACGATGACCCGGTTGCCGAAGAGCACGGGAAAGCGGGGAGCACCGGCGAAGAGCACGGCGGTGTCGACGGGGCCGAAACGGCCGGCGATCTCGCGGACCGCGTCGAGTGAGGCGTTGTCGCCGCTGACGTAGACGGTGGGCAGGCCCTCAGTCGCGCGCCCCGCCGGTCATGCGTTCGCCTCCGCGATCAGGTAGGGGCGCACCAGTCGGTTGTCCTCGCCCCGGAGCGGACGCTCGTCGGGTCGGCGGCGGGCCACCGCGCACACGTACGGCCGCGAGGGCGGTGCCGCCGACCGCCGACGCCTGCCGCGGGGCGGGAAGAGGAAGCGGAGGAACGGTTCGAGGAGCCGGACAATGAGGTCTGCCACGTCTGTCTGCCTCTTCCAGACGGGCAACTTGATGGACGACCCGGCCCTGGTGAGCGCCTGTCAGACCGCTTACGCTCTGGCTCTGAGCGACGCGTTGTCGCAGCAGGAGTCACTGGCTCTCGTCAGGGCGGCAGCGGAGGATCATGCACATGATCGGCAGTGAGCACATCGCCCTCACCGGCTGGTACAAGTCCAGCTACAGCGGCGGCGATCAAGGCGAGTGCCTCGAAGTCGCCCCCGGCCACCCCGACGTCCCGGTGCGGGACAGCAAGGCCGCCCACGGCCCCGCCCTGGTCTTCTCACGAAGCGGCTGGACGGCGTTCGTCACCGCCGTCAAGGACGGGCACCTCACGGGCTGAGCAGGCGGCAAGCCCAGCGCCCGCCGAGCGATCCCGGGCGTCGGTTCCTCACCGGCCGGGAAGCGGGCGCGGTCACACCGCTGCTCCTGTGGGGCATCGCGTACGGCGCCGTACCCCCCGCAGGGGATGTCCGCTCCGCTGCCCGCTGACGCGTCACGCCGAGTCGTTCAGCAGCCTGCTCAGGTGCTCACGCCCCGGCTCCAGCAGGTCCGGCAGGGGCGCCGCCTCCTCGTACCAGCGCTTCTCGTACTCCCAGCACAGCCAGCCGTCCCAGCCGTGGCGGGAGAGGACCTCGACGCACTCGGCCAGTGGGAGGACGCCCGCGCCGAGGGCCAGAGGTGTCGTGTCCTCGACGGAGGCGATGTCCTTGACCTGGACGTAGCCGAGGTGGGGGGAGAGTGCCGCGTGGGTCTCGGAGGGCTGTTCGCCGCCGAGCCAGGTTTGCATCACGTCCCAGAGGGCGCCGACCTGGCGGTGGCCGACGAGGCCCAGGATCCGCATCGCGTCGGCGGCGGTGCGGTGCGAGTCGTGGGTTTCGAGAAGGATGCGCACGCCCAGGTCATTGGCGTGTTCGGCGGCCGTGCCCAGTCGGCGGGCCGCCGTCGCGTCGGCCTCTTCGGGGGTCTGGACGTCGAGGTCGCCGCCGGGGAAGACCCGCACGTACGGGGCTCCCAGGTCGTGGGCCAGATCCAGGAGGGCGCGGATCTCGGCCAGGACGGGCTCGTCGTCGCCCGGCGCGGCGACCCGTGTGTAACCCGCCAGGCTGAGGAGCTCTACGCCCGCCCCCTTGAACTCGGCCGCGACGTCCGCCCGTTCGGCCGGGCCGAGGCCGGTGTGAACCGGTTCCTCGGGATGGGTGCGCAGCTCCACGCCGTGGTAGCCGTGCGTGGTCGCGAGCCGCAGGACGTCGGGCAGGGGCAGGCCAGGGACACCGAGGGTGGAGAACGCCAGCTTCATGTGGACGGAATCTACCCGGCACCCCCGCCTGTGACTCCCCTCCGCCCCCCGGGTGTTGCGTGAAGATCCAGTCACCGGTCCTGACCGGTCGGATCCTGCCAGGGCACCTGCGACCAGGACGGGACGGCGCGAGCAGGCCATGGCCGATGAGTTTTCGCGTGTTACGCGGTCATGAAGGGTGTTCGTGCGTCGCAGCCGCGAGTGGTGTGGCAGCGTGCACCGACGGAACCCGCGAGAACCCGACACGTGAGACCGAGGAACCCGACATGCGCACCCTGATCAGCACCGCTTTCATCTCGCTCGACGGCGTCGTGGAGGCCCCGGGCGGCGAGCCCGGTTACCGGAACTCCGGGTGGACCTTCAAGGACGTCGAGTTCCTTCCCGAGGCCTTCGAGATCAAGGACCGGGAGCAGAAGGAGGCCACCGCGATGATGATGGGCCGCACCAGCTATGAGGCGTTCAGCCCGGTGTGGCCCGGCATGGAGGATTTCGCCGACTACAACGTGATGCCGAAGTACGTCGTCTCCACCACCCTCACCGAAGGCGACCTGGTGTCGAACTGGGGCGAGACGACGATCCTGCGCTCGCTCGACGACGTCGCCGCGCTGAAGGAGACCGAGGGCGGTCCGATCATCATCCACGGCAGCGCCTCCCTGAACCGGGCCCTCTCCGACGCCGGCCTGATCGACCGCTACCACCTGCTCGTCTTTCCGCTCCTGCTCGGGGCGGGCAAGCGGCTCTTCAGCGCCACGGACAAGGACACCCAGAAGCTGCGGCTCGTCGAGCACGAGGCCTACGCCAACGGGCTGCAAAAGAACGTCTTCGACGTCGTTCGCTGACGAGGCCCCCGCACTCGTCCCGCTGTCGCGCCCCCGGACGTGGCTCCCGCCGGAGGGGTCCGCTCGGCGGACGCCGGATCACATGAGGACGCGTTCCGGGGTTGCGGTCGGCGGTCGGGACCTCCACCCGGCCCCACTTGCCCCGGCGGCGGCCCGGAAGCGGGGGCACGGACCGGCAGTGGATGCCCAAGGCGGTGCGGACCGTGCCCGGCGCCCTCGCGGCAGTCCTGCCCCCGCACGGACCCGGCACCGATGCCGGGCACCGGTCGGGCCGGAGCGTCGGCCTTCGCGGCACCCGGCCCCGCGTTCCCCGCGTCGAATCATTCCGCGGCCCGATCGACGACCGGCCGTCGCACCACGGCACCTCAAGAAGACCCAGGCACCTGAAGAAGATCCAGGCACCTCAAGAAGGCCGCGGCACCCCGGAGGACCCCCGCACCATCAGCTCCCCCCGCACCGACGCGATCCCCCCGGGCGGCGCCTCCTCCCGGCCCATGGCGATCCGTCCGGCCCGGGCCCCGGCCTCCGCCAGTGGCAGCCGCACCGTCGTCAGCGACGGCACCGCGTCGATGCTGAACGGCAGATCGTCGAAGCCGGCCACCGACACGTCCTCCGGGATCCGCAGGCCCGACTCGCGCAGGGCCGCGCACGCCCCCAGCGCGACGGAGTCGTTCGCCGCGACGACCGCCGTCAGCGACGGGTCGCGCCGCAGCAGTTCCAGCGTCGCCTCGTAGCCGGACCGCCGGTCGTAGCGCCCGTGCACCGTCCAGCGGGGGTCCTCCTCGATCCCGTGCGCGGCCAGCGCGGCCCGGTGTCCTTCGAGCCGGTGCCGCGTGGTGGTCCGCTCCTCGGGGCCGGCGATGTAGCCGAGCCGCCGGTGCCCGAGCCCGATGAGGTGCTCGGTCAGTTCCTGCCCACCGCCGCGGTTGTCGAAGGTCAGCGCGATCGCCCCGGTCTCCGGCGCGGGCGGCCGCCCGCACAGCACCACCCGCGTCCCGGCGTCGGCCAGTCTCCGTACCTTCGCGTCCATCGCCGCCTGGTGCGTCGCGTCCTCGATCGCTCCGCCGGTCAGCACCACGGCCGCGGCGCGCTGCCGTTGCAGCAGCGTGAGGTAGGTCAGCTCCCGCTCGGGGGAGCCGCCCGTGTTGCAGACCACCGCGAGTCTCTCCCCGCCCGCACGGCCGCCCGGCCCGCCGATCTCGGCCTGGATCGCGCTCGCCATGATCCCGAAGAAGGGGTCGGCGATGTCGTTCACCAGGATCCCGACCAGGTCGGAGGTGGCGGCGGCCAGGGCGCTCGCGGGCCCGTTGAGCACGTAGTCCAGCTCGTCCACGGCCTTCAGCACCCGTTCGCGGGTGGAGGCCGCCACGGGGTAGTTCCCGTTCAGCACGCGCGACACCGTCGCGGGCGAGACCTGCGCGCGGGCCGCCACGTCCGCCAGGGTCACCGTCATCTCGTCGTCCTCCGGTCGCGCATCTCGTCTCCGCCCTCGTACACACCCAGACCACTGGCCATGGTTCCGCGCGGAGCAGCAGGTCGACCGCCTCTGCTCCGACGAACCCATGGCCATGGTTCCGAGCAGACCTTAAGCCCCCGACCCCGCGTTGTTCGCCCCCTCGAACAACTCGTCCTGGTCACGGTCTTGTCCGGACCGCCGTTCAGAGGCTAGCTTCTCCGTATGTAGAAAGCGCTTGCTGTGACGTTCACCAGTCCACGGCCCGTTTCGCCGGGCCGCCCGTGAAGGGTGGGGCGTACGCGGCGCGACGACCGCGTACGAAAGGGAACGACGTGACACGCAAGACGGTGCGTATCGCCATGAACGGCGTGACCGGGCGCATGGGCTACCGCCAGCACCTGGTCCGCTCCATCCTCGCCCTCCGCGAGCAGGGCGGGCTCGACCTCGGCGACGGCACCGTGCTGTGGCCCGAGCCGATCCTGGTCGGCCGCCGCGAGCACGCGCTGAAGGCGATGGCCGACCGGCACGGGCTGGAGCACTGGTCGACGGACGTGGACGCGGTCCTCGCCGACGAGACGGTGGACGTCTACTTCGACGCCCAGGTCACCTCCGCCCGCGAGGAGGCACTGAAGAAGGCCATCGCGGCCGGCAAGCACCTCTACACCGAGAAGCCCACCGCCACCGGCCTCGACGGCGCCCTGGACCTCGCCCGGCTGGCGAACGAGGCCGGCATCAAGCACGGCGTCGTCCAGGACAAGCTCTTCCTGCCCGGCCTGCTGAAGCTGAAGCGCCTCATCGACGGCGGCTTCTTCGGCCGGATCCTCTCCGTGCGCGGCGAGTTCGGCTACTGGGTCTTCGAGGGCGACTGGCAGACCGCCCAGCGCCCGTCCTGGAACTACCGGGCCGAGGACGGCGGCGGCATCGTCGTCGACATGTTCCCGCACTGGGAGTACGTGCTGCACGAGCTGTTCGGCCGGGTGAAGTCCGTCCAGGCGCTGACCGCCACGCACATCCCGCAGCGCTGGGACGAGAACGGCAAGCCGTACGACGCGACGGCCGACGACGCCGCCTACGGCGTCTTCGAGCTGGAGGGCGGCGCGATCGCCCAGATCAACTCCTCCTGGGCCGTGCGCGTCAACCGCGACGAGTTGGTGGAGTTCCAGGTCGACGGCACCGAGGGCTCCGCGGTCGCGGGTCTGCGCAACTGCCGTGCGCAGCACCGCAGCGCCACCCCCAAGCCGGTCTGGAACCCGGACATCCCCGCCACGGAGGTCTTCCGCGACCAGTGGCAGGAGGTGCCGGACAACACCGAGTTCGACAACGGATTCAAGGCCCAGTGGGAGCTGTTCCTGCGGCACGTCTACGCCGACGCCCCCTACCACTGGGACCTGCTGGCCGGTGCCCGCGGTGTGCAGCTCGCCGAGCTGGGCCTGCGCTCCTCGGCCGAGGGCCGCCGCCTCGACGTACCGGAGATCGCGCTGTGACCATCCGACTCCCCGGCGGCGACGGAACGTCGCGGACCTACGAGCCGCGCACGGAGCCCCTGGCCGTGACCCCCGGCACGCCGTTCACCTCCCGTACCGTCTTCTCGGCGGCGCACGTCGTCGCCGACCCGTTCGCGGACGTCTCCCCCGACTCGCCCGCCGCGGTCGACTGGGACGCCACCCTCGCCTTCCGCCGCCACCTGTGGTCGCACGGTCTGGGCGTCGCCGAGGCCATGGACACCGCCCAGCGCGGCATGGGCCTGGACTGGGCGGGCGCGGCGGAGCTGATCCGCAGGTCGGCGGCCGAGGCCAAGGCGGTCGGCGGCCGCATCGCCTGTGGCGTGGGCACCGACCAGATCGCCTCCGGCTCGCTCGCGGAGGTCCGCGCGGCCTACGAGGAGCAGCTCGCGGTCGTCGAGGAGTCCGGCGCGCAGGCCATCCTCATGGCTTCCCGGGCGCTCGCGGCGGCCGCCCGCGGACCCGAGGACTACCTGGAGGTCTACGCTCACCTGCTGCGCCAGTCGGCCGAGCCGGTGGTCCTGCACTGGCTGGGCCCGATGTTCGACCCGGCCCTGGAGGGCTACTGGGGCTCGTCCGACCTGGACGCGGCGACGGACACCTTCCTGGAGGTCGTCGCCGCCCACCCCGACAAGATCGACGGCATCAAGGTCTCCCTGCTGGACGCCCGGCGCGAGATCGACATCCGCCGCCGCCTCCCGCAGGGCGTGCGCTGCTACACGGGCGACGACTTCAACTACCCCGAGCTGATCGCGGGCGACGAGCAGGGCTTCAGCCACGCCCTGCTCGGCATCTTCGATCCCCTGGGCCCGCTGGCGGCGCAGGCGGTCCGGGCCCTGGACACGGGCGACGTGCGGGGCTTCCGCGATCTGCTCGACCCCACGGTCGGGCTCTCCCGCCACCTGTTCCAGACCCCGACCCGCTTCTACAAGACGGGCGTGGTCTTCCTGGCCTGGCTGGCGGGCCACCAGTCGCACTTCACGATGGTCGGCGGTCTGCAGTCGGCCCGCTCGCTGCCGCACCTCGCGACGGCGTACGAACTGGCCGACGGACTGGGGCTGTTCCCCGACCCGAAGCTGGCGGAGGAACGGATGAAGACGCTGCTGAGCGTGTACGGGGTGGACCAGTGAGCGGGTCGCTGGAACGCTTCTCCGTCAACCAGATGACGGTGAAGCAGCTGTCGCTGCCCGAACTGGCGGACGGCTGCGCCCGGCTGGGCATCCGCAACGTGGGGCTCTGGCGCGAGCCGGTGCGGACGTACGGACTGGAGGCCACCGCCAAGCTGGTCCGCGACGCGGGTCTCACGGTGACGACGTTGTGCCGGGGCGGCTTCTTCACGGCGATCGACCCACGGGAGCGGGCGCAGGCCCTGGCCGACAATCGCCGCGCGATCGACGAGGCGGCGACGCTGGGCACGGACACCCTGGTCCTGGTCTCGGGTGGTCTGCCCGCCGGCTCCAAGGACCTGCGCGGCGCCCGTGAACGCGTCGCGGACGCCCTGTCGGAGCTGAGCCCCTACGCGGAGCGGCACGGCGTACGCCTGGCCATCGAGCCGCTGCACCCCATGTACGCCTCGGACCGCTGCGTGGTGTCGACCCTGGCCCAGGCCCTGGACCTCGCCGAACGCTTCCCGGCGCACCAGGTCGGCGTCACCGTCGACACGTACCACATCTGGTGGGACGACACCGCCCCCGCGCAGATCGCCCGGGCGGGCGCGGGCGGGCGCATCCACACCTTCCAGCTCGCCGACTGGACGACCCCCCTCCCGGAGGGAGTCCTCACCGGCCGCGGCCAGATCGGCGACGGGTCGATCGACATGCGGGAGTGGCAGGGCCACGTGGAGGCGGCCGGCTACACCGGCGCCATCGAGGTGGAGCTGTTCAACGACGGCCTCTGGGCGCGGGACGGCCAGGAGGTCCTGGCCGAGACGGCCGCGCGGTTCACCGAGCACACCGGGTGACCTCGTCCCCGACCACGCTCGCTGCCCTGCTCCCCGTACCGGGGGCGGGGCAGCGGCGCGTGGGGGCCGCCCACGCCACCCCGGACGCGTCCGCCTCCCGGGCGTGACACGCCCTCCTGGACCGTGAAGCACCAGCGATGATTGCCGCATGGTTGGATGAAGCATCGCTAAGCAAATCCCCGAGCGAACCGCTCAGCGGAAAGGGGCATCCCGTGCTCGATCTCCAGCGGCTGCGCGCCCTGCACGCCGTCTCCGTGCACGGCACCGTCGGCGCCGCCGCGCTCGCCCTCGGGTACACGCCCTCCGCGGTGTCCCAGCAGATCGCCAAGCTGGAGCGCGAGACCCGGACCGTTCTGCTGGAGCGGGAGGGACGCGGCGTGCGGCTCACCGACGAGGCACGGCAACTGGTCGCGACCGCCCGAGAGTTGCTGGCCATCGTGGAGCGTGCGGAGACCGAGCTGGAGGAGCGGCGGGGGCGGCCGGCGGGGCGGCTGACGATCGCCGCGTTCGCGTCCGCGGCACGCGGGCTGATGCCGGGCGTGCTGGCCGAGCTGGGCCGCCGGCACCCCGCCCTGGACGCCCGGCTCTCGGAGGTCGACCCGCATCTGTCGGTCGACCTGGTGGCGAAGGGCGCCGTCGACCTCGCCGTCGCGCACGACTGGGACATCGCGCCGCTGCCCGCCCCTCCGGGTCTGGAGCAGGCGGTCATCGGGGACGACCTGTGCGATCTGCTCGTCCCCGAGGGGCATCCCTTCGCCGGGCGGGCCACCGTGCGGCGGGAGGAGCTGGGCGGCGAGCGGTGGATCTGCCAGCCGCCGGGGCGGGTCTGCCACGACTGGCTGCTGCGGACGCTGCGCACGGCCGGGCACGAGCCGGACATCGTCCACCAGGCGGACGAGAACCCCACTCTCGTGGCCCTCGTCGCGGCCGGGCTCGGTGTCGCGCTCATCCCCCGGCTGGGGCGCGGGCCGCTGCCCGCCGGGGTGGTGGAGGTGCCGCTGGATCCGCTGCCGGTGCGGCGGCTGTACGCGCTGTGGCGGACGGGGGCGGCCCGGCGTCCGGCCATCGCGGAAACCGTACGGGTGCTCGGTGAGCAGTGGCCGGAAGTGGCGGCTCATCCGCCCCGGTGAACCCCCGCCGCACCGTGCGCACCGACTTGCGGAAATCCGGGACGAGTCGGGAACCCGGGGCGGACCGTCCCCGTCCAAGGGCAGACCGCCGGAGAGTCACCGCGGTGCGGTGTCGGCCCTCGCCACTGGCTGCGATCGCTGACCACCCTCTCCGCCGTACCGCGGCCGGCGGCACCGTCGCCATCGGCGCGCCCCCCTCCAACCGCGCCGATGGCGGCCCCTCGCGCGGTCGGCGCGCGCTCCCTTGACTGGCAGAAACTTCCTGGATATTGGTGACCTCTTGGAAGTTTCCTTCAGTGGATCCACGAGCGGATCACCTCCGGAAGGAGCGCACGTGCACGACACCGGCACGGGAAGCACGGGAAACACCGCCCAGCCCTCCAGACGCACCGTCCTGGCCGCCACGGCCGGCGTCACCGCCGCCCTAGCGGCCCCCGGGTCCGCGCACGCGGCGGCCCCGGACGACAGCCGACTGCGCGCCCTCATCTCCCGCATGACGCTTCCGGAGAAGGTCGGCCAGCTCTTCGTGACGCGGGTCTACGGCCACTCCGCCACCGCCCCCGACCAGGCCGACATCGACGCCAACCTCGAGGAGATCGGGGTCCGCACGGCCGCCGAGCTGGTGGCGAGGTACCGGGTCGGCGGCATCATCTACTTCACCTGGGCGCACAACACCCGTGAGCCGCACCAGATCGCGGATCTGTCCAACGGCATCCAGAAGGCCTCCCTGGAGCTGCCGCGCGGGCTGCCCGTGCTCATCTCCACCGACCAGGAGCACGGGATCGTCGCCCGGGTGGGGCGGCCGGCGACGCTCTTCCCGGGGGCCATGGCGCTCGGGGCGGGCGGGTCGCGGTCCGACGCCCGCGCGCTCGGCAGGATCGCGGGCGCCGAGCTGCGGGCGATGGGGATCCGGCAGAACTACTCCCCCGTGGCCGACGTGAACGTCAACCCCGCCAACCCGGTCATCGGCGTACGGTCCTTCGGGGCCGACCCGCTGGCGGTGTCCGCGCTGGTGGCCGCCGAGGTCACCGGGTACCAGGGGTCCGGCGTCGCCGCGACCGCCAAGCACTTCCCCGGGCACGGGGACACCAACGTCGACAGCCACACCGGCTTCCCCACCATCACGCACAGCCGGGAACTGTGGGAGAAGCTGGACGCACCGCCGTTACGGGCGGCGATCGCCGCGGGCATCGACTCGATCATGACCGCGCACCTGATGGTCCCGGCCCTCGACGACTCCGGCGACCCGGCCACCCTCTCCCGCCCGATCCTCACCGGAATCCTGCGGGAACGCCTCGGCTACGACGGGGTCGTGGTCACCGACTCCCTCGGCATGGCGGGCGTGCGGAGCAAGTACGGCGACGACCGGGTGCCGGTGCTCGCGCTGAAGGCGGGCGTGGACCAGCTGCTCAACCCGCCCGACCTCGACCTCGCCTGGAACGCCGTGCTGACGGCCGTGCGCGCGGGTGAGCTCACCGAGGCCCGGCTCGACGAATCGATCCTGCGGGTGCTGCGGCTGAAGACGCGGCTGGGGCTCTTCCGTTCGCCGTACGTCACTCAGGGCGGGGTGGACCGGGCCGTCGGGACCCGGGCGCACCGGGCCGCGGCCGACCGGATCACCGAGCGGACGACCACGCTGCTCGTCAACGAGCGGCGGCTGCTGCCCCTGTCGCGGCGCCGGTTCTCCAAGGTGCTGGTGACCGGGGCGGATCCGGCCTCGCCGTCGGGCACGACGGGGCCGCCCACCGGTGTGCTCGCCGGCGCGCTGAGCGAACTGGGCTTCACCGCCAGCGCCCTGTCCACCGGCACCGCCCCCTCCGCGGCAGCCGTCACGAAGGCGGTCGCGGCGGCGCGGGACGCGGACGCGGTGGTCGTGGCCACGTACAACGTCACGGCGGCCAGCGGTCAGACGGCACTGGTGGAGCAGCTCGTGGCGACGGGGAGGCCGGTCGTGGCGGTGGCGATCCGCAACCCGTACGACGTGGCCCTGCTGCCGTCCGTACCGGCCTGCCTGGCCGCCTACTCCTGGACCGACGTCGAACTGCGGGCCGCCGCACGGGTGATCGCGGGGCGGGTGAGGCCGCGCGGGAAACTGCCGGTGGCGGTGCGGCGGGCGGATGATCCGGAGCAGGTGCTGTACCCCATCGGCTACGGGCTGTCGTACTAGACGTACGCCCCGGACCGGGCGCACCACCCCCAAGGTGCGCAAACCGTCCCATGTGCCTGGCGTGCGCCCGCTACGGCGGGTCACGCTGGGCGGGCACACTCGGGGGGACGGCGATGCGTGAGAGAAGTGGCCTGGGGGTGGCCGGCGGGCTGCTGGTACTGCTCGGCGCGCTGCTGACCGGCTGTCAGAGCCCGGCGGGCGGCGTGGCCGAGGACGGCCGGCTGAGCGAGGCGGGGACCGGAAGGACCGCCGCCGTGTCGCCGGTGCCGACCCGGCCGTCCGGGTACGGGGCGGTGTTCCTCGCGGTCGGCGAGTGCAGTTCCTTCGGTACGACGAGCTTCACCGAGGTGCCGTGTGCCGGTGAGCGGGCGGCGGCCCGGGTCGTGGCGCGGCACGACGGCACGGTGCGGGACGGGCCGCGCTGCCCGTCGACCACCGACTTCGTGCTGCACATCAGCGAGCAGCGGCCCGCGTCCGACGAGGACGGCGACGGGGCGGTGCCACGGGGCTTCGCCTGCATGCGCAACCTCCAGCCGCCGCACCCCGGCGACCCGGGCGGCGGGGGCGGGCCCCGCACGATCGTCGGCGACTGCGTCTACAGCTCGGGCGACCGGCAGGTCCGTGAGACCGCCTGCGACGGCACGGGCGAACGGCGCCCGCAGTACGAGGTGGTCCGGGCGGTCGCCGGGCGGTCCGACTGTCCCGGCGGGACCGCCCTGTACGTCCGGCTCGGCGGGAAACGGCCGGTGGGGTGCGCCCGGCCGATGTGAGCGGGGCGTTCGCCACCGCCCGTGTCAACGCATCAGCCCCCTGCGTGAACTGCGTCGCCGGGCCTCGGCCAGCTGGTCGCGGACGTGTTCCGGGGGGAGGTCCGCCGCCAGTCGGGCCAGTTCCTCGAAGGTCGACAGGTACGTTCCGCTGCTGCCCTCGCCCCGCAGTTCCCTCTCCCGCTCCACGAACGGCCGGACGGCCTTCCAGACCGAGACGATCCGGGTGCGCAGAACCGTGACCAGCAGGGTCTGGTCGAGCAGACCGAAGACGGCGAGATTGGCGAACGACTGGTAGTAGTACACGACGCTGCAGAAGGCCGTCCTGGCCTCGGCCGGCAACCCGCGTACTCCGTTCTCCGGGTCGTGCTCGGTGCCCAGGCGGGTGCACACGTAGTCGTGCTGCTCGTGGAACTCCGCGGACCGGAACTCCCTGAGCAGGTCGATCAGCACCGATATGTGGTTGGCGTGCTTCGCGGTGCGGGCCTGCCGTGCGCTGAACACGATGGAGGTCACCACTGCGACGACGGCGATGGCCGTGGTCACGACGTTGAAGACGACAGAACTGTCCATCAGGTCACCGTACGGAGCATTCACCGCGTGCGCAGGGACATGCCAACCGCCCCTCGGTCCGCAGAGCGAGGGGCGGTCGGGTGCGGGGCAGCGGGGTGGTTACGGACGCAGCGTCATCTCACGCCGGGTCTCCCGCTTGTCGAGCTTGGCGTCGAACTTCGCCAGCGGCTTGGCCGCCTGCGGGTCCGCCTGCACCGAACCGGAGGCGACACCGGCCCAGTCGAGGATGCGGGCGGTGGCCAGGGCCTTCTGCTCGGGCACGAGGCCCGCGACGTTGGCTCCGTGGTTCATGCCGGGAGCGGTCATGACGTAGGAGTCCTTCGCGCCCTTGCCGAGACGGAACGGCTCCGCGCTCCACGGGTCGTTCTGGCCGTTGACGAAGAGCATGCGGCGGGCGTTGTGCCGGACCCAGGTGTCCACGTCCCGCATCGCCGACGGCTGGAACCTCATCGGGATGTCCCGGGGGACGAAGTTGCGCGGCGGCTGGTAGCCGTAGCGGATGTACTGCTTCTCGATGTGCGGGAAGCCGATGGTCGGGGCGCCGAGCTGCGTGCCGGCCTGGTAGTAGTACGGCGTGTAGGTCGTCAGGCCCTGGTCGGCGTAGGCGGAGAAGCCGGCAATCGTGTCGACGGAGGTCCAGATCTCGTCGTCGGTGGCGTTCTTCGCGTCGGCCGGGATCTGGTCGCAGTCGGACAGCCCGCTGTACTGCCAGAAGCCCCACACGTAGTCGAGGACGGTCGCCTCGAAGGCCTTGTCCAGGCTGCCGAT
This sequence comes from Streptomyces sp. NPDC096046, assembly GCF_040303285.1. NCBI lineage: Bacteria > Bacillati > Actinomycetota > Actinomycetes > Kitasatosporales > Streptomycetaceae > Streptomyces > Streptomyces sp. NPDC096046. The sequence continues at coordinate 149,993 of NZ_JBEOSZ010000011.1, read as the reverse complement.
GGTGTCGAAGGTGAGGCCGTTGTCCTGCGCGAAGGCGGCGTACTTCTTCTCCAGCGGCTCGCGGCGCACCAGCGCCTCGCGCTGCACGCCGTTCAGCCGGTCGCGGCACTCCTCGGTGCCGACGCGCGCGAAGAAGCGGTCGTAGGCGGAGTCCTCCTCGTTCACCACGTCGTTGGGGGCGACGTAGGCGACCACACCGTCCATGTCACGCGGGTAGAAGCGCTCGTAGTAGGTGGCGGTCATGCCGCCCTTCGAGCCGCCCGTGGAGATCCACTTCTTGCCGTAGATGCCCTTCAGGGCCTTGAAGACGCGGTGCTGGTCGCTGGCCGCCTGCCAGATGTCCAGCTTGGACCAGTCGGCCGGGGTGGGCCGGGACGGGGTGAAGAAGCGGTACTCCAGGGAGACCTGGTTGCCGTCCACGATCTGGGTGGGCTCGCTGCGGCGGGGCGTCGTGGAGACGTTGTAGCCGCTGGTGAAGAACACCGTCGGGCGCGAGACGTCCTTGTGCAGCACGGTGATGCGCTGCTGGAAGGTGCCCTTCGAGGGCTTCCGGTGGTCGACCGGCTGCGTGTAGTTCAGGACGAAGAAGCGGTAGCCGGTGTACGGCTTCTCCTCGACCAGGCTCATGCCCGGTATGGAGAGCAGTCTCTCCTTGATGTCGGTGGTGCTGTCGGTGCCGGCGGCGTCGGCGGCGGTGGCCGCTCCCGCCGTGCCCAGTGTGCTTATGAGCACCGTGAGCGCCAGCAGCCATCTGAGCGCCTTGCGCATGCGCACTCCCCTGTGAGACAGATGTGCGCCGGAAGCTAGCTCACCAACTCGCCTGAGCACCAGGGGACATGGGGAAAACCCTGTGCGCGCCGGGCGCGTCGCCGCATGTCGTGCGTCAGCACAGGATCCAGCCGGAGCTGAACTTGCCCCTCCCGACCTGGCCCTTGAGCCAGACGCAGCGGCGCCCGGCGTGCACGGTGACCGGGCCCGCGTGATGACCGTACGTGCCCGCGTCGACGACCGGCCGGTTGCCGCGCGCCTGCACGCTCACCGACATCTTGCGCTTCCCGCCGGTTCTCTTGGGGAGGGTGACGGCGCAGACGTAGCCGCCGCGCTTGTAGACGAGCACTTTCCCGGTGGAGAAGGGCAGGGTGCGCACCTTGCGCCCGGGGCAGAGCGCGGTGGCGGCGGCCTGCGCGTCCCCCGGCACCGCGACGGCCAGCAGCCCGGAGGCGGTCAGCACGGCCAGCCCGAGCGCGAGCCGCCGGCGTATCGCTCCACTGTCCACTGTCGTCCTCCCGTACCGCGTCGTCCGCGACCATCGGCGTACGCCAGTACGGACGCATGACGTATGTCGGACGGTTGCGCGGACGTCACGGACCCGCGGCAAAGGGGGTGCCGTCAGCGGGTGGCCCCGACCGGCTCCTCCGGCTCGGCGGCGCCGATGAACGTCCGCCACAGCTCCGCGTACCGGCCTCCGCGGGCGAGCAGCTCCTCGTGCGTGCCGTCCTCCGCGACCCGGCCGCGGTCCATGACGACGACCCGGTCGGCGCGTGCGGCGGTGGTGAGACGGTGGGCGACGATCAAGGTGGTGCGCGCCTGAGCGCTCGCCGGGGCGTGGCCGTCGGGCGACGGGAGGGCGGTGCGGCGGCCCGCGAGCCGGTCGGTGGCCTGGTTGACGCGGGCTTCCGTCGCCAGGTCCAGGGCGGCCGTGGCCTCGTCGAGCAGCAGGACGTCGGGGTCGACCAGCTCGGCCCTGGCCAGCGCGATCAGCTGGCGCTGCCCGGCGGACAGGTTGCGTCCGCGCTCGGCGACCTCGTGGAGGTAGCCGCCCTCCAGGGTGGCGATCATGTCGTGCGCGCCGACCGCGCGGGCCGCCGCCTCGACCTCGGCGTCGGTGGCGTCCGGCCGGCCGTAGGCGATGGCGTCACGGACGGTGCCCTGGAAGAGGTACGCCTCCTGCGGGACGACCCCCAGGCGGTGCCGGTACGAGGTGAGGTCGAGGTCCCGCAGGTCGGTGCCGTCGACGGTGACCCGGCCGCCGGTGGGGTCGTAGAAGCGGGCCACCAGCTTGACGAGGGTCGACTTGCCCGCGCCGGTCTCGCCGACGAACGCGACGGTCTGCCCGGCCGGGATGCGCAGGTCGACACCGACGAGGGCCTCTTCGTCGTCCCCGTACGCGAAGTGCACGTCCTCGAAGGCGATGTCGCCGCGCAGGGAGGGGACTTCGCGGGGCTCCTCGGCGGACTTCGTCGACGTCGGCTCGCGGAGCAGCTCCTGGATGCGGCCCAGCGAGACGGACGCCTGCTGGTAGCCGTCGAAGACCTGGGAGAGCTGCTGCACGGGCGCGAAGAACAGGTCGATGTAGAGCAGGTAGGCCACCAGCGAGCCGATCGCGAGCGTCCCGGCGTCGACCCGGGCCCCGCCCACGATCAGCACGGCCGCCGCGGCCACCGACGACAGGAACTGCACGAACGGGAAGTACACCGAGATCAGCCACTGGCCGCGGATGCGCGCCCGGCGGTAGTCGGCGCTGTGCTCCGCGAACCGCCGCCCGCCGTCCCGCTCCCGCCGGAAGGCCTGCACGATCCGCAGCCCGGACACCGACTCCTGGAGGTCGGCGTTGACGACCGACACGCGTTCGCGGGCCAGTTCGTACGCCTTCACGCTCGCCCGGCGGAAGAAGTACGTGGCGATGATCAGCGGCGGCAGCGTCGCGAAGACGACCAGCGCCAGCTCCACGTCGATCACCAGCAGGGCGACCATGATGCCGAAGAAGGTGACGATCGAGACGAAGGCCGTGACCAGGCCCGTCTGGAGGAACGTCGACAACGCGTCGACGTCGGTCGTCATCCGGGTCATGATGCGCCCGGTCAGCTCCCGCTCGTAGTAGTCGAGCCCGAGGCGCTGGAGCTGGGAGAAGATCTTGAGCCGGAGCGAGTACAGGACCCGTTCGCCGGTGCGCCCGGTCATCCGGGTCTCACCGACCTGGGCCGCCCACTGCACCGCGACCGTCAGCAGCCCCAGCAGGGCCGCCACCCACACCGCGCCGAGGGCGGCCTGGGTGACGCCGGAGTCGATCCCGTGCCGGATCAGCACCGGCAGCAGCAGGCCCATGCCCGCGTCGGTGGCCACCAGGGCGAGGCTGACCAGCAGGGGCAGTCCGAAGCCGCTCAGCAGGCGGCGCAGGCCGTAGGAGTGCTCCGGCCGGACGGCCCGCGACTCGTCGATGTCCGGGACGTCGGTGGCCGGGGGCAGCGCCTCGACCTGGGCGAGCAGCTCGGGGGTGGCGGGGCTCTCGGCGAGGGCGGTGTCCTCGCGCTCGCGGTCGCCGCTCCACAGCCGTGGGGTGACCCCGCGCTCGGCGTCGAACTCGGCGTCCAGCTCGTCCCGTACCGAGGTGTCCTCCTGGGGGCACGCCGGCTGGGTGTGACCCGGGGAGACCCCGCCCAGCTCCTCCGGGTCGGTGAGCAGGCGCCGGTAGAGGGCGGAGCGCTGCCGGAGTTCCTCGTGGGTGCCGATGTCGGCGAGGCGGCCGCCGTCCAGGACGGCGATGCGGTCGGCGAGGTTCAGGGTGGAGCGGCGGTGGGCGATCAATAGGGTGGTGCGCGCGTCAGCGCTCGTTGAGGGGTGGTGGTCGGGCGACGGGCGGGCGGTGCGGCCCCGCATGACCTCCTTCAGGGCCTCGTGGATCTCGTGCTCGACCCGCGCGTCCACGGCGGAGGTGGCATCGTCCAGGACCAGCAGGCGCGGGTCGCTGAGGATGGCCCGGGCGAGGGCGACGCGCTGGCGCTGGCCGCCGGAGAGGGTCAGGCCGTGCTCGCCGACCGTGGTGTCGTAGCCGTCGGGCAGCTCTCTGATGAAACGGTCCGCCTGGGCGGCGCGGGCGGCCTTCTCGATCTCCTCCAGGGTGGCGTCCGGACGGCCGTAGGCGATGTTGGCACGGACCGTGTCGGAGAAGAGGAACGAGTCCTCCGGGACCAGCCCGATCGCCGCCCGCAGCGACCGCAGGGTCAGCTCGCGCACATCGTGGCCGCCGATCAGGACGGCCCCGCGGGTGACGTCGTAGAAGCGCGGCAGCAGCAGGGAGACCGTGGACTTGCCGGAGCCGGAGGAGCCGACGACGGCGAGGGTCTCGCCGGGGCGGATCTCGAAGGAGAGGCCGTCGAGGACGCCGCGGTCGTCGCCGTAGCCGAAGGAGACGTCGTCGAACTCGACCGTCGCGGGGGCGTCGGCGGGCAGGTCCTTGTGGCCGTCCTCGATGGACGGCTCGGTGTCGATCAGCTCCAGGACGCGCTCCGTGCCGGCGCGGGCCTGCTGGCCGACGGTGAGCACCACCGCGAGCATGCGGACCGGGCCGACCAGCTGGGCGAGATAGGTGGAGAACGCGACGAACGTGCCGAGCGTGATCTGCCCGCGCACCGCCAGCCAGCCGCCGAGGGCCAGCATCGCGACCTGGCCGAGCGCGGGGACGACCTGCAGGGCCGGGGTGTAGACCGAGTTCAGGCGGATAGTGCGCAGGCGGCCCGCGAAGAGCCGGCGGGAGACCTCCCTGAGCTTGCCGGTCTCCTGCTCCTCCTGCCCGAAACCCTTCACCACGCGTACGCCGCTGACGGCGCCGTCGACCACGCCCGCGACCGCCGCGGCCTGGGCCTGGGCGTACCAGGTGGAGGGGTGCAGCCGAGTGCGGCTGCGCTTGGCGATCCACCAGATGGCGGGCGCCACCGCCAGGGCGACCAGGGTCAGCGGCACGGACAGCCACGCCATGACGACCAGGGAGATCAGGAACAGCGCGAAGTTCCCGATGGTCATCGGGAGCATGAAGAGCAGACCCTGGATCAGCTGGAGGTCGCTGGTGGCGCGGCCGACGACCTGGCCGGTGGACAGCTCGTCCTGGCGGCGGCCGTCGAGCCGGGTGATCGTGTCGTACATCTCCGTCCGCAGGTCGTGCTGGACGTCGAGGGCGAGGCGCCCGCCGTAGTAGCGGCGGACGTAGGTGAGGACGTAGACGATCAGCGCGGCGGCGACGAGGAGCCCGGCCCAGGTGGTCATGGACCGGGTGTGCTCGCTGATGACGTCGTCGATGATCACCTTGGTGATCAACGGGACGAGGGCCATGACGGCCATGCCCGCCAGCGAGGAGCCGAGGGCGAGTACGACGTCCTTCGGGTGGCGCCATGCGTAAGCCCACAGCCGTCGTGCCCATCCCCGTCGCGGTGTCACACCGGTACCTTCCCGTCGTCCTGAGCTGCCGTCGTCCTGAGCGCTGCCGGAAGGCATCAACGCGATCGGAAGCCGCTTTCATCCCGCCGTAACGTTTTCGATTCGCGTCGGGGTGGGGGGACGGCGGGGTGGAGGGCGGGGCGGTTCGCCTGCGGCCCTGGTGGTGGTTTTCGGGAGCTCGGCTCAGTCGTGCCGGGGCTCGGCGTCAGTTGCGTCAGTTGCGTCAGTTGCGTCAGTTGCGTCAGGGGCTCGACGTCTGTTGTGTGTCAGGGGATTGGCCGGCTCTCGGCGCTCGGTCGGCCTTCCGGGCCCGGATGCCTCGGCGCCCGGGGGGTGTCATGTGCTGGGCGGTCGGCCTTCCTGCGCCCTACCGGTCCCGTGGTCCCGCGGCCCCGTGTGCCCGGCGGATACGGGTGCTCGGCGGATACGGGTGCTCGGCGAGGCTCAGGGACTCGGCGCGGTCAGATACCGCTGGATCGTCGGTGCCAGCCATGCCACGATCTCCGCCCGCGCCAGACCCGTCGCCGGCGGCATCCGCAGCACGTACCGCGTGAGCGCCAACCCCAGCAGTTGTGACGCCATGAGTGCCGCCCGCGCCGGGACCTGCTCGGGGTCGGGGCACACCTGCCGGGCGACCGGCAGGAGTTGGTCCCGCAGGATGCCCTGCATGCGCTCCGCTCCGGCCTGGTTGGTCACGCCGACCCGCAGCAGGGCGGTGAGGACTTCGTTGTTCTCCCACATGTCGAGGAAGTGCTCGACGAGGGTCCGCCCCGCGTCCTGCCGGCGATCCGCCCCGCTCACGTCCGGCAGGTGCAGGTCGATGGCGACGGCCGCCGCGAAGAGACCCTCTTTGTTGCGGTAGTACCGCATCACCATCGATGGATCGATGTTCGCGTCCTTGGCGATGGCGCGGATGGTGGCTCGCTCGTAGCCGTCGGTCGCGAAGCGCTCGCGGGCCGCCATGAGGATCGCACTGCGGGTGGCGTCGGAGCGGCGGGGGGTCCCGGAGCCGGGAACCGTGGAGGTGCTGTCGCTGCCGTTCATGCCAACAAGCGTAGACCAACGAGTGTAGGTCAACAAGCGTAGGCCAACGGGTGCAGGCCAATGGGCGCAGGCCAACGGGTGCAGGCCAACGGGTGCAGACCAACAGGGCACAGGCCAACGGGTGTAGGTCAACAATCGTTGGCCAACGTGTGTTTGCCAACGTCTGTTGACATCTCACCCGGCGCTTCACTATGTTCGTCAACGAACGTTTGCAAACACACGTTGGCCAACGAGCGATGGCAAGCAAACGTTGGCAGGTAAACGTTGGAAAACAAGCGTTGGCTACAGGAGGCCACCATGAACGGCACCGCCACCCACCGCACCGTGATCGTCGTCGGATCCGGCCCCACCGGTCTCCTCCTCGCCGGTGACCTCGCCACTGCCGGCGTCTCCGTGACCCTCGTCGAGAAGCGTCCGCGCAAGATCAGCAACCTCTCCCGCGCCTTCGGCGTGCACGCCCGCACCCTGGAGCAGCTCGACGCCCGTGGCCTCGCCGACGAACTCCTCACCACTGGCGCCACCATCACCGGCCTGCGGCTCTTCCGCCGCCTCTCCCTCGATCTGAGCACGCTGCCCTCGCGTTTCCCGTTCCTGCTCATCACCCCGCAGTACGAGGTCGAGCGGCTCCTGGAGCGGCGGGCCCGGGAGGCTGGGGTCGAGTTCGCGTACGAGAGCGAGGTCGTGGGGCTGCGGCAGGACGAGGAGGGGGTCGACCTCGACGTACGCGGCGCGGACGGGGCGGTCGTCACCCGCCGGGCGGCCTATGTCGTCGGCGCCGATGGTCACCGGAGCGCCGTGCGGGAGGCGATCGGCCTGGACTTCCCCGGTGTCTCCGTCATCAAGTCGCTGATCCTGGCCGATGTCCGGCTGGCCGAGAAACCCGAGGGTGTCCTCACCGTCAACGGCCGCGGCGACGCCTTCGCGATGATCGCCTCCTTCGGCGACGGCTGGTACCGGGTCATGGGATGGAACCGCCGCAACGAGGTCTCCGACGACGCCCCGCTCGACCTCGACGAGGTCAAGGAGATCACCCGCCGTGCCCTGGGCACCGACTACGGCATGCACGACGCCCGCTGGCTCTCCCGTTTCCACAGTGACGAGCGCCAGGCACCGCACTACCGGGTCGGGCGCGTCTTCCTCGCCGGGGACGCCGCGCACATCCACTCCCCGGCCGGCGGGCAGGGCATGAACACCGGCCTCCAGGACGCCGCCAACCTGAGCTGGAAGCTCGCCGCGGCCGTCCGGGGCGGGGCGCCCGAAGGGCTCCTCGACAGCTACGAGGCCGAGCGCCACCCGGTCGGCAGGGCGGTGCTGCGCAGCAGTGGCGGACTGGTCCGGCTGGCCCGCGCGCGCAATCCGCTGTTGCGTGCCGTCCGCGCCCTGGTCTCCGCGTTCGTCGACATGGCCCCGCCCGTCCAGCGCAAGGCCCTGGGGCAGATCACCGGGATCGGCTACGCCTACCCCGCCCCCCGCGGCGCCCACCGCCTCACCGGCACCCGTGTCCCCGACGTCGCCCTGAAGGTCGGCCGGCTCTACGAGGCGCTGCGCGGCGGCCGGTTCGTGCTGATCACGCCGGGGACGTACGAAGGCCCAGGTGTCCGTGAGGGGTGGCTGACCGTGGAGCGCTGGGCGGGCGACCGCCGGACGACCGTCCTGGTACGGCCCGACGGATACGTGGCCTGGGCGGCGGAGGACGCGGACGCGGCGGGGATCGAGGAGGCGTTGGCCTCGTATCGGGGCTAGGCCGTCGGCTTCGGCCGGGCGGCGGGCGGCCTCGACACCCTGCCGTTCCGGCCATCGCCGGGTCGGTGCCCCGTCAGTGCCCGGTCAGCGCCCGGTCAGCGCCCGGCGCCGGGTCCAGAGGCGGTGCCTGGGCCGCACACGCAAGAAGTAGAAGCGGGTCGTCTGGGCGGCTTCTGGTTGTCGTCGCTGACCATCAGGACCGCACGGGCTCGGGCTCAAGTTCCGGTTCCTCTTGCGGTTTCCGGTTCCTCTTCCGGCTTCCGGCTCCTCGACTTCCGGCTTCCGGCTCCTCGACTTCCGGCTTCCGGCTCCTCGACTTCCGGCTTCCGGCTCCTCGACTTCCGGTTTCCGGCTCCTCGACGCAGTCGAGTCAGTCGGCCGTCTACCGTCTCGACCCGGCCGACGTCAGCTGATCCGCCACAACCCCGCACATACGAACGGCCCCCGACGCCCTGGCCCGGGGCCGTTCCCCTGTCCCCGATCATGGACACCGGTGTCTGGCGAACGGGTGAAGGGAAACGCGACGGTGGGCCATTGCCTGGAGATGAGCACCGGAGACATGAGAACGGTGGTGCGGCTGCTCACCGCGGTGGAGCGGACCGAGCGGCAGGAGCGCACACTGGCCCGGGTACGCACGGAGTGCGCACGCACCGACGCCCGCTTCCGGGAGCAGGGCATCGACCTCGCCGTCTCCATCAGCCAGGCCCTGGACGAGCTGGCCGACGGCACCCCGAGCACCGACCTCTGCCCGGCGTACAGCTACGCCTTCTACCTGACCGTCGCGGCGCACTTCTCCGACCCGACCGATCTCGGCGCCTGGCGCCGCCCGTCCTGGTTCCACGCCATGGACGACGAACTGGCCCGGCACGGCGTACCGGCTGATCTGCTCCCGGGCATGTTCCTGTTCAGCGGCCCGCCGCTGCGGCTGCCCCACCCCGGCGACGCGGTGCCCGCGATCGGCACGCTGCCGACCCGGCGGGCCGCCGCCCTCGCCGAGGCCTACACGCGCGTACTCGACCGCCTCGACCCCGAATTCCGGGGCGCGGCCCGCCGGTTCGCCGACGCGATGCGGTTCGAGGCGGAGCAGTGGGACAGCGCACGCAGGCTCGGGACCAACCCCGACACGCTGCTCTTCTGGTTCCACTGACCTCCGCCGCACCTCTTGACGCGGTCTTCCCCACCGGGATACTTGCGGTCGACAGCGCGCCAACTGCCGTGTCACACACAGGCGTTGCAGAGACGGCGGCGCTGTTTGTACGAGATCCCGAACGCCGTGCGAAGCTTCGAAACCTTCGTGACGGCCACCCCCCACTGGAGGATCCGCACATGAGCCCACGCAAGGCACTCATAGCCGCCCTGACCGCCGCACTGCTGGCCGGTCCCGGCGTCGCCGCCCAGGCCGCCACCGACCAGGCCCCGCCCGCCCCGGCCCGGGAACGCGCGGCGGCCGCCACCATCACCTGGTCCCTCGTCCGCGCGAGCAGCCCCACCGCGGACCAGCGCGCTGCCTACGACCTCATCACCAGGGCCATGAACGCGGCGGTGGCCCGCTACAACAACCTCAGCGACCTGGGCAAGACCCTCACCGTCCGCTACGAGCCGGGCGTCCCCACCGCCGACGGCAACATCAACGGCACCATCCGCTTCGGCAGCAACCGCAGCTACATGAACGAGCGGACGGCCCTGCACGAGATCGCCCACACCATCGGCGTGGGCACCAGTTCGGGCTGGTCCCGCCTCGGCGGCAGCGGCACCTGGACCGGCGGGCAGGCCACCGCCCTCGTCAGGCAGTACGACGGCTCGGGCGCCAAGATCTCCACCGGGGGCGGCCACTTCTGGCCCTACGGCCTGAACTACGACAACGAGTGGTCGGGCACGGCGGCCGACCGGCACGTCCACATCGTCGCCGCGATGGTCCGCGACGGCCTGTAGTCAGCAGGGCCCTCGCTCAACCCAGGTGCCTCGGCGCGAACACGCGCACCACGGCCGGGAGCAGGACCACCGAAGGCCCGCGCGTCCAGGGGGCCTTCGCGAGGTCCCGTTCCCGGTTCTCCGGGGTCGTCCCGACCCCGGAGAACCCACGCACTCGCGCAGGATGCCGTCGCCACCGTCGTCGACGATCAGCCTGAGGACGTCCAGGTCGCGTCAACTCGCGTAGAACACCACCGAACTGCCGGTTTCCGTCACCTGATCGCCATGTCGGATTCATTTACACGGTCGCATGTCCATGTCACTCTCCCGGTTATCGCCTCCGATCAACCCGCGTAGAGGGGACCCCACATGCTGGTGACAAGACGGATACGCCGATGGAAGCCGGTGGCGCTGGCCACCGCCGCCGCCCTGGCCGGCCTCACCGCGTCCACTCTGACCGCTCCCCCGGCCGCGGCCACGACGACCGCGTACGACACGACGTACTACAAGAACGCGGTCGGCAAGACGGGCACCGGTCTCAAGTCCTCCCTGCACACCATCATCAGCAGCCAGACGAAGATCTCGTACTCCGCGGTCTGGAACGCCCTCAAGGTCACCGACCAGGACCCGAACAACAGCAACAACGTGATCCTGCTGTACTCGGGCATCTCCCGCAGCAAGTCCCTCAACGGCGGCGACGTGGGCGACTGGAACCGCGAGCACGTGTGGGCCAAGTCCCACGGCGACTTCGGCACCTCCACCGGTCCCGGCACCGACCTGCACCACCTGCGCCCCTCGGACGTCCGGGTCAACTCGATCCGGGGCAACAAGGACTTCGACAACGGCGGCAGCGGCTTCACCGACAGCGGCGGCAGCCTCACCGACTCCGACTCCTTCGAGCCCCGCGACGCCGTCAAGGGCGACGTGGCCCGCATGATCTTCTACATGGCGGTCCGCTACGAGGGCGGCGACGGCTGGGCCGACTTGGAGGTCAACGGCCAGGTCGGCAACGGCACCAACCCCTACATGGGCAAGCTCTCCGTGCTCAAGGCCTGGCACCAGGAGGACCCGCCGGACGCCTTCGAGCAGCGCCGCAACGACGTCATCCACGACTCCTACCAGCACAACCGCAACCCGTTCATCGACCACCCGGAGTGGGTCGAGTCGATCTGGTAGGCCTCACCGCGGCTGAACTCCCTCAGGGAGTTCAGCCCGGCCTACCGAACATCACCCATCCAGAGCCGCCGCCCCAGCTCGTCGAGGTCCGCCCGCCGTTCTTCGTACTCGGGCAGCGCGGTCCGCAGCAGCCGCCAGAAGTCCTCCCGGTGCCCGGACACCTTCACGTGGGCCAGTTCATGGGCGATGACGTAGTCGATCAGGTGCATGGGCAGCTGGAAGAGCGGCCACCCGAGACTCATCAGCCCCTTGGCGCCCGACCCGGCCTGCGGCGGCCGGTAGGAACCCCATCGGCCCCCCAGGTCCCGCACGTCGAGTTCCGGCTCGGTCACACCCATGCGGGCCGCCCAAGGCTGGAGCCGGTGTCCCGTCCAGTTCCGGCCGGCCCGGCAGTACCAGTCGACCAGCGCCGCCCGGCCCGCCTGCGGATCCGCCGCCAGATCCGGGCCCATGACAAGCCGCCCCGCGATCAGCCGGACCCCTCCGCCCGCCCCCTCCTCACCGGACACAGCCAGCCGGTACGTCCGCCCCAGATAGCGGAAGGCCTCTCCGTCGACGAGCTGTTTAACGGGGCTGAGCGGGCGTGTGCGCTCCCGCTCCCGCCGCTTGGTCAGCAGCCAGTCCCCGTGCGCGCGGACGAACTGCTCCGCCTCGGCCGTCGAGCGTCCGGCCGGGGTGTGCAGGGTGAGGGTCGCATCGGTCTCGACGGTCAGCGCGAACCGTTTCCTTCGGGCGCTGGCACGCACCCGCAGAGACAGCCCGTCCACGGTGAGGAGGGCTTCGGGGGCGGAGTACGTCGAAGGATCGGCCGGCGCGGTCACCCGCCTATTCTCCCCTCGCCCTGCTTCGGAACTGCCGCAGGTTGTTCTGCGCGAAGGACGCCAGTCGCTCAGCCGCGTTCGCCAACGACGCCCAGTCCCCGCCCACGGGCCGGACATCGCTACTGAGCAGGACATCCTGGAGGTCTCCGGCCAGCATGCTGATGTCCTGGTGCTGCCCCTGGTACGACGCCCTGGCCATGACCCCGGTGGCCATGTCGCACACCTTGCCCGTGAGCCGCCTGACGTCTCCGCCATTGGCAAGCCTGATCCCGGGTGTGTCCGCCAGGATCTGCTCCACGAGCCGGTACACCCTCTGTTCGAGCGGCGTGAGACCGGCGAGTTCCGGGGACTCCTCCTGCTCCTGCCTGGCCTCCTCGATCAGCGGGCCGAACTCCTCGATCTGCTCCTCGAAGCGCCCCGGCATCGTGCGCAGGATCTCTTCCAGACGCTTGGAGAGCCGCTCGTACTTCGCTGGGTCCTCCCGCTTCGTCCGCTCCTCCAGATGGAAGCGGAGCGCGTGGCCCATCTCCGCCGCCGCCTCCTGCGGCGGCAGCCGCCGCACGGCGTCGTCGAAGGTGAGTGCGGTGAGTGAGACGGGCGGGATGACCTGGTCGATCTCCGGCCCTTCGAGGTGGTCGGCGATCATCGCCCGGACCTTGCGCCCGTACCGGCGCAGGGTGAACGTGCCGCCCTCGTCGTCCCGGCACAGCCGCCGCACCCGCTTCTGGAGCAGGCTCCAGCGCCGGGCGTCCGCCACATAGTCCAGGGCGTCCTCGTGCGGAAGGACGCGTTCGAGGGTGGCAAGGAATTCGTGCAGCACCTCGTCGAAGTCGAACCGCCGGTCTTCGGGTTGCAGTGCGAGGGCCGCGGGCCCCAGCTGGGCGAGCTGATCGAGCTGCGCGTCGTCGATGCCGTTCTGCCGCAGGAAGTCACGGACCTTCTGGGCGGCGGGTTTGAGTTTGTCCACCTCGTAGGAGAGATCGCGCATGGTGTCGGTGACGTCGGTGTTCCGGTACCCGGCGAGTGCGCTGGAGAGGTGCTCGAAGACGCCGTAGTAGTCGACGACGTATCCGACCTCCTTGCCGGGCGAGGTGCGGTTGACCCGCGCGACGGCCTGGAGCAGCTCGGCGTCCCGGATCGGCCGGTCCAGGTAGAGCACCTGCTCGCGCGGCGCGTCGAATCCCGTGAGCAGCATGGACTTCACGATCAGGAACGCGATGGGGCTGTCGGGGTGCACGGGGTCGGGCACCGAGGCGGGAAGCGGCGGCGGCTCGCTGTTCGCGGCCTCGGACCACGGGGTGTTCAGCCCTCCGGCGGGACGGGTGGGAGGAGTCGGGGCCCGCGGTGGGTTGAAGGGAGTCACGGCGACCCACTCCGGATCGGGCGCCAGCTCGGGGAACGCCTTCTGGAAGCGCTCGGTGTAGGCCTCCTGGCGGCCGGCGTCGGTCCACTCCCGCCACTCCCCGCGTTTGTGACCGGCACCCGGGGAGATGACGGGAACGAAGTCGATCCGCCGCAGCAACGCCCGGAACCGGTGGGCCTGGTGGAGATAGCGCTGTCTGGCGGACAGCTTCTCCAGCGGTGTCCCCGTCACCGATTCCGGGTCGAACCCGGCCAGCTGCGCCAGCAGTTCGTCGCGGGCCTTGCGCAGGGCGTGGTGGTACTGCACGGCCGCCTTCCGGCTGACGGCGGCGACCTGTGCCTTGAAGCCGCCGGGCAGCACGGTGGTCACCCAGTGCTCCAGCATGTCCTCGGCCTTCGCCTCGATCATGGGAACGGACTCGGCGACGTCCCGCTCGGTGGGCCACCGCTTGAGCAGCGCGGCCCGCTCCTCGGGGGTGCGGTCCCGGACGAGGTCGTCGAAACCCTTGTCGAGGACCTCTCCATCACGGACCTCGCCCTTGCCCGTCCGCCCCTCGTAGCGGATGCGGACGACGACGCCGTCGTGTTGGGCGTCCTCCATCCGGTACTCGTCGAGGAAGCCCCGCGGCGAGTCGCCCCGCCCGAAGATCCGGCGCGTGTCCTCCTCGCGTCCGGTGATGATCGGCGTACCCGTGAACCCGATCTTGGCGGCGTTCGGGATCGCCTTGCGCAGAGCGGCGTGCAGGACGCTGGTGTGCGAGCGGTGCGCCTCGTCGACGAGGACGAGGATGTCCGGCGACTTGTTGCACTCGGGGAAGTCCGGTACGGGGCCGGGGCTTTCGTCCTCGCTCCGGCCCGCTCCCTCTCCCGTCAGATCCCGGTCGTCCCCGCTGCCTTCCGCGTCCCCGGCGAAGGTGAATCCCGTCCCGTACTTCTGGATCATGCCGAAGACGACGCGCCGCCCGGCGTCGCGCAGCAACCCCACCATCTGCGTCCGGGTCTTCGCCGTCTCGACGTCGGACTCGCTGAGTTTCAGCGTCCGTGAGAGCTGGGTCTGCAACTGGGTGCGGTCGGTGACCACGACCACCATGAACTCGCTGAGCCGAGGGTGCAGGTGCACCCGTCGCACCAGGAACGTCATGGTCAGCGACTTGCCGGAGCCCTGCGTGTGCCAGATGACACCGCCGCGCTCGTCCTCGGTGTCCCGCCCGGCACGGGCCCGCCCGGTCAGCAGTCTGCGTACGGCCTTCTCTGCGGCCCGGTACTGCTGGTGCCGGGCGACGGCCTTCACGGTCCGCACGGCCCCGCCGTCCGCCCCCGACTCGACGGCCATCGGGATCACGTAGTGCCGTACGACGTTGAGCAGGGCGGCCGGCCGCAGGACCACGCCGACGAGCTTCTGTTGTTCGCCGAGCGGCGCGGGCGCGGCCGGGTCGGCGCCGTCCACGAGCAGTCCGGCGGTACGCAACTCCCGCCGCAGTCTGCTCTCCTCCTCCGGTTCGACGCTGCGCCACGGGTGGAAGTGCTCGGGCTCGGAGGTGACGGTGCCCAGGTGGGCAGTCTCGCCGGTCGCGGCGACGAGGAGCTGCACGGTCCGGAACAGTTCCGGCACACCGGCGGGGACCGGGGTACCGGTGGTGTCGATGTCCAGAACGGGGTTCCCCGCGTAGTGCCGCAGATCGAGCACGGCACTGCGGACGGGTTCGGCGAAATCGGGGCTCTTGCACTCGACTGCGACGAGCGGGATGCCGTTCACGAACAGGACGAGGTCGAGTATCGACAACTCGCCGGACCGACTGCGCACGCGCAGCTGGTCGACGACAGTGAAGGTGTTGCGCGTGACGAGGTCCGGATGCCACTCGATGTACTGCACGGTGGCGGACGGGCCGCCGTGCGCGGCGGAGGGCGAGGGAAGCGTCCAGCCGTGGAGCAGCATGTCGGTGGCGGCGAGGTTCGCCTGCACGACGCCCTTGCCGAGGGAGAGAGAGGCGAGTTCGCTGACCGCCCGCCGGATGTCGTCCTCGCCCATCCAGGGCTGACCGTCACCGCCCCGGAGGTTGATCCGCCGCAGCGCGGGGCCGAGCTGGTCGACGAGCAACGGAACCGCCGCGTCGAGCGTGTCCAGCTCCGCACCCGGGACGTGCGTCCACCCCATGGCCTCCAACTGCGCGACTAACGGCCGCTCCACCTCGTCCCGTTCGACGTGCACCACCACAGCCCCGCGCCTCTCCGTACGTCCCGCCGTTCCCCGGAGATCCATTCTGTGCCCAGGGGTCGGGGTGAGGGGAAGGGATCCGGGCAGAGGACATGGCTGAGCGCGCGGACGTACGGGGCTTTGGGCCGGTACGTCCGCACGCTCGGTGGAGGCGGGGGTCAGGCGCCGGGATCCTCCTCAGGAGCCTCGTCGTCATCGTCCGGGACGGGGAGGCGGGCGCCTCGACTGCGGGCGATGCGGTGCACGTCGTGCAGGGATTCGGTCAATCGGGCCGCGAGGAAACGGAGTTGAGGCGCGGTGGCCTTGGCGTCATCGAGGAGATCGGCGGCATGGTCGAGGAGGTCGCCGGCCATGCCGAGTTGAACGGCCTCGACGTTGTCGGCGACGCGGGAGAGAGGACCGGTGCCGGAGGCGTCGGCGACGAGGTAGCAGGGGTTGCCTTCGGGGTTGGACCAGGGGAGGAGGCGGGGGCGGGTGGCTGTGGTGGCGATGTCGTGACTCTCGTAGATCATGCGGCAGCCCCCTCGGTGGCGTGGCACCGCCGGGAGCCGACGTCGACACCGTGGATGCGCCGTGGCCCTACGTCGATGCCGTGCACGGCGAGCCAGAGGACTCGCCGCCGGGCGCGCTGTCGTTTGGCCTGCTCGCGTTGCTCGTGGGCGAGGAGGTAGGGGCGGACGAGCGGGGAGCCCTCGCCCCGGAGGAGGGCCTCGTGCGAGGAGGCGCGGCGGCGGGGTGTGACGGGGGCGGCCGGCACGGGGGTGGGCCGCGCCCCTCCCTCGGCGCGGCGCCGGTGGCGGTGGCGCCCGGAGGCGGGCCACAGGAGCCGGAGCAGCGGCTCGACGAGGCGGGCGATATGGTGCAACACGTTCTCAACTCCACAGTGGTTGAGGGCCATGCCCCCGGGCCGTCGCAAGCGGTCGCGGGGGTCCTTGCTTTCGGCCGAGATCACTCGGCGCATGTGCAAGAGGTAACCGCTCGGACACCCTCCGCAGGTACCGTTGAGAGACGGTGGGACCGTGAACACCGTGAACGCCGTCGTTGAACACCATGCAAGCCGTCGGGAGTTGAGGACATGGCACGGAAGCGCACCCCCAACCGCGCCCTGGACAACCTGCTTGACCAGGCACGATGGACCAGGACCCAGCTCGCACAGCAGGTGAACCGCCTCGGCCCTCAGGCAGGACTCGACCTCACGTACGACCGCACCGCAGTTGCGCACTGGATTGCGGGGGTCCAACCGAAACCTCAGGTCAGGGCGCTGATCGTCGAGGCGCTCTCGGCACGGCTGGGACGCCTCGTCACCCACGCGGAAGCCGGTCTGAAGCCCGCGCCATCACTCATAGGCTCCCAAAGCAACGACGCTGTCGAGGAGTTGATCGACCTCGGAAGGGCAACGATGGATCCGTCCCGCCGCAGCGTGCTGGCTGCCACGGTCTTCTCTGCCGCACTGTCAGTTCCGGCGTTCACCCTCCCCGCGCGAGCAACGGACGACTCGGTGACTCCTGGCAAGAAAACCGTCCGTATCGGTGCTTCACAGGTGCAGTCGATCCGCACCATGACCGACCGGATCGCGGACATCCTCGACGAACTCGGCGCCGGGCACGCGATGCCCATGGCGTCCGCGTTCCTCGTGAACACGGTCGGCCCCTGGCTCCAGGCACAGGCCACGGAACCTGTCCGCAAGGACATGCTGGCCGCCGCGTCCGACCTCACGTACCTGACCGGCTGGATGGCCATGTATGAGAAGGCCCACGGCCTCGGGCAGCGCTACTACGTCCAAGCCCTCGGCCTAGCGCGCGAGGCTGAGGACCACGTCACCTACTGCAGGACCCTGCGCGGTATGTCTCTCCAAGCCTCCAGCCTGGGCTACGGCCCCAAGGCATTGGAGCTCGCGGACTCCGCGGCAGAAGCAGCACCCTCTGCGGGCCCACGTCTCGTGGCCTTCCTACGCGGCCAGCAGGCCCACTCCGCGTCCATGGTGGGGCTGAAGCAACAAGCCCACGCCCGCCTGAGAGAAGCGGAGGACGCACTGTCGAAGGCTGACAACAACAGGGATGCGATCGGCGGCTACGACCAAACCGCCTATCTCTTCCACGTCTCCCACGTCCTGTACGAGGAGAAGGATTTCGCAGGCTCCATCAAAGCCCTGAAACAGTCGATCCGCCTCCAGCCGAAGCAGGAACGCCAAGGCCGCGTGCACGCCTATGCACTTCTTGCCCAACGCCAACTACGCGTCGGCCACTTGGACGCGGCCTGCGAGAGTTGGTCACGTTTCCTGGACGAGTACGAACACGTCTCATCCAACCGCGGTGACGACCACTTCCGCACGATGAGCACGGAACTGCGCCGGCACCCCGCCGCCAGTCCGGTACGTGCACTTGCGCGCCGTGCGCGCGATGTGGCTGCGGCCAAAGCTGCTTGAGGTTCGCAGCGGCAGACGTCGGGAGCATCGGCGCATGAGTCGGGCGACAGCAAAGGACTACGAAACCCGTGAATGAACACACCATCCCTGACGCCTCTTCCCTGCACGGCTGGCGCAAGTCGACGTACAGCGGCAACGAAGGCGGCAGCTGCATCGAGGTCCTGGACGGCTACCCGACCGGCGTCCCGGTCCGCGACTCTAAGGTCCCACAGGGGCCAGCTCTGGTCTTCCAGTCAGCTGGCTGGACATCGTTCATTTCAGCGGTCAAGGGTGGAAGCCTCACTGCCTGACCACGTACACACCGCGATCTGTCTGGCCCTCCCATAGGAGGGCCAGACATCGTTCACTCAAGCCGCCGCCGCGGAAACCACTACCCGGCCCGACAACAGATCATCCATAAGCCCCTGCTTCAGTTTCCGCAACTTGCCGAGTTCGTTGGTTTCGCGGCCGATCTGTTTGTCACAGACAGCGAGTACCTCAACCACTCGTTTCTGGTCAGGCAGCGGCGGGCAGGGCACCGGCATTGCCTTGAGTTGCGAAGAGCTAATCGACGCCAAGTTGGTCGTCTGCTTGGCCACGCTTAGAAAGTATGCACGCCCTGCCTGTGAGGCCATATAGAAGGCAAGGAATTCAGGGGCCATGACACCCTCTCGGCAGCGAACGCGGAACACATGATTCTGGTGCAGGCACGGTTCAATCCGCCCGTCCCAAACCGCTCCCCGGCCAACCTTGTCGAAGTCCCCTCCCTCCGTCACCAGCAGATCGCCACGCCTGAGTCGGAACCTTTGCGCGTCAACGGGAGTAACGCGAACCGTCTTCATCTCGGCTGTTGAAATGAAACCGTCCTGAACATTGGCAACTCGCAAATAGGGAAGCTCAACCGAGCCACCAGTCGCCGATATTCCTCCGAGAGTGAGGCCGCCACTCACTTCAGCGACTGACTCCAGAGACCTCACAACCCAAGCCCCCCGTACTCCCGCAAAGGGAGAGAGCAACGAGGCCATCAGGCCCTGCCGAACGCTGCGAAGCTTGGCGATCGATGTCGCGATAGCCCGCTCCATCTCCGTGATGCTGTCGATTGTTTCAACGATCCGCCGCTGAGCAGGCAGCGGTGGAACAGGAACTCCAAACTCCAAGACATCCGACTTAGTGATGTTGGGATCCTTGCGCGTACTCGCCGCATAGCGACTCCACCGCGGCCTACCGTGCTGCAACGCGAGCAATAGGTAACGCGCTTCTATCTGCGGACCAACCTCCAGGACCGAGATTGCCTGATTGACCGCTGCCGGCACCGCAAGAATCGCCGTGCGGCCGATCTGCTCCCAACCGCCGTACATGGCGAGGAGCACCGACTGTGCCGGGTATACACGCACTCCCGTCTCGGCGACAGCAACCTCAGTCAGTGATTCGTCAGTCGCGTGGAGTGAACCTTCGTTAAGATCTAGGGTCTTTACCCATGGGATGCCCTGATGGGTGAAGTACCGACTACCGGCCGCCCTGCTAGGAGTCGTTCCAGAACTCACTCGGCACAGACCACCGAGAGGTTTGAGGGGCCACTTCCCTCCTTCACTGGACATTCAGCCCCATCTCTTCAAGGAACCCATCCAGCTTTCCCGCCGCAGTTTCCCGCCCTGCCCGAATCTCTCTCAATGACACCGCGTACTTCTTCTCCCACGTCTCATAAGACGCCACCAACTCCCGCTGCCACCGCACCACATGCCCGTCCAACTTCGCTGCCAGATCGTCCCGCAGCAGGTCGAGCACCACCCGACGCTCCCCCTCCACGTCCAGCTCCGCCCGCGCCCGGAACAGTCGCGGCGGCTCCTCACCCAGCGTCGGCGGATCGCTCGGGTACGGATACCGGTGGAAGTCCGCCTCAAGGCGTTTGATGTCGGCGCCCGCCTTCGTGCGAGCCTTCTTCACCTTCGCCAGCTCAGCCGTGAGCCGGTCCAACTCCTCTGCGCTCAGGGCGACTTCCTCCGAGTCGACCTCACCGTCGGCCGGATCACCCTCGGCCTCCGGCTCCTCCCCGCCCCCGGAAAGCCGCGCGCTCAGCTCCTTGAACCGTGCTTCCGCCTCCGCCTTGCGCGCGTCCGCCTCCGCCAGCTCCTCCAGGAACCGCGGAGCAATCGCGGCGACCACCTTGTGGTCGTACGCCTGACGTCGTTCCGCCGCCGTCCTCGTGCGCAGCTTCTTCGTCCGCGCGTCCTGTTCGGGCGAGAGCAACGTGTCGACGTTCTCGACCCACCCGTCGACGACACCCCCGAACCCGTTCTCCGACAGCGCGAGCAGGTCGTACTTCGCGTCGTACCACCAACCGGCGACCGCCCCCGCCAACGCGTACCGGTCAAGCAACCCGACCCGTCCCAGCCGTTCCCCGAACGACTTCATCAGCTGCCCCCGCACCGCCATCAACGCGGCCTTGCGCTCGGAGGACGTGGACGAAGCGAGAGCTTCGGGCGTGGCCGCCACCGCCTCCAGCCGCAGGGCGGCCTCCTCCTCCCACCACTTGCCGAACTCCGCCCTCAGCGCCTCCTCCTGGGGCCGAGCCAGCTCGCCCAGCTCGGGACGGCCGCCCGCCGCCTCGTCCCGGAAGTCCACGTACGCCGGGTCTGCCGGCTCCCGCTCCACGAACAGATCGGTCACCCCGATCCCGTACGAGTCGAGCAGCGGCTTCTTCGCCTCGATCTCCGCGCGCGGCACCCCGCCCACCAGGTGCGCCCGCACGTCCTGTGGCTCGGGAGGCGGCGTGTTGTCCACGTACCGGCGGATGTTGAGGTTGTCGTCGTTGGCGGCAAGTTCCTCGCGGGTCACGATCCGCGAGAAGCCGGGTACCTCCTCGTACGCGTGGAACGTCGAGACGATCTTCTCGGCGTGCTCGGGGAGCAGGACGTTCTGCGCCCGCTCCGCGTGGAACTCGCGGTCGGCGTTGATGAACAGCACCTTGCCCTCCCGCGCCCGGTCCTTCCGGCCCGGCGGGCGGAGCACCAGGATGCAGGCCGGGATGCCGGTCCCGTAGAAAAGGTTCGGCGCGAGGCCGATGACCGCCTCGATGGCGTCCTTCTCCAGCAGCTCCGTACGGATGGCCTGTTCGCCGCCACCACGGAACAGCACTCCGTGCGGCATGACCGTGATCACCATGCCGCCGCGGGAGCCCTCCCGTTTGGCCTCCCACAGCATGTGCTGGAGGAACATCAGGTCGGCCTTGCCGCGCTCGCTCGTCGCCCCGTACTTGGCGCGCTCGGCCGAGTACGCCAGATCAGCGAGGGCGTAGTCCAGGGAGAACGGCGGATTGCTGAGCACCCCGTCGAATCGGTCCTCGTCCGAGCGCGGGACGTGTGCCGGCTGCGAGAGCGTGTCCCCGGTGGCCAGGTCGAAGCGGCGTACCCCGTGCAGGACCATGTTCATCGTCGACATGATCCAGGAACCGGAGTTGGCGTCCTGTCCGGCGAAGAACATCGACGACGTGTCGCCGCCGTGCTCCTCCACGTACTCCGCCGCGTGGATGAGTCCTCATGTTCTCGGTGGGGGCGAGGAGCTCGACCATCATCCGAACCACGGCGCGCGGGGTGTAGAACTCGCCGCCCTTGCGTCCGGCTGTGTCCGCGAACTCCTTGATCAGGTACTCGTAGGCGGCACCGATCAGGTCGGGGAACTCGAAGTCCTCCGTCCGCAGCCGGATCCGCCCGAAGTGCGCGATGAGGAGCTTCAGGCGCTGGTCGGCGAGCTTGGCCGTGCTGGACGCGGCACCCGATCCACCGATGCGGTTGAAGTCGAGGTGGTCGAAGAGGCCTTTGAGCTTCGCGTTCTGTCCCTCGAGTGCTTGGAGAGCCGGACGCAGGGTCATCTCGTTGATGTTGGAGGTGGCAGCGGAGACGTTGTGCCAACGAGCCTCCTCCGGCACATACAGCACATCGCGCTTGCGGTAAGGGCCTGCCTGCTCCAGGTAGCCGGGAAGATCTTCGTCGCTGAGCTTCAGCTCCTCGACGGCGTACTGCCTGAGCCTGTCCCTGGCCGCCTCGAACTCGTCGTTGGCCCGCTTCAGGAAGAGCAGTCCGAAGATGTAGTCCTTGTATTCGGAGGCGTCCATCGTGCCGCGCAGAATGTCCGCGGCGGCCCACAGATGCCGTTCCAACTGGGCGAGCGTCAGCTTGGCCACGTACGACTCCCTACGACCCGACCTGTGATGACGGAGAGACCCTATGACCCCGTTCGGGTCATACCGAAATCAGCGCATGATCATGGCCGAGAGGTGTCAGTACGTGTCGATGTGCAGTGCCTTCTCCACGAACTCGTGCACGTCCGTGTAAGGGTCCTTGTCCCACTTGCCCACATGGGCCGGGTGCTGGCCATTCATCCGCTCGGCGTTCTTCCGCGCCGCCTTGTAGCGGCCCAGGACCTGGTGCGGAAGGACGACCTTGGGAGTCTTGGCGTCCTGGGAGCCCCGCTGGAACGGGAGCCGGTCGGCCGCCCCTCCGCACACCCCGGCGAACGAGCCGCTGACCGGCTTGTAGTGCGCGAGGCGCCACACCTCGAAGCACGGGTGTGAGAAGGCAACGCCGATGCCCGCCTGCGCCGCCTGATCCAGTGCGTCGCGGACGTACTTGTAGTTGTCGTGGTCGAAGAGGCACCAGACCTGAGGCAGGTACTTCTCCTCCAGTTTGGCCCGCTTCGCCTTGCGGTCCTCTTCGCGCTTCAGACTGATCGCCTGCTCGACGAGGTCGAGCGGCTTGCGTCCGCTGTCGGCCCTGCGGTTGGCGATGTGCATCTCCACCGGGACCTCGTCGGCGAGTGGGACGCCCTGGTCCTTGAGGATGTCGAGATACGAGGGCTCGGTCACCTTGCCCTCGGTGAAAATGAAGACCTGGCGCTTGCGCTGTCCGCCCCGCCGGGCCGGACGCTCCCACGAGTCCCTGCCCCTCTGCGCCCGCCCCATCAGTCGCGCCCCGCCCCGTCCGCTCGCTCGCCTGTCTCGTCGTACGTGCCGGCCTCGCGTGCCACCAGCAGCCGCCGCGCGATCTGCCCCTCCAAGAGGGCCGGAACCCCGCCGAAGGCCCCCGCGAGATAGGACTGCGTGAGGTCCTCGTCCTCGCCCGGCTCCACATCGGTGAGCGGATACAGCTCGGTCGCCCCGTCCTTGTCCTTTTCCGTCAGCCACACCTGCGCCGGGTCGAGGAGCCGCTCGCCGCTCGGGGTGGTGAGCACCGTCGCGTCGTGCGACGTGAAGACCAGCTGGGCGCCCCTGGGGTTCGCGTACGGGTCGTGGAAGAGCCGGACGACCTCGGCCGCGAACCGGGAGTGCAGGCTGGCGTCGAGTTCGTCGACGAGCAGGACCGCGCCTTCGTCGAGGGCGAGGAGCAGTGGGCCCAGGAGGGCGAACCAGGACCGGGTGCCGTAGGACTCCTCCTGCCAGTCGAAGGAGACGTCCCCGGCAGCCGAGTGGTGCGTCAGCTTCACCGTGTCCTGGCCCGGGCCGTCCTGGACGACCGTCGCTCCGGTGATGCCGAGGTCGGCGACCCTCAGCAGCTCCTGGATCCTGGTGGCCCTCGGACCGGACAGTTCTTTCGTGGTGTACCGCGCGCGCTCGTCCCGCTCGACCTCCGGGTTGATCATCCAGAAGTTGCGGCGGAACCAGTGGAACAGTGGGGAGAGCTGCGGGTGGTTGTCCGTGCCGGCCGTGGAGAGCAGCAGGGCGTTCGGCCGCGTACGCCGTACGAGCTGGGATCGGTCCTTGACCCGTCCACCGGGCCACTTGAAGACATCCGGCCGGGAGGCGTCACGGTCGAGCCATTCCTGACGGCGACCACGCGGGTAGCTGTGCAGCCATTCGGACTCGACGCGGGTGGCTCCGAGCTCGAAGCCGTACGTCCAGCGGACCGCGTCGATGACGACGTCGACCTCGAAGAAGGAGGGTTCGCTCTCGCTCTTGGGGTCCAGGGAGAAGACCTGGCGCGGGATGCCGTCGTAAGAGGCCCAGTGCGCGTAGGAGTTGAGGACCGCATTGCGCATGTCGGTCATCGCGGTCAGCACGTTGGACTTGCCGGAGGCGTTGGCCCCGAAAATGCCGATCAGCGGGAAAACGGAGACGGATCCGCCGCCTGCGAGATCCACCGGGTTCGCCGACCCGCCCTGTTCGTCGCCGGGCGCGACGAAGGACAGCTCCTGCTCATCTCGCAGGGACCGTACGTTCGCGACGCGGAACCGCAGCAGCACACTGTCCTCCTCTCCGGGCTCAGAGTAATGGCCGCATCTGACATCGGCCCGGCCGGGACGCCTGCGACCTCACGGAACATATCCCGTGAAGGTCGTCGCGCCCGGCCGATCGGGTGATCAGTCCGAGCCCAGGTGGGTCGGCGCGAACATCCGAAGCATCGCCGGGAGGACGACCACACGCGGGCCCGGCGCGGCGAGCGCGGCGGCCAGGTCCTGCTCCAGGTTCTCCGGGGTCGTACGCACCCCGGGGACGCCGAACGACTCCGCCAGGACCACGTAGTCGGGCCGGGTCAGCTCCGTCGCGGTCGCCTCGCCGAACGCGTCGTTCATGTACGCGCGCAGGATGCCGTAGCCGCCGTCGTCGACGATCAGCCACGTGACGTTCAGGTCGTACTGGCGGGCCGTGGCCAGTTCGGCGATGGAGTACAGGGCCCCGCCGTCGCCGGAGACGGCGAGGACCGGACGGGTCGGGTCGGCCACCGCCGCGCCGAGCGCCGCCGGGAAGGCGTAGCCGAGGCCGCCCGCGCCCTGCGCGGAGTGCATGTGGTTGGGGCCCTTGGCGTCGAACGCCGACCAGGCCCAGTAGGCGAGGATCGTCATGTCCCAGAAGGACGGGGAGTGGGCCGGGAGCGCCTTGCGGACGGACGCCAGGACGTCCTGTTCCAGGGTGAGTTCCTGGGCGGCGATGCGCTCGGCGACCTTCGCGAGCAGCTCCCGGACGCGGTCCGCCGCCGTCGCGTCCTCGCGGGCCCGCACCGTCTCCAGCAGCGCCTGCAACGCCGGCCGCGCGTCCGCGTGGATGCCCAGCGCCGGGTGGTTGGACTCCAGCTTGCCAAGGTCGGCCTCGATCTGGACGACCCGGCCGCGCGGCTTGAACGTGTGGTAGTTCGAGGAGAGTTCACCGAGGCCCGAGCCGACGACCAGGAGGACGTCGGCGTCCTCCAGGAAGTCGGTGGTGTGCCGGTCCTCGATCCAGGACTGGAGCGACAGCGGGTGGGTCCAGGGGAAGGCGCCCTTGCCGCCGGGGGTGGTGACGACGGGCGCCCGGAGCCGCTCCGCCAGCTGCCTCAGTTTGCCGGAGGCGTCCGCGCGGACCACGCCCCCGCCCGCGATGATCGCCGGACGGGCGGCCCTGGACAGCAGGTCGGCGGCCAGGGCGGTCAGTTCGGGGCGCGGCGGCAGCTCCTCGGGGAACGCGTCGCCGCCCGTCACCACCGGGATCGCCGTCTCGGCGAGCAGGACGTCCTGCGGGATCTCCACCCACACCGGGCCGTGCGGGGCCGACAGCGCCGACGTCCAGGCCGCCTCGATCGCGGAGGGGATCTGGGACTGGGCACGGACCGTGTGGACGGACTTGACCACGCCCCGGAACGAGGCGGCCTGGTCCGGGAGTTCGTGGAGGTAGCCGTGCCGGCCGCCGCCCAGGCCCGCCGTCGGGACCTGGCTGCTGATCGCCAGCACGGGCGCGGAGGCCGCCGCGGCCTCCTGGAGCGCGGGGAGCGAGGTCAGGGCGCCCGGGCCCGTCGACAGCAGCAGCGGCGCGGCCTCGCCGGTGATCCGGCCGTAGGCGTCCGCGGCGAACCCGGCGTTGTTCTCCACCCGCAGGCCGATGTAGCGCAGGTCGGAGCGGCGCAGCGCGTCGAACACGCCGAGGGCGTGCTGGCCGGGCAGACCGAAGACGGTCGTCGCGCCCAGCCCGGCCAGCGTCTCCACGACCAGGTCTCCGCCGGTGCGGCCCGGAGGAGGGTTCAGCGCGGCCTCCGTCTGGGCGGGCGTGGGGCGGAGCACCAGGTCGTGGTCGTGAGTCACTTGGCTTCCGAGTCCTTCCGGGCCGCGGCGATCTGGCGCGACATGATCGTGGTCAGTTCGTACGCGGTGTGCGAGGCCGCCACCGATGTGATCTCCGCGTGGTCGTACGCGGGGGCCACCTCGACGACGTCGGCCGACACCAGGTTGCAGGATGCCAGGCCGCGCAGGATCTCGAGCAGTTCGCGCGAGGTCATGCCGCCCGCCTCGGGGGTACCGGTGCCGGGGGCGTGGGCCGGGTCGAGGCAGTCGATGTCGATGGAGATGTACAGCGGGCGGTCGCCGATGCGCTGGCGGAGCTGGTCGGCGACCTCGTCGGCGCCGCGCCGGTAGACGTCGGCGGAGGTGACGATGCCGAAGCCCATCTTCTCGTCGTCGGTCAGGTCCTGCTTGCCGTAGAGCGGGCCGCGGGTGCC
Organism: Streptomyces sp. NPDC096046; assembly: GCF_040303285.1. Classification (NCBI taxonomy): domain Bacteria; kingdom Bacillati; phylum Actinomycetota; class Actinomycetes; order Kitasatosporales; family Streptomycetaceae; genus Streptomyces; species Streptomyces sp. NPDC096046. The sequence goes on along the minus strand of NZ_JBEOSZ010000011.1, from coordinate 123,650 downwards.
GACGTGGGACAGGGCGGAGGTGTCGAGGATGCCCTCCTCGACCGCGCGGCGGAACGGGGTGCCGTGCGTGTACTCGGCGCCGAAGTAGGTGTCCCAGGTGTCGAGGTGGGCGTCGAAGTGCAGCAGGGCGACGGGGCCGTGCTTCTTCGCGACCGAGCGCAGCAGGGGCAGGGCGATGGTGTGGTCACCGCCGAGGGTCATCAGGCGGGCGCCGGTGCCGAGCAGGTCGTCCGCGGCGGCCTCGACCGTCTCGACGGCCTCGTTGATGTTGAACGGGTTGACGGCGATGTCGCCGCCGTCCGCGACCTGGGCGAGGGCGAACGGCGAGGCGTCCTGCGCCGGGTTGTACGGGCGCAGCAGCCGGGACGCCTCACGGATCGCGTTGCCGCCGAAGCGGGCGCCCGGCCGGTACGAGACGCCCGAGTCGAACGGCACGCCCACCACCGCGACATCGGCCCGGCCGACCTCGTCCAGCCGGGGCAGCCGGGCGAAGGTCGCGGGACCGGCGTACCGCGGGACGCGGGAGGAGTCGACGGGTCCGCGCGGAGTCTCGTTGCTGCTCATGGAGGAATGCCTTCTTTCCTACGCTTCATCGCGTATGTACTGCTTGTCGTACGACTTTACCGGGGAGCCGGGACCGGCTCGGACACGGGTTCGGATGCCCGCCCGGCGACGCGTTCGCGCCGGGCGGCGAGACGACCACGCCGGCCGGCCTCGCCCTCGAGGAGACGGCGCCGTAGCCCCCGAGCGACGGCATTCAGTCACAGCACATCCGGTCTGAATCCGGGGCGACCGGTCCGGTCGACACTAGACACCCGCCCACGACTGCGACATGTACATTTCGTACACCGCAGCGCGAAGGCATGGAGGAAACGTCCATCACGCCGGGACCGATGTTCGGGATCCGGGCATCCGCCTGGTGTGAGGACCGGGGCTCATGCAGGGTTCGCGCTGTGGCGGATCCGAGTACGTGAGCGGGGTCCCGCTGAGTACGTGACGCACGTCCCAGCGTTCGATACGCCAGGGACGCCCGCAGGCCGCTGCCTCACAATGGATGCCATGCCGATATCCGGGACACCCAGCCGCGCCGAACTCGTCGAACACCTCGTCAGGACGCGCATCGCGGGCGACGTCGCCACCCCGCGCGAGAACAACCTCTCCCACTACCGCAAGCTGGCGAACGGCGACCGTCACTACTGGCTCGGGCTGGAACTCGGCGACCGCTGGAGCGACGAGCAGGACGTTCTGGCGGTGATGGCGGAACGTGTCGGCGTGAACGACGACCCCGAACACCGCTACGGCCAGGACACCATCGACCCGGAGCTGACCGTGGCCGGTCTGGAGCGGATGGCCGGGCGGCTGCGCAAGGCGGCGGACGGTCAGCAGCGCGTCCTCTTCGCCACCGGTCACCCCGGCGGTCTCCTCGACGTCCACCGCGCGACCGCGTCCGCCCTGCGCGCGGCCGGCTGCGAGATCGTCGTCATCCCGGACGGGCTGACGACCGAGGAGGGCTACGTCATGCAGTTCGCGGACGTGGCGGTGCTGGAGCACGGCGCCACCCTGTGGCACACCCACTCGGGCGAGCCGATGAAGGCGATCCTGAAGGGCCTGGAGCGCGAGGGCCGCCCGCTGCCCGACCTGGTCGTCGCCGACCACGGCTGGGCGGGCTACGCGGGACGGCACGGCGTGGACTCCGTGGGCTACGCCGACTGCAACGACCCGGCCCTGTTCCTCGCGGAGGCGGAGGGCACCGTGCAGGTGGCGGTGCCCCTGGACGACCACGTGGTCAGCCCCCGCCACTACGACCCGATGACCGCGTACCTGCTGGCGGAGGCGGGCCTCAGTTAGGACCCCGCTCGCGCGGGACGCGGACCACGCCCTCCTGGATCACGGTGACGGCGAGCCGCCCGTCCTGCGTGTAGATCCTCGCCTGCCCCAGTCCCCGGCCGCCGTACGCGGACGGGGACTCCTGGTCGTACAGCAGCCACTCGTCGGCGCGGAACGGCCGGTGGAACCACATCGCGTGGTCGAGCGAGGCCCCGACGACGTCCCCGACGGCCCAGCCGCCGCGCCCGTGCGCGAGCAGCACGGAGTCGAGCAGCGTCATGTCGGAGACGTAGGTGGCGAGGACGACGTGCAGCAGCGGGTCGTCGACATCGCTGTCGAGCTTGCCGTTGGTGCGGAACCACACCTGGGAGTGCGGCTCGCGCGGCTCGCCGAACTTCCCGTAGGGCGGCTCGTCGACGTACCGCAGATCGACGGCGGCGCGGGCCTCGAGGAACTTCTCCACCACGACGGGGTCGAGGTGCCCGTACCCGCGCAGCCGCTCCGCACCGGTCGGGAGCGTCACGGGATCGGGGGCGTCGGGCATCGGCTCCTGGTGATCCAGTCCCTCCTCGTACGTCTGGAAGGACGCCGAGAGATGGAAGATCGGCTTGCCGTGCTGGACGGCGACCACCCGGCGGGTGGTGAAGGAGCGGCCGTCGCGGATCCGGTCGACGGTGTAGACGATGGGCGCGCCGGGGTCGCCGGGGCGCAGGAAGTACGCGTGCAGCGAGTGCGCGGGCCGGTCCTCGGGGACCGTGCGTCCCGCGGCGACGAGCGCCTGGGCCGCGACCTGTCCGCCGAAGACCCGGGGGACGACGGCGGACCGGGACCGGCCGCGGAAGATGTCCTCCTCGATCTGCTCCAGGTCGAGCAGATCGAGGAGGTCCTGTAGTGCCTGGGTCATGGATGAGTTGTACCGGCCAGTGATCGCGTGCCGGTGTCGGGGGCCTTACAGGCCCATGTCCTTGGCGATGATCGTCTTCATGATCTCGCTGGTGCCGCCGTAGATGCGGTTCACGCGGTTGTCCGCGTACAGGCGGGCGATCGGGTACTCGTTCATGTAGCCGTAGCCGCCGTGCAGCTGGAGGCAGCGGTCGATGACACGGTGGGCGACCTCGGTGCAGAACAGCTTCGCGGAGGCGGCCTCGGCGGGGGTGAGCTCACCGGCGTCCAGGGCCTCGGTCGCGCGGTCGGCGACGGCCTCGGCGGCGTCCACCTCGGCCTGGCAGGCGGCCAGCTCGAACTTGGTGTTCTGGAAGTGCGCGACGGGCTTGCCGAAGACGGTGCGCTCCTGCACGTACTGCTTGGCGAACCGGACGGCGGCCTTGGCCTGGGCGTAGGCACCGAAGGCGATGCCCCAGCGCTCGGAGGCCAGGTTGTGGCCGAGGTAGTGGAAGCCCTTGTTCTCCTCGCCGAGGAGGTCCTCGACGGGCACCTTGACGTCGACGAACGCCAGCTCGGCGGTGTCGGAGGTCTTCAGGCCGAGCTTGTCGAGCTTGCGGCCGACGGAGTAGCCCTCGGACTTGGTGTCCACGGCGAAGAGGGAGATGCCGTGGCGGCGGTCCTCGGCGGTCGGGGCGGAGGTGCGGGCGCAGACGATCACACGGTCGGCGTGCACGCCGCCGGTGATGAAGGTCTTGGCACCGTTGAGGACGTAGTGGGTGCCGTCCTCGCTCAGCTTGGCGGTGGACTTCATGCCCGCGAGGTCGGAACCGGTGCCCGGCTCCGTCATCGCGATGGCCCACATCTCCTCGCCGGAGACGAACTTCGGCAGGTAGCGCTTCTTCTGCTCGTCGGTGGCGAGCATCTTGATGTACGGCAGGGCGAGCAGCACGTGCACGCCGGAGCCGCCGAACTGGACGCCGGCGCGAGCGGTCTCCTCGTAGAGGACGGCCTCGAACTTGTGGCTGTCCAGGCCCGCGCCGCCGAACTCCTCGGGCACGTTGATGCCGAAGATGCCCAGCTCACCGAGCTTGTAGTAGAAGTCGCGCGGCGCCTGACCGGCGGCGAACCACTCGTCGTACACCGGTACGACCTCGGCCTCGATGAAGGCGCGAAGGGTCTCCCGGAACGCCTCGTGATCCTCGTTGAACACCGTACGGCGCACGCCGCCACCTCCACGACTTCGCATGTCTAAGCGCTTGCTCAGTCAAAGATACCGGCGAGTATCGAGACGCGTCCAGGGCGCGGGCGCAGTGCGCGGGGTAACGCTCGTCACGCCGATCACCTCCGCGGGGTGCCGGGGGCGCACACGTCAGCCCTCCGCCGCCGCGAACGCCCCCCGCGCCATCCGGTGCAGCAGCTCCGCCATGACCCCCCGCCCCGGCAACGATCCCGCCCTGCCCAGGTGCGGCGTCGAGTTCAGCAGTCCGAACACCGAGTGCACGGCCGACCGGGCCGCGGGCTCTTCGAGCCCCGGGTACACCGCCCGCACCACCCCGACCCACAGCTCCACGTACTGCCGCTGGAGCTGGCGCACCATCTTCCGGTCGGTGTCCCGGAGGCGGTCCAGCTCCCGGTCGTGCAGGGTGATCAGGGGCCGGTCGTCGAGCGCGAAGTCGATATGCCCCTCGATCAGCGAGTCGAGCACCTGCTCCGCCCCACCCCCGTCCGCCTCCGCCAGCCGCCGCTTCGCCCCGGTCAGCAACTGCCCGCTGATCCCCACCAGCAGCTCCGCGAGCATCGCGTCCTTGCCCGCGAAGTGCCGGTACAGCCCGGGCCCGCTGATCCCGACCGCGGCGCCTATCTCGTCGACTCCGACCCCGTGGAAGCCCCGCTCGGCGAACAGCCGCGCGGCCTCCTTGAGGATCTGCTCACGGCGGGTGGGGGCGTCGGTTCTGATGGCCATGAAAACAATTCTAGACAGGGAGGTTAGCGGTCGTTAACCTGAAGGAAATGCGTTAACGCTCATTAACAAAGTGAGGGGACCCGCAGGATGCACGAGGCACCGGAGCTCACGAGCGCGGCAGACCCCGCGTCGGAGGCCTTTCGGGCCAACGAGGAGGCCCACCACGCCCTCGTCGAGGAGCTGCGCGGCAAGCTCACCGCGGCCGCACAGGGCGGCGGCGAGAAGGCCCGCGCCCGCCACACGGCCCGCGGCAAGCTGCTCCCCCGCGACCGCGTGGACACCCTCCTCGACCCGGGCTCGCCCTTCCTGGAGCTGGCCCCGCTCGCGGCCGACGGGATGTACGAGGGCCAGGCCCCGGCGGCCGGAGTCATCGCCGGCATCGGCCGGGTCAGCGGCCGCGAGACGGTGGTCATCGCCAACGACGCCACGGTCAAGGGCGGCACGTACTACCCGATGACGGTCAAGAAGCACCTCCGCGCCCAGGAGGTCGCCCTCGACAACCGCCTCCCCTGTGTCTACCTGGTGGACTCCGGAGGCGCCTTCCTCCCCATGCAGGACGAGGTCTTCCCGGACCGCGACCACTTCGGCCGCATCTTCTACAACCAGGCCCGCATGTCCGGCGCCGGCATCCCCCAGATCGCCGCCGTCCTGGGCTCCTGCACGGCCGGCGGGGCGTACGTCCCGGCGATGAGCGATGAAGCGGTGATCGTCCGCAACCAGGGCACGATCTTCCTGGGCGGCCCGCCCCTGGTGAAGGCGGCCACGGGCGAGGTGGTCACGGCCGAGGAGCTCGGCGGCGGCGAGGTCCACTCCCGCGTCTCGGGCGTCACCGACCACCTCGCGGAGAACGACGCGCACGCGCTGCGCATCGTCCGCACCATCGTCTCCACGCTCCCCGCCCGGGGGCCGCTCCCCTGGGAGGCCACGGAGGCGACGGAACCCAAAGTCGACCCGCACGGCCTCTACGGCGCGGTCCCGGTCGACTCCCGCACCCCCTACGACGTGCGCGAGATCATCGCCCGGGTGGTCGACGGCTCCCGCTTCGCCGAGTTCAAGTCCGAGTTCGGCCAGACCCTGGTCACGGGCTTCGCCCGGATCCACGGCCACCCGGTGGGCATCGTCGCCAACAACGGCATCCTGTTCGCCGAGTCCGCCCAGAAGGGCGCCCACTTCATCGAGCTGTGCGACCAGCGCGGCATCCCGCTGGTGTTCCTGCAGAACATCTCCGGGTTCATGGTCGGCAAGGACTACGAGGCGGGCGGCATCGCCAAGCACGGCGCCAAGATGGTCACGGCCGTGGCCTGCACGCGCGTACCGAAGCTCACGGTCGTGGTCGGCGGCTCGTACGGCGCGGGCAACTACTCCATGTGCGGCAGGGCGTACTCCCCCCGCTTCCTGTGGATGTGGCCGAACGCCAAGATCTCGGTCATGGGCGGTGAGCAGGCCGCCTCGGTCCTCGCCACCGTCAAGCGGGACCAGCTGGAGGCCCGCGGCGAGGCCTGGCCGGCCGAGGACGAGGACGCCTTCAAGGCCCCGATCCGCGCCCAGTACGAGCGCCAGGGCAACGCCTACTACGCGACGGCCCGCCTCTGGGACGACGGTGTCATCGACCCGCTGGACACCCGTCAGGTCCTGGGCCTGGCCCTGACCGCGTGCGCCAACGCGCCCCTGGGTGACCCCCAGTTCGGCGTCTTCCGGATGTGAGGGGACGGACGACGATGTTCGAGACAGTACTGGTGGCCAACCGGGGCGAGATCGCCGTACGGGTGATCCGTACGCTGCGGTCGATGGGCGTGCGCTCGGTGGCCGTCTTCTCCGACGCGGACGCCGACGCCCGGCACGTCCGCGAGGCGGACACGGCGGTGCGGATCGGACCGGCCCCGGCGTCCGAGAGCTATCTCTCGGTGGAGCGCCTGCTGGAGGCGGCGGCCCGCACGGGCGCGCAGGCCGTCCACCCGGGCTACGGCTTCCTCGCGGAGAACGCCGCCTTCGCGCGTGCCTGCGCCGAGGCCGGGCTGGTCTTCATCGGCCCTCCGGCGGACGCGATCGCGCTGATGGGCGACAAGATCCGCGCCAAGGAGACGGTCCAGCAGGCCGGGGTGCCGGTCGTGCCCGGTGGACGCGATCCCGACCTGGCGGAAGCGGCCCGTGAACTGGGCGCGCCCGTGCTGCTGAAGCCCAGCGCGGGCGGCGGCGGCAAGGGCATGCGCCTGGTGCGGGACCTGACCCGCCTGGAGGAAGAGATCGCCTCGGCGCGCCGCGAGGCCCGCGCCTCCTTCGGCGACGACACCCTGCTGGTGGAGCGCTGGATCGACCGCCCCCGCCACATCGAGATCCAGGTCCTGGCCGACGGCCACGGCAACGTGGTGCACCTGGGCGAGCGCGAGTGCTCCCTCCAGCGCCGCCACCAGAAGATCATCGAGGAGGCGCCGAGCGTCCTCCTGACCGAGGAGACGCGCTCCGCGATGGGCGAGGCGGCGGTCCAGGCGGCCCGCTCCTGCGGCTACCGCGGCGCGGGCACGGTGGAGTTCATCGTCCCCGGCACCGACCCGTCGTCGTACTACTTCATGGAGATGAACACCCGCCTCCAGGTGGAACACCCGGTCACGGAGCTGATCACCGGCCTGGACCTGGTCGAGTGGCAGCTGCGGGTGGCGGCCGGCGAGCCTCTCGGCTTCACGCAGCGGGACGTGACGCTGACCGGCCACGCGGTGGAGGCCCGCATCTGCGCCGAGGACCCGGCCCGCGGCTTCCTCCCCTCCGGCGGCACGGTCCTCAGGCTCCGCGAGCCGCAGGGCGACGGCGTCCGCACCGACTCGGGCCTCACCGAGGGCACGGAGGTCGGCAGCCTCTACGACCCGATGCTCGCCAAGGTCATCGCCTACGGCCCCGATCGCGCGACCGCCCTGCGCAAGCTCCGCGCGGCCCTGGCCGAGACGGTCACGCTCGGCGTGCAGACCAACGCCGGTTTCCTGCGCCGCCTGCTCGCCCACCCGGCGGTGGTCTCCGGCGACATGGACACCGGGCTGGTCGAGCGCGAGGTGGAGGACCTGGTCACCGCGGACGTACCGGAGGAGGTGTACGAGGCGGCCGCGGCCGTACGCCTTGAGGCCCTGAAGCCCGAGCCGGGCGGCTGGACGGACCCCTTCTCGGTGCCGAGCGGCTGGCGTCTGGGCGGCGCCCGCAAACCACCCGCCTTCCACCTCCGGGTGCGGGAACCATCGGAGTGCACCCCGCGCGGCACGGCGACGGTCACCGACGACCGGGTCACCGTCACGCTGGACGGCGTCCGGCACACCTTCCACCGCGCCGCCGACTGGCTCGGCCGCGACGGCGACGCCTGGCACGTGCGCGACCACGACCCGGTGGCCGCGTCCCTGACCCGGTCGGCGCACGCGGGCGCCGACTCCCTCACGGCGCCCATGCCCGGCACGGTCACGGTGGTCAAGGTCGCGGTGGGCGACGAGGTGAGCGCCGGTCAGAGCCTGCTGGTGGTGGAGGCGATGAAGATGGAGCACGTCATCTCCGCCCCGCACGCCGGCAAGGTCGCCGAACTGGACGTGTCACCCGGCAGCACGGTCGCCATGGACCAGGTCCTGGCGGTCATCGCACCGCACGAGGAGGCGGCGGAATGACAGCCCCAGGACTCCCGATGGCCGTCCCGGCCGGGGACCTCCCCACCCGGGTCCGCATCCACGAGGTCGGCGCGCGCGACGGCCTGCAGAACGAGAAGGCGACGGTCCCCACGCAGATCAAGGCGGAGTTCATCCGCCGCCTGGCCGACGCGGGCCTGACCACGATCGAGGCGACGAGCTTCGTCCACCCCGAGTGGGTGCCCCAACTGGCGGACGCGGAGCAGCTGTTCCCACTCGTCGGCGACCTCCCGGTGGCGCTCCCGGTCCTCGTGCCGAACGAGAGGGGCCTGGACCGCGCCCTGACGCTGGGAGCCCGCCGGGTGGCGGTCTTCGCCAGCGCCACGGAGTCCTTCGCCAAGGCCAACCTCAACCGGACGGTGGACGAGGCCCTGGCGATGTTCGAGCCGGTGGTGAACCGGGCGAAGACCGAGTCGGTCCACGTCCGCGGCTACCTCTCGATGTGCTTCGGCGACCCGTGGGAGGGCCCGGTCCCCATCGCCCAGGTGGTGCAGGTCTGCCGGGCCCTGCTGGACATGGGCTGCGACGAGCTGAGCCTGGGTGACACGATCGGCGTGGCCACCCCGGGCCATGTGGTCGCACTCCTCGCGGCCCTGGACGAGGCGGGCGTCCCGGTGCCGGCCCTCGGCGTGCACTTCCACGACACCTACGGCCAGGCCCTCGCCAACACCCTCGCCGCGCTCCAGCACGGCGTGACGACGGTCGACGCCTCCGCGGGTGGCCTGGGCGGCTGCCCGTACGCGAAGTCGGCGACGGGCAACCTCGCCACCGAAGACCTTGTGTGGATGCTGCGGGGCCTCGGCATCGACACCGGAATCGACCTCGGCCGCCTCGTCGCCACGAGCGCGTGGATGGCCGCCCGACTGGGCCGACCCAGCCCCTCCCGCACCGTCCGAGCCCTGTCCCACGAGGACACCGAGGAGCACTGATCACCATGGACTACCGTCTCTCCCCCGAGCTGGAGGAACTCCGCCGCACGGTCGAGGAGTTCGCACACGAGGTGGTGGCGCCGAAGATCGGCGACTTCTACGAGCGGCACGAGTTCCCGTACGAGATCGTCCGGGAGATGGGCCGCATGGGCCTGTTCGGCCTGCCGTTCCCCGAGGAGTACGGCGGCATGGGCGGCGACTACTTGGCCCTCGGCGTGGCCCTGGAGGAACTGGCACGTGTCGACTCCTCGGTCGCCATCACCCTGGAGGCCGGTGTCTCCCTCGGCGCGATGCCGATCCACCTCTACGGCACCGAGGCCCAGAAGCAGGAGTGGCTCCCCCGCCTCTGCTCGGGCGACGTCCTCGGCGCGTTCGGCCTGACGGAGCCCGACGGCGGCAGCGACGCGGGAGCGACCCGCACGACGGCCCGCCTGGACGAGTCGACGAACGAGTGGATCATCAACGGCACGAAGTGCTTCATCACCAACTCGGGCACGGACATCACGGGCCTGGTGACGGTCACGGCGGTCACAGGCCGCAAGCCCGACGGCCGCCCGCAGATCTCCTCGATCATCGTCCCCTCGGGCACCCCCGGCTTCACGGTCGCGGCCCCTTACTCCAAGGTCGGCTGGAACGCCTCGGACACCCGTGAGCTGTCCTTCACGGACGTCCGCGTCCCGGCGGCGAACCTCCTGGGCGAGCAGGGCCGCGGCTACGCCCAGTTCCTGCGCATCCTCGACGAGGGCCGCATCGCGATCGCCGCCCTGGCGACGGGTCTGGCACAGGGCTGCGTCGACGAGTCGGTCAAATACGCCAAGGAGCGCCACGCCTTCGGCAAGCCCATCGCCGCCAACCAGGCCATCCAGTTCAAGATCGCGGACATGGAGATGAAGGCCCACACGTCCCGCCTCGCCTGGCGCGACGCGGCGGCCCGCCTGGTGACCGGCGCCCCCTTCAAGAAGGAGGCAGCCCTCGCCAAGCTCCACTCCTCCACGGTCGCGGTCGACAACGCCCGCGAGGCCACCCAGATCCACGGCGGCTACGGCTTCATGAACGAGTACCCGGTCGCCCGCATGTGGCGCGACTCCAAGATCCTGGAGATCGGCGAGGGGACGAGCGAGGTACAGCGGATGCTGATCGCGCGGGAGTTGGGGCTGGTGGGCTGAGTGGCAGGACCTGTTCCTCCCAGCACTCGCCCCCCACCCTGCTACCGGAACAGGACGTCGTCCTCGTCATGATCAAGGCGCTCGTCGGCCACGCCGGTCGGCGTCGCCGCCTGCGTCCACGCCCACGTCCAACTCCGCCTCGACCGCCAGGCCACCGACACCCTTGGCAACGCCCTCAGCCCCACTGGCGACGCCCCCCGCGACCCACCCGCTACGGCCGTCTGCTGACCTTGCCGTCCCCGTTGCCATCAAGTCCCTGAGAAGCCCCGCCGGATTGAAATCCGGCGGGGCTTCTCAGGGGCCATATCAACGATCCGACTCTGGCAATCCGAGTCCGTCGCGGTGCCCCCCTCGCAAGCGCACTCTCTTCGATGCCGATTTTCCCTTCACCGGCAATACGAAGGAGAGCGTTTCTCGTCCCAACCCTCTAGAGACCTCGTGGACTTATCCCTGTCGCATCGGCGGCAGGCCATAGCACCATTATGATCGCCGCCCTATCCGCCACTGGCCCTCGGCTCCACGTGATCGATCTGAGCATCATCGAGCCTTCCCTTGATGGCGTTTCCGTTGGCATCTCGCGATGCGCGCCGTCCCACCGCCCGACCACAGTAGTCACACTTGTACTCGCCGCCATTCTTCGCCGGCGGTAGCGTCGTAGACCTTCTGCTTCTCAGCATCAGTGAAATCCAAACCAGCTTTGTTGCAGTTATGCGCAGAAACCGGCGTCACCCCCGCCAGCGCCTAGTACGTGTGCCACAACCACCTCCCCGCCTGCGTTTTCGCAGGTCAGCGGCGGTTTGGCAGTGCGTCGAGATGCGTGGTTGTGCGCCGGCATCCGTGCTTGTTGCCGCCAGAGGTGTAGACCACTGCTCGGCCTACGGCAGGAGCGTCAGCGCGGGGACGTGGGCGGGCTTGACGACGCTGAAGTGCCGCCGATCGAGGGTGGCTACCCGGTCCACGCCGAAGCGCTCGGCCACCGCGATGACCGAGGCGTCGACTCCGCCGAGCGGGAAGTCGGCGTACTGGAGGACCAGCTCGCCCATGCGCGTCAGGTCGGTGGGAGTGAGGTGCACCAGCTCGAATGTTCCCCGTGCGACCTCGGCGAGGAACGCCGCTTCGACCTGGGGCCAGCGCTCCAGCAACCAGCAGACCTCGGTCATGACCGGGGTGGGCAGCAGACGGCGGCCGGTCAGCGAGGTCAGCAGGGAAGCGCACTCCGGGTGACGCCGGTCGGCCGCGTTGAATGCCGCAGCCAGAGGTCCGGTGTCCAGGACCGTGGCGATCATGCCGAGTCGCCGAAGCGCTCGCGCATCCGCTCTCGGATGTAGTCGTCGTGCCGTTCAGCCAGATCCTCTGGTCCATTCACGCTGCCGATCAGGGCCAGCAGCCCTGCCGGGACCGACTCCTCGGCCTCGTTCGCGTCGACTGCCGGCAGCGACTGGGCAACCTGGGACAATTCCTCATCCTGGGTAACGAGCAGGCGCAGGCGTCGCACCTGGGTCGGGGTGAGCCGGTCCACCAGGTGGTGCATGTCCTCGTAGTCGTATGCAGCGGTCACGCCAGCAGTGTAGGACGGCCCCGCGGCCCCGGACAGCGGTATCGGCAGAGGTTCACCCCCGCTGGCTTGCGGGCAGTCGCCCGACGATTGCCAAGAACTTGGTCGATGTCCCCGCATGTGTCCTGTCTGGCACTTCCCCCGGCGGCCCGTTCGCCGAGAAGGCGGCCTCGGGCGCCGAGGCGATGCCGGTGTCCCCGCCAGTGCGGCAGCGCGGAGGCCCGGTGAAGAGGGGCCGCCGAGAGGGTGGGCCGCGGCGGGGTATCGCTCCCCGCTGGTGGCGACGCCGGCCGCCGCCCTCGGTAGCCTGCGCCACGCACCTGAAGGGTCGGCCCCCTGGTCGGCCCTGCGCCTGCGATCCGGCGTCCTCGGACTGCACTGGGAAGACCTCGACCTCCGCGCGGGAACCGCCGCCATCCGCCGCACACTCCAGCGCACCAGCGCAGGCGGACTCACCACGCTGCCCACCAAGACCCGGGCCTCCGAACGCCGCATCGCCCTCGCTGCCCGCTGCCTCCAGTCACTGAAGCGCCACCACGAACAGCAGCAGCGCGAGCGTGAGGCCGCGGGCACCACGTGGCAGCACGACGGCACGTGTTCACGACGGCGCACGGCCGACCGATCGACCCGACCAACCTCACCCGCGCCTTCACCACGCTCCTCCGCAAGGCCGGCCACCGCCGCATCCGCTTCCACGACCTCCGGCACTCGACCGCGACCCTGCTTCTGGAACAGGGCGTCGAACTCGTCGTGATCAAGGAACGCCAGCTTCGACGAACACGCTGAAGTTCGGGCCGACTCGATTGACTGGCTCGATTGTCCACCAGCTCCGCGAGAACACCCACACCCGCTACGCCGCCTGCGTCCGCCTCCACCTCGTCCCCGGCCTCGGCACCAAGAAGATCGCACGTCTCACCGCCAAGGACGTCCGCACCTTCCTCGACCGGCTCCGCACCACCTGCCAGTGCTGCACCCAGGGCCTGGACACCGAACGGAAGCAGTGCTGCGCCATCGGCGAATGCTGCCAGAAGCAGTTGTCCCCTTCGACCGTGACCTACGTGCACTCGGTCCTCAAGTCCGCCCTCGAACACGCCGTCCGTGAAGACGAGCTGCCGCGCACGTCGCCCGGAACGTCAAAACCGCCGCACCCCGCCCAGGCGCTTCCAGCCCCTCACCGCAGCCGAGGCTCGCCAGTTCCTCGACGCAGCCCGCGCCGACCGGCTCCACGCGCTGTACGAACTCGCGCTGCGCACCGGGCTCCGCAAGGGCGAACTCCTCGGCCTCCACTGGGAAGACCTCGACCTCACCACCGGAACGGCCAGCATCCGGCACTCACTCCAGCGCACCCGCACCGGCGGCCTCACGCACCTGCCCACCAAAACCCGCGCGTCCGAACGCCGAATCGCCCTCCCCACCGAATGCCTCCACTCCCTCAAGAAGCAACAGGAACGGCAGGACAAGGAGCGAGAGACAGCAGGGTCTGCCTGGCAGGACAGCAGCCTCGTCTTCACCACGCCGACCGGACGGCCCCTCGACCCGGCCAACCTCACCCGCCGCTTCCGCAGCTTCCTCAACCGGGCCGGACTCCGCCGCATCCTCTTCCACGGCCTCCGCCACTCGACCGCCACCCTGCTCCTGGAACTAGGTGTCGACCTCGTCGTGATTAAGGAACTCCTCGGGCACGCTCACATCGGCGTCACCGCCGGCGTCTACGCCCATGTCCGACTCCGGCTCCAACGCCAAGCCATCAACACCTTGGGGGATGCACTACAGGGGAAGCGCCTCGACCATCCGCCCCACACAGCAACAGATGACTGATCCACTCTACGAACGTCGGTGCCCCCCACGAGGTCTCGTGGGGGGCACCGACGTGCGGCCCTGTTGCCGTCAGCGTTGCCGTCACACGCCGATGCAGGTCCTTTCTACGCGTCTCCGCCTGCATCAGAAATCGGCAGGTTGAAGAACTGATATACGGCTACTCGCTGGGCTTCCACAGAAGTCACCTGCGATGGTTCAGCCGCAGCGAAGATGTCGACAATCTCTTCCTCTTCGGCAGATCGGGAGAGGACTGCGGCAAAGCGGCCATTATCCATCTGCTGTTGCATTCCGGAGGGAAAGACGTCCGGTCGCGCCCCTTGGCAGCAGAGCAGAAGATCTTCCTTCTCCAAGTAGGTTCGAGCACCCAGGAGACACTTGAACAGATTCGACTCAGTGAAGGACTGCCAATCTCGACCCGAGAACTTCATCCTCAAGCCCGCCCCTTCGCTATCAAGGATCTCGAATGAGACTGGAACGACTGAGGATCCTCGCCCTACAGCCAGCAGTTCAAGCGATTCCATGCCTCACTCCCGATAGTTCGGATTTGGGATCCACTCTCCGGTTGTTTCATGCCAGCACCCACGTATGTGACACGAATCAATGGCACGCGGAACAGCTATCTCTGCCTCGTTTGCGTGAACATTTCCGGGGATCCTCTTGTTCACGTCAATCCCTCCAGATGCACCTCTGGAGTCGATTACGCAAGTGTGGCCCTTCCGGCTCAACGCGTGAGACTTCGAGGTGGTCGTCGACACGAATCCAGAGTCGGGGGTATAGACACCGGAGACACCCGCTACGTGCTCTTCTAGATTCATATTGTCTCCCTTGGGCGCGAATCCTCCATCGAAGATTTCGCTGGGATCCCGGGTGTCGCTGCGATACACGTCCCCACAGTTGTGAACGAGTACCGGCGTAGCCCCCGCCAGCACATAGTACGTGTGCAGATCGCTGACAGTTAGGTTGTGGACCGTCGCCGAACCGACCACCCATCGCTCCACGGAAGCGACCTGGACCCGCGTCCCCGCGCCAGTCCGCAGCCACTCCCCCGCCCTCAGATCAGTGGCGTCGACCCACTCCCCAAACTCAGGCACCCAGAACGGATGACCATCGGTCGCCGTGACCGAAGCCGTCTTTGCACCCTTCTTGCCGTCGATGTCCACCGTGATCTCGACAAGATGCTTGAGGCCCTTGCCCTTGATCTCGGCTGTGACCGTCTCAACCTTCGTCTCACCCGTCTCCGGGTCCGTCGCCACGACCTTGTCGCCGATGTCGACGTCCTTGATCGGTTTCGTGGAGCCGTCCGCCATCAGCACCTTGGTATCGGGTGTGAAGCTGTTGCCCACATTGCAGGTGACGGCCGCCGTCGCCTCGTCCGCCGCCTTGCTGCTCTTGCGCCAGTCCTGGAAGCTGTCCCACAGTCTGCGGCTCAGGCCTCCGATGCGCTTGATCAGAGCCCAGGCCTTGTCCATCTTGTTCCAGTACTTCGCGGCCAGCCGCGCCAACGGTCCGCCGGCGACGAGTGACGACACCACGTTGAGTGCCGTGGCCCCGCAGGAACCCAACGCCCCCGTGGTGAAGCAGTCCAGCGCGTCCGTGATGCCCAGCTCGTCCGCGACGATCTTCGCCAGTTCCTTGGCGACGGCGATCGCCCGCTGCTTGGCCGCGTCCGCCCGCGTCTTCTGCTGGCGCGCCCGGTGCTGCGCCGGCGACTCCTTCGGCTTCTTGACGCCGTAGTACGTGTAGTAGGTGTCGGTCGCCTTGACCTCCCACCCGCCGTCCCGCTCCAGGGTGCAGGTGATGCCGACGTTCACGCAGTCGTCGGGCTTGAGGCCGCTCGGGTCGGAGAAGGTGACCGGGTTGTTGTTGCTGTACGAGTAGCCGTTGATCTGCTGCGGGTCGGTGTAGTCGATGATCGGGTCCGCCGATATGAAGCGGCCCGTGTCGGAGTCGTATTCACGCGCCCCGAGGGTGGTCAGGCCCGTGGACTTCTGAACCGTGCCGCCGACGAAGCCCTTGTCGTTCACCCAGGCACGAGACGAGGACGACGACGTGGACTCGTCGCGCGGGTTGCCGAACGGGTCCGTGCGGCGGCGCGTCGTCTCGCCCGTCTTGGCGTTGATCGCCAGCTGAGCCGTCCCCTGGTGGTCCGACGCCAGGAAGTGGACACCGCCCGCATCCCGCATGGCGATCTGCAGGGAGCCGAACGCGTAGTAGCGAGTCGTCGTCACCTTGGACGTCGATTTGTCCAGGTGCAGCTCCATGCCCGGCAGGTAGAACGTCTTCTCCTTGGAGGTGTCCCGAAGGATCCGCTCGCCCGACGAGTCGTACGTGTACTGGGTCACCGCGCCGTCGGCGTTGGTGACCTTGGTCAGCTCACCCTGCTTGTCCCAGTCCAGAGACTGGGTGTCCCCGTTGAGGACTCGCGTCCTGGTGTTGCCCGTTACGTCGTATGTGTACGTGTCCTGAGAGGTCACTTCGGGCGTCGTGCTCGTGGCGGCCGTCTTCTCCACGACCGACGACACCGTGTGCGGACCGGAGTTCGTGCCATCGGGACCGGACTTCTCGCCGTACGTGTACGTCCGGGTCGAGGTCGGGGCTCCGTTCAGGCCGTGCCGCGTCTCGCTCTTCCGGTTGCCGATCGCGTCATAGCCGTACTCGGTCCAGTACGGCGACACTCCGCCGACCGTGGAGGACGACGCCTCCGACGTACAGGCCGCATCCGAACTACCGGTGCCTCTGCTGCCGTTGGGCGCCACCGACGACGTCCACGCGTCGGTCAGACGCCGTAGGCCGTCGTACCGGAAGCACTGCACGTCGCTCGTGCCGCTGCCCGGTGTGTCCGCGATCGAGAGGACGTCGCCGACGGAGTTGTAGGTGAAGTCCGCGTCGTAGGCGGCGGTCGCCGCGCCCTCCACCCTGACGCTCGCGTTGGCCAGCCGGTGTGTGCCCGCCTCGAAGGTGTTGTTCAGCCAGGTCTTCTTGGCCGCCGACTCGCCGGTGGACAGTTCCACCTGCTCCAGGTCGGACGTCGGCGAGTACGACACGTCGGTGACGTACTTGAGTCCGCCCAGCGAGGTGTTCAGGCCCGTCGGCCGCTGCAACTCGTCGTAGGAGTAGCCGAGGGCCTCGGCGGGGAGATCACCCGCAGCCGGTAGGCCCTGCCCCCGCACGGTCCCGTCGTCGTTGTACTGAGCGGTGAACTCGTAGGTCCCGCCCAGCTGCGGTTCGGCCGTCTTCGACAGGTAGTACTTCGTCGAAACCGGCTTGTAGTCGTTGTTCGCGTCGAGGGTCGGATAGGTGACCGACGAGTGGACTGCGCCGTCCTTGTAGCTGTAGACGCCGTACAGCTCCCCCTTGGCGGCGGTGTCGTACTTCGTCACCGACAGCTTCGTACCCGTATCCGGCTCACCCTGCCAGGTGGATTCCGGACGCCCCAGTTTGTCGTACTTGGTGGACGTCTTGTTGCCGTTCACGGTCACCGACGTCTGGCGGTCCAGGACGTCGTACGTGAATTCCGCCGTCCCGGTGTCCGGGTCGACCGCCTTCTTCTTACGACCCAGCTGGTCGTAGGTGTAGGTCCACGCGTTCCCGGCGTCGTCCGTCACCTTCTGCAGCTGACCGGCCGGGGTGTAGCCGTAGGACGTGGTGACCGCGTCCCCGCCCTGCGGATACTGGATCTGGGTCGTGGTGTGGTCCCGGGCGTCCTTCACCACCGTCGTCTTCGTGCCACCCGCCGGCGGGGTCGTGGTGACGCGGTCGCCGCCGTGAACGTACGAGGTGCGGTACTTCTCCTCACCCTGCACGTTGAAGATCGAGGCGGTGACTCTTCCGGCCCCGTCGTACTCGGTCACCGTCTGACCGGTGAGGTCGGCGTTGACCGGCTTGAAGAGTTGGGAGGACGGTGCACCGGCCGCGTAGTAGGTGTCGTTCACCTGTACCACTCGGTTGGAGCCGTCATAGAGGGTGTCGGCGACCATGCGGCCGCCTCCCGGCCCCTCGGTCTGCTCCTGGCGGGGCCGCAGCAGACCGTCGTACAGCGTCCATTCACTGCCGTACGACTGACCGCCCTTCTCGATCTTCTGGGTGTGCACAGCGGTGGGGCCGGAATTCCCGCGTACCAGGTACTGGTACTTGATCGACGCACTCGCGCCGATGCGGTCCGGGAGCCAGACCGACGTCAGGCGGCCCAGCCCGTCGTAGGCGAGTTCGGTGCGCCGGTTGTTCTGGTCGACCTTGGCGGTCGGCACGCCCCAGTGCGGCGCGTACTCGCTTGTGGCCGTCCAGCCCGCTCGGTTGGTGACCACCGACTTCGTGGCCAGCCCGTACGTTTCCGCGTACGTGGTCGACGTGGCGTATTCCGTCGGAGACGAGGCCGTCTCCGCGTCCTTCACCACCAGCGGACGACCGAAGTCGTCGTACGTCGTGACGCTGGTTGTCCGGTAGTTCGCCGTCGTGCCGGTGTGCGACTCCAAGCGCTTGGTCGTGGTCACGTCGCCCTTGATGGGGGCCGCGCCCAGCGTGGTGGAGCCGTCGTAGAGGGTCAGGTCGTCGGAGATGACCTGGGTGCGCCGGTCGGGAGTCACGCCGCATTCGACCCTGACCTTCTCCACCCGGGAGACGTACGCGTACATGTGCCGGCTCTCGCTGTCGGCATACTCGGTGCGGACACACTCGTTGTCGGCGACACCGACCGCGCCGTAGTCGTCGACCTGACGGACCCGGCCGGTCTTCGAGTCGTACTGGGTGGTGGCCCTCGTACGACGCCAGCCGCCGACGGCGAGCGCCACGTAGGTGTCGGTCGCGCCGTTCGCGACGTAGCGAGCCCTGCGAGTGCCCCAGTCCTTGGTACTCGTGGCCGTCACCGCGGTCCACGGCACCGCCACCGACTTCTCGGTGACAGTGGCGCCGTCGTAGGTGAGGGTCTCGAGTTCCTGACCGGCCTTCCACTCCGTGTCCTCGTAGGAGGTCCCGTTCGAGTCGGTCACCGATGCGGAGCGCGTGGCACCGCTCGCGTTGACGTCACCGTGAAGACCTCGGAAGAAGACGTGCTCGGTCTTCGTGTTGGACGGAGAGCTGGTGCCGTTCGAGGGACACCTGCTACGACGTCACCCGGCAACTCGGCTTGCGTCACCACGTCACCCGCGCCGAACTGCGTGGTTCCGTGCTGCACCTGGCCGGACACGGGTACGTGCACCGGATCGCCACCGAAGATGTCTCCACCGAACTCCTCCTGCGTGAGCGGGAGAGCGGGACGGAATATCGGCTTCCGGTCACGCACACGGCGACACCCGGCCTCGGCAGGGAAGAGGACGAGGGGCGATATGCCTACGACCGGGCCGGCTTCGAAGCCGCCGTCGACATCACCACCTGCGGCGACGGCGCATCCCTCCACGACGGACTGTGGGACGTTTCCCTCGCTGTCGGCGCTCAAGGCATCTGCCGCGAGGTGCGGATCGGCAACAAGAGGGACGGCGGCATCTCCGGTGCCCCGACGACGCACATCGTGGCCGACGGCGACCAGATCCGTGCCGTGACGCTGTACGCCACCAAACCGCACGGCAACCTCACGCTTGACATAGGCGAGCGGAAGCACGAGGTAGTGCCGAAACTGACCCTCTCCACCGTGCGTTGGGCTTCCGGCGCGCCGACTGAGCTTGAGTTCGCCGGGCGGTGCGCGTTGGCCGGCTTCCCGGACGGCACTCTCGCCGTCCACTTGGAGGACGAGGCGGGCGGCAGTGCCGTCTTCCCCGCCCGCCCCGTCCCGTCGGCCGCCGAGGACTTCCTGGTGCGGGTGCCGGTCACCGAGTTGCGCGCCGGGCTGTGGACGGGACGACTGCGGCTCGGGCCGTGGACGCTGCGTCTTCCTCCGCTCCCCCGCGACCTTCCGCCCGCCAAATGGCGCCGCCGCGGCCTTCCTTGGTACGCCGAGCCCGTGCCGGATCGCGGCGAGGAGTTCGCCCTGCGAGTGGCCCGTACCGACCTGGTTCGGGCCGTGACCGGCCGCCGCAGGCCGTAGCCGACGCGCATCAACCCGGGCCCGGTCAAGCACGAGGACACGGGGCGAGACCTCGGCGCACTCGTGATTCGGATCACTGCGTCCACGGGAATCCCCTCCCGCCCCCTGGGCACACCCCGGGCACACCCGAAGGCATCCCCGGGACACCTCAGGCCCCTCTGGACACAAAACGAGGTTAGGCTAACCTAAGTCTCGTTCCAGCCAAGCGGCTTTCAGCCGTGCCCGCAGTGGCTCCGTACGCACGAAAGCAGACCCAGTCATGTCGAACGCCAGAACCGCCCGCTTCTCCCGCCGCGGCCTTCTCGCCGCCGGTGGTGCTCTCGGGCTCGGCGCCCTCGTGACCGCGTGTGGCAGTGAAGACTCCGAGGACGCCGGCTCGGACGCGAAGGGTGCCGCCACGGCCGGCCCCTGGTCCTTCAAGGACGATCGCGGCACGACCGTGAAGCTCGACAAGGTCCCCTCGAACATCGTCGCGTTCACCGGTGTCGCCGCCGCCCTGTACGACTACGGCATCGAGGTCAAGGGCGTCTTCGGGCCGACCAAGACCAAGGACGGCAAGGCCGACGTCCAGGCCGGCGACATGGACGTCAGCAAGCTGACCGTCTTCGGCAACAGGTTCGACCAGTTCAACGTCGAGCAGTACGCGGCCTTCCAGCCCGAGGTGCTCATCACCACGACCTTCGACGCCGCGGGCAGTCTCTGGTACGTCCCGGAGACCTCCAAGGACAAGATCGCCAAGCTCGCCCCGAGCGTCGCGATCTCGGTCTTCGACCGCCAGATGCCGAAGCCCCTGCAGCGCATGGCCGACCTCGCCGAGTCGCTCGGCGCCGACCTCAAGGCCGCGGAGGTCGTCGAGGCGAAGAAGCGTTTCGAGGCCGCCTCCGAGCGGCTGCGCAAGGCCGCCAAGTCCCGCCCCGAGATCAAGGTGCTGGCCGGTTCCGCCTCGGACGCCATCTTCTACGTCTCCGGCTCCAACTTCTCCATCGACCTGGAGTACTTCAAGGCCCTCGGCGTGAACCTCGTCGAGCCGCCGGAGAAGGCCAAGGAGGCCAACGGCGGCTGGTTCGAGAACCTCAGCTGGGAGAACGTCGACAAGTACCCGGCGGACATCATCATGATGGACGACCGCGCCTCCACCATCCAGCCGGCCGACATCACCGAGGCCACCTGGAAGAAGCTGCCCGCGGTCAAGGCCGGCCAGGTCATCTCCCGTTCGCCCGAGCCGATCCTGTCGTACGACAAGTGCACGCCTCTGGTGGAGAACCTCGCCAAGGCCATCGAGTCGGCCAAGAAGGTCGCCTGACCCCTCCCCCTTCCTGACCTCCAGGAGCCGCACGTGACCACCGCCGTAGCCGCCCCGTTCCGTTTCTTCTCCCTCCAGGTCGTGCGGACGAGGCGGCTCGGGCCGTCTCTGGTGCGGGTCACCTTCGCAGGGCCCGATCTGCGCGCCTTCCATTCCGACGGGCAGGACCAGTCGCTGTCGCTGTTCCTGCCGCACCCGGGGCAGAGCGAGCCGGTCGTGCCGCTCGAACTCGGGGACGGATGGTGGCAGGGCTGGCGCGAACTCCCGGACGACGTACGGGCCGTGATGCGGTCGTACACCCTGCGCGGTCTGCGCCGGGACCCGGACGAGATCGACATCGACTTCGCCCTGCACGGCATCGGCGCCGGCGCCTCCGTCCAGGCCGGTCCGGCCTCCCGCTGGGCCGCCCGGGCCGCCGTCGGGGACCGGGTGCTGGTGCTCGGCCCGGCCGTCGCCGACAACCGGGCGATCCGCTTCCGGCCGCCGCAGGACACCGACCTCGTGGTCGTCTGGGGCGACGAGACCGCCGTACCGGCCGCCTCGGCCATCGTCGAGGCACTGCCGGCCGGCACCCGCGCCCGGGTCTGGCTGGAGGTGCCGCACGCCGGTGACATCCAGGACCTGGTGAGCGAGGCCGACGCCGAGATCACCTGGCTCGTGCGGGACGAGCGGAGCGCCGAGGGGCACCCGATGGCCCTCGACGTCCTCCGGGACGCCCCGTTGCCGCCCGCCGAGCGGCCGTACGTCTGGATCGCAGGTGAGTCCGGGAGTGTGAAGGAGCTGCGCCGGCACTTCGTGTGCGAGCGCGGCATCGACCGCCGCAGGGTGACGTTCGTCGGCTACTGGCGGCGTGGCGTGAGCGAGGAGCAGCTGCGGGCCGAGGCCTAGGCCCCTTCCGATGAATCTCCGCGGCGTCGCGACGCCCGGCACGCACTCTCGCCGCACCGCGGGGAAGCCCAGGTAGCTCCGCTACGAGGGCCTTCCCCGCGGCACGCCGAGAGCACGCACCGAACGCCGCTCCGTCTCCCACGGAGATTCATCAGAAGGGGCCTAGCCGCGGTCACGCCAGGACCATGGCGACACGAGTGACCACGGTCACGGCACACCCCCGCTCCCACCTCGATCAACTTAGGTTAGCCTTACCTGAGTTCTGGACGCCGGAGACCAGCCCACCCCGTCCCACACCGGACTGTCCCCACCGGAGGACCCCCCCCCATGCGCTCGCACCTGCTCAATGACACCACCGCGGAGCAGTACCGCCGCTCCGTGACCGACGGAGTCGAGCGGGTGGCCGCCAAACTCGCCGCCACCGACCGGCCGTTCACCGGCATCACCGTCGACGCCCTCTCCCCGCGCATCGACGGGATCGACCTCGACCGGCCGCTGCACGACACCACCGCGGTGCTCGACGAACTGGAGGACGTCTACCTCCGGGACGCGATCTACTTCCACCACCCCCGCTACCTGGCGCACCTCAACTGCCCGGTCGTCATCCCGGCCGTGCTCGGCGAGGCCGTCCTGTCCGCCGTGAACTCCTCGCTGGACACCTGGGACCAGTCGGCCGGCGGCACGCTCATCGAGCGGAAACTGATCGACTGGACGACCGGGCGGATCGGCCTCGGCCCGGCCGCCGACGGTGTGTTCACCTCGGGCGGCACCCAGTCCAACCTCCAGGCACTGCTGCTCGCCCGCGAGGAGGCCAAGACCGACACCCTGGCCGAACTGCGCGTCTTCGCCTCCGAGGTCAGCCACTTCAGCGTGCAGAAGTCCGCGAAGCTGCTCGGGCTCGGCCCGGACGCCGTGGTCTCCATACCCGTCGACCACGACAAGCGCATGCAGACCGTCGCGCTCGCCCGCGAGCTGGAGCGCTGCACCAAGGACGGCCTCGTCCCCATGGCCGTCGTCGCCACCGCCGGCACCACCGACTTCGGCTCCATCGACCCGCTCCCCGAGATCGCCGAACTGTGCGAGCAGTTCGGCACCTGGATGCACGTCGACGCCGCCTACGGCTGCGGACTGCTCGCCTCCCTGAAGCACCGGGACCGCATCAGCGGCATCGAGCGCGCCGACTCCGTCACCGTCGACTACCACAAGTCCTTCTTCCAGCCGGTGAGTTCCTCGGCCGTGCTGGTGCGGGACGCCGCCACGCTGCGCCACGCCACCTACCACGCCGAGTACCTCAACCCGCGCCGCATGGTGGAGGAGCGCATCCCCAACCAGGTGGACAAGTCCCTCCAGACGACCCGCCGCTTCGACGCCCTGAAGCTGTGGATGACCCTGCGGACCATGGGCGCCGACGGCATCGGGCAGCTCTTCGACGAGGTGTGCGACCTGGCCCAGGAGGGCTGGCGGCTGCTCGCCGCCGACCCCCGCTTCGACGTCGTCGTCCGCCCCAGCCTGTCCACCCTGGTCTTCCGCCACATCCCGGCGGCCGTCACCGACCCCGCCGAGATCGACCGCGCCAACCTCTACGCCCGCAAGGCCCTGTTCGCCTCCGGTGACGCCATCGTCGCGGGCACCAAGGTCGGCGGCCGCCACTACCTGAAGTTCACCCTGCTCAACCCCGAGACGCGGGCCTCCGACATCGCCGCCGTCCTCGATCTGATCGCCGGCCACGCCGAGCAGTACCTGGGAGAGTCCCTTGACCGCGCGTCCTGAAAACCCGACCGGAATCCATGACTTCGTGGGCATCGGGCTCGGCCCCTTCAATCTCGGCCTGGCCTGCCTCACCGAGCCCATCGACGAGCTCGACGGCGTCTTCCTGGAGTCCAAGCCCGACTTCGAGTGGCACGCGGGCATGTTCCTGGACGGCGCCCACCTCCAGACCCCGTTCATGTCGGACCTGGTCACCCTCGCCGACCCGACCTCCCCGTACTCCTTCCTGAACTACCTGAAGGAGAAGGGCCGGCTCTACTCGTTCTACATCCGCGAGAACTTCTACCCGCTGCGCGTCGAGTACGACGACTACTGCCGCTGGGCCGCCGGCAAACTGAGCAATGTCCGCTTCGGCACGACGGTCACCGAGGTGACGTACGAGGACGAGCTCTACGTCGTGCGGACCACCGCCGGAGCCGCCTACCGGGCCCGTCACCTGGTCCTCGGCACCGGCACACCGCCCTACATACCCGAGGCCTGCCAGGGCCTGGGCGGCGACTTCCTGCACAACTCCCGCTACCTCGGCCGCAAGGCGGAGCTCCAGAAGAAGGACTCCATCACGCTGGTCGGCTCGGGCCAGTCGGCCGCCGAGATCTACTACGACCTGCTCAGCGAGATCGACGTCCACGGCTACCGGCTGAACTGGGTCACCCGCTCCCCGCGGTTCTTCCCGCTGGAGTACACCAAGCTCACGCTGGAGATGACGTCCCCGGAGTACGTCGACTACTTCCGCGAGCTGCCCGAGGCGACCCGCTACCGTCTCACAGCCGAGCAGAAGGGCCTGTTCAAGGGCATCGACGGAGACCTCATCAACGAGATCTTCGACCTGCTCTACCAGAAGAACCTCGGCGGCCAGGTCCCCACCCGGCTGCTCACCAACTGCTCGCTCAACAGCGCCCGCCACGAGAACGGCACGTACACCCTGGGCTTTCGCCAGGAGGAGCAGGGCAAGGACTTCGAACTGGACTCGCAGGGCCTGGTGCTGGCCACCGGCTACCGGTACGCCGAGCCGGAGTTCCTGGCGCCCGTCAAGGACCGCCTGGTCTACGACTCGCAGGGCAACTTCGACGTCGCCCGCAACTACGCGATCGACGTCACCGGCCGGGGGATCTTCCTCCAGAACGCCGGCGTCCACACGCACAGCATCACCAGCCCCGACCTGGGCATGGGCCCCTACCGGAACGCGTACATCATCCGCGAGCTGCTCGGCAGCGAGTACTACCCGGTGGAGAAGACGATCGCGTTCCAGGAGTTCGCCGTATGAGCACCGGCATCGGAACGCTCACCGTCCGCCCCCTCGACCCCCTGAAGGACGCCGCTCTGCTGCACTCCTGGGTCACCCACCCCAAGGCGGCCTACTGGATGATGCAGGACGCGAAACTCCCGGACGTCGAGCGCGAGTACATGCGGATCGCTGCGCACGAGCACCACCACGCGTACCTCGGTCTGCACGAGGGCCGGCCCGCGTTCCTGATGGAGACATACGACCCCCGGTACGTCGAGCTGGTCGGGCTGTACGACCCGGCGCCCGGCGATGTCGGCATGCACTTCCTGGTCGCGCCGACCGACCGGCCGATCCACGGCTTCACCAAGGCCGTCATCACCGCCGTGATGGACGAGCTGTTCGCCGACCCGCGCACCCGCCGGGTCGTGGTGGAGCCCGACGTGAGCAACAAGGCAGTCCACGCGCTGAACGAGGCCGTCGGCTTCGTGGCCGAGCGCGAGATCGACAAGCCGGAGAAGCGCGCGCTGCTGAGCTTCTGCACGCGTGAGCAGTTCCTGGCCGCCCGAGGAGTAGCCGTATGACCCTGTCCGACGCCGTAGCGCATCTGTCCCCCCACCGCTGGGCGCGGGCCAACCGCCTCCTGATCCGCAAAGCGCTCGCCGAGTTCGCGCACGAGCGGCTGATCACCCCCGAGAAGGACGGGGAGCGGTACGTCGTCCGCAGCGACGACGGCCTGACGAGCTACCGCTTCTCCGCGGCCCGCCGGGCCCTGGACCACTGGCAGGTCGACGCCGAGTCCATCACCCGGCACCGGGACGACACCGAACTCCCGCTGGCCGCCCTGGACTTCTTCATCGAACTGCAGAAGTCCCTGGGACTGAGCGAGGAGATCCTGCCGGTCTACCTGGAGGAGATCTCCTCCACCCTCTCCGGCACCTGCTACAAGCTCACCAAGCCGGAGACCACGGCGGCCGAGCTGGCGCGCGGCGACTTCCAGACCATCGAGACCTCGATGACCGAGGGCCACCCCTGCTTCGTCGCCAACAACGGGCGGCTGGGCTTCGGCATTCACGAGTACCTGTCGTACGCGCCGGAGACGGCGAGCCCGGTCCGCCTGGTGTGGCTGGCCGCGCACAGGTCACGGGCCGCGTTCACGGCCGGTGTCGGCATCGAGTACGAGTCCTTCCTGCGTGAGGAGCTGGGCGCGGAGACGGTCGAGCGCTTCCACGGCGTCCTGCGCGACCAGGATCTGGACCCGGCCGACTACCTGTTCATCCCGGTCCACCCGTGGCAGTGGTGGAACAAGCTGACCGTCACCTTCGCCGCCGAGGTGGCCCGCAAGCACCTCGTGTGCCTGGGCGAGGGCGACGACGAGTACCTGGCCCAGCAATCCATCCGGACCTTCTTCAACCGGACGAGCCCACAGAAGCACTACGTCAAAACGGCTCTGTCGGTCATCAACATGGGCTTCATGCGCGGTCTGTCGGCGGCCTACATGGAGGCCACCCCGGCGATCAACGACTGGCTGGCCCAGCTGATCGAGGGCGACCCGGTGCTGAAGTCCACGGGCCTGTCGATCATCCGGGAGCGCGCGGCGGTCGGTTACCGGCACCTGGAGTACGAGCAGGCGACGGACCGCTACTCGCCGTACCGCAAGATGCTCGCCGCGCTGTGGCGGGAGAGCCCGGTGCCTTCCCTCCAGGAGGGCGAGTCCCTGGCCACCATGGCGGCCCTGGTCCATGTCGACCACCAGGGATCGTCCGTCGCGGGCGCGCTGATCGAACGGTCGGGCCTCACCCCGAAGGAGTGGCTGCGCCGCTACCTCCAGGCCTACTTCACGCCCCTCCTGCACAGCTTCTACGCCTACGACCTGGTGTTCATGCCGCATGGCGAGAACGTCATCCTGGTGCTGAAGGACGGGGTCGTGCGGCGCGCGATCTACAAGGACATCGCCGAGGAGATCGCGGTCATGGACCCGGACGCGGTGCTGCCGCCGACGGTGGAGCGGCTGCGGGTGGAGGTCCCGGAGGACAAGAAGCTCCTGTCGATCTTCACGGACGTCTTCGACTGCTTCTTCCGCTTCCTCGCGGCGAACCTCGCCACGGAGGGCCTTCTGGAGGAGGACGACTTCTGGCGCACGGTCGCGGAGGTCACCCGTGCGTACCAGGAGTCGAAACCGGAACTCGCCGACAGGTTCCGGCAGTACGACATGTTCGCCCCCGAGTTCGCCCTCTCCTGCCTCAACCGCCTGCAACTCCGCAACAACGAGCAGATGGTCGACCTGTCGGACCCGTCGGGCGCCCTCCAGCTGGTGGGCACCCTGGAGAACCCGATCGCGGGGTTCTGACCCACAGACGGACGGGCACCCCGGAGTACGGTCCCCCGGGGTGCCGGTCCTTTCAGGGGCGCGGGGCTGTGTCGATGTGCGGCTCCGCCGCGTGGGCGCGACAAGCCCGCACGCAACCGCGGACGAATCACCGACCGGCGGAACCCCACGGCACCTGCGGCGACCGGTACCACTCGATGCCCAGGGCGTTCCACCGCTCAGCCTGCGCGGCAAGCCGCACCTTGTACCGCTCCCAGTCATGCGTGCCGGCCGGCGACCACCCCAGCTCGGCGACACCCGGCAACCGTGGGAACGCCATGTACTCGATGTGCCCGGAGTCCTCGATGGTCTCCGTCCACAGCGGCGCCTCGACCCCCCGTACGGCACCCGTGGGCACCCCCGGCAGATACGCACCCGGATCCCAGTCGTAGGACCGCTTCACCTCGACGTACCCCGCCCAGGACAGCCCCAGCGGCGTGTCCTTGGTGTACTTCATGTCGAGATAGACCCGGTCGGCCGGAGACAGAATGAGCCCCGTCCCGCTCTGCGCGGCCTGTGCCACCTGCGCCTTCTCCTCGGCACCGGTGCTGTCCAGCCCCCAGTACTGGGCGAGAGCCCCCTTCGCCGGGGTCGCCCCGGTCAGCTGGTGCCAGCCGACGACCGTCTTGCCGTACTTCGCGACGATCGGCTGCACCCGGTCCATGAACGTCACGTAGTCCTCGTGGCTGGTGGAGTGCGCCTCGTCACCCCCGATGTGCAGGTACTTGCCCGGGGTGAGGGCCGCGACCTCCCGGATCACGTCGTCCACGAAGTCGTACGTGATCTCCTTGCCGACGCACAGCGAGCTGAAGCCGACCTCGGTGCCGGTGTAGAGCGGAGGCGCCACCCCGTCGCAGTTCAGTCCGGCGTAGGAGGCGAGGGCCGCGTTGGTGTGGCCGGGCATGTCGATCTCGGGCACGACCTCCAGGTAGCGGGAGGCGGCGTACCGCACGATCTCCTTGTAGTCGGCCTTGGTGTAGAAGCCGCCGGGGCCGCCGCCGACCTGTGTGGAGCCGCCGTAGGCCGCCAGGCGCGGCCAGGAGTCGACGGCGATGCGCCAGCCCTGGTCGTCGCTGAGGTGCAGATGCAGCTTGTTGATCTTGTAGAGGGCGAGCTGGTCGATGTAGCGCTTGACCTGGTCGACGGTGAAGAAGTGGCGTGAGACGTCGAGCATGGCGCCGCGCCAGCCGTAGCGCGGGGTGTCCGTGATGGTGCCGCCCGCGACGAGCCACGGGCCGGGCTGGGCGGAGTCCTTCTCGACGGACGCGGGGAGCAGCTGACGCAGGGTCTGCACGCCGTGGAAGAGGCCGGCGGTCTCGGCGGCGGTGATGGTGACGCCCTTGCGGCCGCTGTCGAGGCGGTAGCCCTCAGCGCCGAAGGAGCCCTTGGCGAGGCGCAGTCGGATGCCTCCGTCGCCGTGGGCGGTGACGGGCAGGCGATAGCCGGTCGACGGGCGCAGGATCTTCGCGAGGTACTCGCCGACGCGGCGGTTCTCGCGGGAGTCGTCGACGCGTATGTGTGTGCCTCGGGTGATCCGGTACGGGGATCCGGCCGGGGCGACCGAGGCCGGCGCGGGGACCACCCGGTCGAGCGGGGTGGGGGATGCCTCCGGTGCGGGAGCGGCCCCTGTCACCGAGGTGCCCATCGCGACCATCAGCAGGGAACCGAGAAGGTGAAGCGTTCTGTGGTGCTGTCTCACAAGACCGTCTCTCACAAAACCGTCCCTTCCATGAGCCGTTGAGCTCCAAGAGGTCTGGACCACTATCCCGGGCCACTGATGGAACAATCCACCCCCATGGCGGAAATCATCCAGAAGGACGGCTCGTGGATCTTCGACGGCGACGCCCTGCGACTGACCCCCGGACGGGACAAGAACGTCAGTGTGCTGCGCAGGGAACTTGGTGAACTGGTCGTCCCACTGAAGGCGTTGGCAGGCATCTCGTTCGAACAGGGCAAGAGGAGCGGCCGGCTGAGGCTGCGCCTGAGGGACGGCGCGGATCCGCTGACGCACGCCACGGGCGGCCGGCTCACCGAGCCCCACGATCCGTACCAGCTGATCGTGGAGTCCGACCGCTACGGCGTCGCCGAGTACGTCGCGGACGAGGTCCGCAACGCCCTGCTTCTCGACCAGGTTCCCGCCGAGCCGGTCGACGCGTACCTGCTGCCCGGCCCCGCCGTGCCACTCTCGGTCTCCGCCGGGGACGGCACCGCGAGCTTCGACGGCGAGCGCATACGCCTGGAGTGGAACTGGAAGACGGAGGACGCCAAGGCCGCCGCCGGCGCCCGCACCCTCGCGCTCGCCGACATCACGGACGTGGAGTGGCACCCGGCGGCCGGCCTGGAGAACGGCCATCTGCGCTTCACCGTGCGGCACGCGCCCACCAAGACCCCGCCCAAGTACGACCCCAACGCCGTGGAGTTGTGGGGGTTCAAGAAGGACCCGCTGATGGCGCTGGTCGCGGCGGCGGTCCAGGCCAGGCTTCCGCACCCGGCCCGGGCCGCCGCCGCCCACCCGGTGGACCCGCGGCCGGAGCTGCCCCCTCCTTCGGGCGCGTCCGCCGAGGACGACCACGACGCCCTGCTGCGCCGCCTGCGCGAGCTCGGTGAGCTGCACCGCATCGGCGTGCTGACGGACGAGGAGTTCACCCTGGCCAAGCAGGCGGTCCTCAAGCGCATGTGACACCCCGGGCGGGCGGGGGCACTGCTTCGCCCGGCGCGCCACCGTGAAGTGGTCGACCTGGTCACCGGTCCCGGCGGTGCCGCACACCGCCGGCGTGGCGTGGACGCGTCACGAACACGCCCTCATGGCACGCGTTCAACGCTCACCTAAAGGCTCACCACGGATGTCTGCCCGAAACCGGGCAGATTTCTTGCGAAATCGGCGCCGGTACCCCAGGATCTAGCGAGTGCACGACGAACTCGTTGATCACCTGACGCGGTCCACGCCCCTCAACCGGGGCGAGGCGCTGCGCGTGATCCAGGACGTGCTCGCCTACTTCGACGAGACGACCGAGGAGTACGTCCGTCGCCGCCACCGCGAGCTCCAGGCCCAGGGCCTGGTCAACGCGGCGATCTTCGAGCGGATCGAGGCGGATCTCACATACCGCGCGGTGGCCCCGCCGGAGCTCTCGCTCCGGCAGCTGCGGCGCATCGTCTACGGCTAGGAATACCTACACATGTGCGGAATCGTCGGTTACATCGGGAAGCGTGACGTCGCGCCCCTGCTCCTGGAGGGCCTCCAGCGCCTGGAGTACCGCGGCTACGACTCCGCGGGCCTCGTCGTCACCACCCCTTCGAGCGGCCGCCTGAAGATGGTCAAGGCCAAGGGCCGCGTGCGCGACCTGGAGGCCAAGGTCCCGGCCCGCTTCAAGGGCACGACCGGCATCGCCCACACCCGCTGGGCCACGCACGGCGCCCCGTCCGACGTGAACGCCCACCCGCACCTGGACGCCGAGGGCAAGGTCGCCGTCGTCCACAACGGCATCATCGACAACGCCTCCGACCTGCGCCGCAAGCTGGAGGCGGACGGCGTCGAGTTCCTCTCCGAGACCGACACCGAGGTCCTCGTCCACCTCATCGCCCGCTCGCAGGCGACCAAGCTGGAGGACAAGGTCCGCGAGACGCTCCGGCTGATCGAGGGCACGTACGGCATCGCCGTCATGCACGCCGACTTCCCCGACCGCATCGTCGTCGCCCGCAACGGCTCCCCGGTCGTGCTCGGCATCGGCGAGAAGGAGATGTTCGTCGCCTCGGACATCGCCGCCCTGGTCGCCCACACCCGCCAGATCGTCACCCTGGACGACGGCGAGATGGCGACCCTGAAAGCCGACGACTTCCGCACGTACACCACCGAGGGCACCCGCACCACCGCCGAACCCACCACCGTCGAGTGGGAGGCCGCCTCCTACGACATGGGCGGCCACGACACCTACATGCACAAGGAGATCCACGAGCAGGCCGACGCCGTGGACCGCGTGCTGCGCGGCCGCATCGACGACCGCTTCTCCACCGTGCACCTGGGCGGCCTCAACCTGGACGCCCGCGAGGCCCGGCGGATCCGCCGCGTGAAGATCCTCGGCTGCGGCACCTCGTACCACGCGGGCCTGATCGGCGCCCAGATGATCGAGGAGCTGGCCCGCATCCCCGCCGACGCCGAGCCCGCCTCGGAGTTCCGCTACCGCAACGCGGTCGTCGACCCCGACACCCTCTACATCGCGGTCTCCCAGTCCGGCGAGACCTACGACGTGCTGGCCGCCGTGCAGGAGCTCAAGCGCAAGGGCGCCCGCGTCCTGGGCGTGGTGAACGTGGTCGGCTCGGCGATCGCCCGCGAGGCGGACGGCGGCATCTACGTGCACGCCGGCCCCGAGGTCTGCGTCGTCTCCACCAAGTGCTTCACCAACACCACCGTCGCCTTCGCCCTCCTCGCCCTCCATCTGGGCCGCACCCGCGACCTGTCGGTCCGCGACGGCAAGCGGATCATCGAGGGCCTGCGCAGGCTGCCCGCGCAGATCGCCGAGATCATGAAGCAGGAGGACGACGTCAAGAAGCTGGCCCTGCAGTTCGCCGAGGCCCGCTCGATGCTCTTCATCGGCCGCGTCCGGGGCTACCCCGTGGCCCGTGAGGCCTCCCTGAAGCTCAAGGAGGTCTCCTACATCCACGCCGAGGCCTACCCGGCCTCCGAGCTCAAGCACGGCCCGCTCGCCCTGATCGAGCCCGCCCTGCCGACGGTCGCGATCGTGCCGGACGACGACCTGCTGGAGAAGAACCGCGCGGCCATGGAGGAGATCAAGGCCCGCAGCGGCCGGATCCTCGCGGTGGCCCACCAGCACCAGGAGAAGGCCGACGAGACGATCGTCGTCCCGAAGAACGAGGACGAGCTGGACCCGATCCTGCTGGGCATCCCGCTCCAGCTCCTCGCGTATCACACGGCGTTGGCCCTCGGCCGCGACATCGACAAGCCCCGCAACCTGGCGAAGTCGGTGACGGTGGAGTAGAGGCACTCCTTTCCGGGGCACGGGGACTGCGCGCGCACCGGCCCACAGCCCGCGAACTGCCGCCCGGCGGATGCGCGGGCCCGCGCGGCCGGCGCTACAAGCCCCCACCCGCCCGCACAGGCCGAACAAAGAGGGACGGACCCCCACGTGCTGCGACCACACGCACGGGGGGTCCGTCTTCAGCGCCGGGAAGCCGCCCAACTCCCCGGCCCGCGCGGCTAACCGGTGGCCGTCACTCCCCGGCCGGCAGCGCGTCGCGGGAGCGCCGTCGGCCAGTGCGCCGGCGCCGCGGTCGCCGCGTACCAGGCCACCGCCCCGGCGGCGACGGCGAACCAGCCCGAGACCTTGGTGAGCCCGTCGTTCTCCGCGAACGCGGCGACCGCGAGCAGCAGCAGCGACACGAAGAACAGTCCGTATACGCCCCGCCCGAGCCGATCCCCGCCGGCCGGCGTGAGAGACAGCGCCACCAGAGCGAACAACAGCAGGAACATCCCTGCCCCGTTGCCGGCGGCGACCTCGGACACGGCCCAGGTGAACCACAGCGCGCCGAGCACCGAGAACGCCGTACCACCGGCGGTGTCGCCCTCGCGCAGGGCCACCATCCCGGCGAGGAACAGGGCGACTCCCCCCACGTACTGGGCGATTGAGAGGGCGTCAGCGGCTGACACGCCGTCGATCACGGCGGTGTTCCCCAGCCCGAAGGCCAGCAGGGTGACTCCGAGGGCGAGTCGACCGGCCACGGTCGTGATTCCACTTCCCGCGGAGACGTCTTTGGCCACGGCGGGCCCCCTTCGCGCATGTGCAGTCGTGCGGTGTTCCGTATATGCCCTTCACAAGGGCACAAACACCTCTGCGCGCGAGGAGACTCACGCGGCGCGAAGGGAGTTGAAGCTCAGGGGATGACGATGACGGGCCGCTGCGCCCGCTTGGCGAGCCGCCCGGCGACCGAGCCGAAGATGCGGCCCACGAGGCCGTGGGTGGACCCGACGACGATCGCGTCGGCCTCGTACTCCCGGCCGACCTCCTCGAGTTCGTGGCAGATGTCACCGCCGCGCTCGACGAGGATCCAGGGCACCTCGGCGAGATAGTCCGCACAGGCCAGCTCCAGACCGAGCACCTCGGTGCGGTGGTCCGGCACGTCCACGAAGACGGGCGGCTCGCAGCCGGCCCACACCGTGGTCGGCAGCCGGTTGGCGACGTGGACGATGATCAGGCCCGAAGCGGAGCGATGGGCCATGCCGATCGCGTACGCCAGGGCGCGCTCACTGGACATGGAGCCGTCGAAGCCGACGACGACCCCGTGCTTGAAGGCGGGGTCGCAGGAATGGCGTGGCTCTTCCGCCGCCAGGGGCTCGGCCGCCGTGGGATCGGCGACGGGCCGCTTGCGGTCCGCGGGTTCGAAGAATTCGTGACCGGCCATGGCTGTCTCGGCGTTGTGATCCTTATACGGGAGGGACAACGGTGTGCGGCGGAGCTGTGTCCGGGAATGGTCTTCCCAACCTCATACCCTCAAGGGTACGGCGGCACGCCTCCTTAGCCCAGATCCCGCTCACAGTGCGTGCGGGTTCCAGGGAGCATGCATGAGGCACCGCCCGTAACGCAATGGTTGCTGCGCTGTACAGGCGGTTTGCACGAGATTCAACTGTCCGTTGCGGCGATCGGGACAGCCAGTGACCGACGCCCCCGCCGCGCGTTGAACCCCGTGAGTCACGCCACAAGGGAGCACCCATGTCCGCACCACGTCCCGCCGCCGAGGCGGACCGCGCGACCCCGCCGCCGCGGGACACCGCGACGGATGTGGTTCGCTGGGCCGCCTTCAGCTGCCTGCTCGTCCCGGTGGTACTCCTCGTCCACGGCGCCTCTCCGGCCGGAGCCGCCGGCACCGCCCTCGGGCTCGCGGCGGTCACGGGCGCCTGCCGGGTCCTGCTGCGCCAGTCCGAGCGCGGCGCGGCCCGGCTCGCGGCCGAGGACCGGGCACCCCACCGGGGCCGGCGCCACCGCACCGGCACGGGGTCGCACCGCGGCGGACGGCACACCGGAGGAGATACACCGGTCGGCTGACCGGTTTCCGCGCACGCGCACGCTGCTTTTCAGCCAACTTCTCGCACCTGTGCATCTGCGGGTCCCACCACCCCCCAACCCCCGTTCGACCTGCACGGAAAGGGCCTCAGGGGGTCGGCGCACCCTACGTGGATTGGCCACCGCGACAAGGCGCACTTCCCTGCACGCCCCACGAGTGCAACGCTTCGTGATCGAATGCTTCACGCCAAGTTGCCAAGTCGACAATGTGCCGAGTGCCGAACCGGCCACTTCGGCGCAACGGGACACAGTAGATTCGATCTTGACTGTCTACGGCGGGGGACTCGTGCAGGACCGAGGGGAAACGTGCAGGAGCGACACAACCGAGGAGCCGCGACCACCGAGGGGGGCTTAGCAGTATGAGCCACGACTCCACTGCCGCGCCGGAAGCCGCGGCCCGGAAGCTTTCCGGGCGACGCCGCAAGGAGATCGTCGCGGTGCTGCTGTTCAGCGGCGGCCCCATTTTCGAGAGTTCCATACCACTGTCGGTGTTCGGGGTTGACCGCCAGGACGCCGGCGTACCGCGCTAC
This sequence comes from Streptomyces sp. NPDC096046, assembly GCF_040303285.1. NCBI lineage: Bacteria > Bacillati > Actinomycetota > Actinomycetes > Kitasatosporales > Streptomycetaceae > Streptomyces > Streptomyces sp. NPDC096046. The sequence goes on along the minus strand of NZ_JBEOSZ010000011.1, from coordinate 88,687 downwards.
CGCTTGCTGGTGTGCGGGGGCGAGGACGGTCCGCTACGGACCACCGGAGGACTCGAACTCACCGCACCACATGGCCTGGAAGCGATCTCACGCGCGGGCACGGTCGTCGTGCCGGCCTGGCGTTCGATCACTTCTCCGCCACCGGAGGAGGCGCTCGACGCGCTGCGCCGTGCCCACGAGGAGGGCGCCCGCATCGTCGGACTGTGCACCGGCGCCTTCGTCCTCGCGGCGGCCGGCCTGCTGGACGGCCGTCCCGCGACGACACACTGGATGTACGCACCGACACTGGCCAAGCGCTATCCGTCGGTGCACGTGGACCCGCGTGAGCTGTTCGTCGACGACGGCGACGTGCTGACGTCGGCGGGCACCGCCGCGGGCATCGACCTGTGCCTGCACATCGTGCGCACGGACCACGGCAACGAGGCGGCCGGGGCCCTGGCCAGGCGGCTCGTCGTGCCGCCGCGCCGCAGCGGCGGGCAGGAGCGCTACCTCGACCGGTCTTTACCCGAGGAGATCGGCGCCGACCCGCTCGCCGAGGTCGTCGCCTGGGCGCTGGAGCACCTCCACGAGCAGTTCGACGTGGAGACCCTGGCGGCACGCGCGTACATGAGCCGGCGTACGTTCGACCGCCGCTTCCGCTCGCTGACCGGGAGTGCTCCGCTGCAGTGGCTGATCACCCAGCGGGTGCTCCAGGCGCAGCGCCTGCTGGAGACGTCGGACTACTCGGTGGACGAGGTGGCGGGGCGTTGCGGCTTCCGGTCACCGGTCGCCCTGCGTGGGCACTTCCGCCGCCAGCTGGGCTCGTCCCCGGCCGCGTACCGGGCGGCGTACCGTGCCCGGCGCCCGCAGGGCGAGCGGCCTCAGGACACCGACAGCGCACCGGGCGGTCCGGGGTCCGGCATGCCGGGCCACGCGGGACACCATCCGGGCCAGCCCGGCCAGGTGTCGTCGCCGCTGCACCCGGAGCACCCCGTCCCGCTCCAGTCCCGCCGTACGGCGGCGGCGAGCGCGGTCGGGCAGTCCCCGGCCCTGTCGGCGAGCCTGCCCGGGCAGCGCAGCGCGCCGTGATCGGGCCGCGGGGCCCGCGAGGAGCACGCCTCCTCGCGGGCCCCGCGGCTTTCCCGGCCCGGGCGGACCGGCCGGGACACGACGGGCCGTAGGGTGAGACACATGAACGATCGCATGGTGTGGATCGACTGCGAGATGACCGGCCTCTCGCTGTCGGACGACGCGCTCATCGAGGTGGCCGCCCTCGTGACCGATTCCGAGCTGAACGTGCTCGGCGAGGGCGTGGACATCGTCATCCGGCCGCCGGAGCGGGCGCTGGAGACGATGCCGGACGTGGTGCGTCAGATGCACACCTCCTCCGGGCTGCTCACCGAGCTGGCCGGGGGCACGACGCTGAAGGACGCCGAGGACCAGGTCCTGACGTACGTGAGGGAGTTCGTCAAGGAGCCGGGCAAGGCCCCGCTGTGCGGGAACTCCGTCGGCACGGACCGCGGTTTCCTGCTGCGTGACATGCCGACGCTGGAGACCTACCTCCACTACCGGATCGTCGACGTGTCGTCGATCAAGGAGCTGGCGCGTCGCTGGTACCCGCGGGCGTACTTCAACAGCCCGCAGAAGAGCGGCAACCACCGCGCGCTCGCCGACATCCGTGAGTCGATCGCGGAGCTGCGGTACTACCGCGAGGCCGTGTTCGTCCCGCAGCCCGGGCCCGACTCGGACACCGCGCGGACGATCGCCGCGAAGCACGTCCTGCCTGCTCAGTAGGCGGCAGAGGGGCCCGTCGGGGGCTGATGCGAAAGCCTGGCGCGAGCACCCCTTCGGACCCTGTACACTTTTTCTCGGCCGGTCGGAGACAAACACTGATCTCCAAGCCGGTCATGGTGGGTGTAGCTCAGCTGGTAGAGCACCTGGTTGTGGTCCAGGATGCCGCGGGTTCGAGTCCCGTCACTCACCCTGAGTCTTCAGCCGGTGGCCTCGAAAGAGGCCACCGGCTGAAGCGTTTTCCAGCGCGCCGGTCGAAATGACGTCCGCGGGGCGCGGCTACCGTCGGCGCCATGGACGGTGGACGCCCGGGATGGCGCGCGTGTGTGCTCGGCGGAGCGGTCTTCGCCGTCTGCATGGCCGGCACCACGCTGCCGACTCCCCTCTATCCCCTCTACCAGGACGAGTTCGGCTTCTCCGAGCTGACCGTCACCGTGGTGTACGCGCTGTACGCCTTCGCCGTGATCGGGGTGCTGCTGCTGGTCGGCGACGCCTCGGACGCCGTGGGCAGGCGCCCGGTGCTGCTGTGCGGGCTGGGCTTCGCGGCGGTGAGCGCCGTCTGCTTCCTGTGCGCCACCGGGCTCGGCTGGCTGTACGCGGGGCGGCTGCTGTCCGGACTGTCCGCCGGGTTGTTCACCGGGGCCGCCACGGCGTACGTGATGGAGCTGGCGCCGCAGGGCGGTGCCGCGCGGGCCACGTTCGTGGCGACGGCCGCCAACATGGGCGGACTGGGCTGCGGTCCGCTGCTGTCCGGGGTGCTCGCGGAGTACGCCCCCTGGCCGCTGTACCTGCCGTTCGTCGCCCACCTCGCCCTGGTGGCCGCCTCTGCCGTCGTCCTGCTGCGGCTCGCGGAGACGGTACGGGAGCGGCGGCCGCTGGGCGCCGTACGCCCGCAGCGGCCCGCGCTGCCCCCGCGGGTGCGTGCGGTGTTCGGTCCCGCGGCCACCGCCGCCTTCGCCGGATTCGCCCTGTTCGGCGTGTTCACCTCGGTCAGCCCGGCCTTCCTCGCGGAGTCCCTGGACGTGGACGACCACGCCGTGAGCGGGCTGCTCGTCGCGCTGGCCTTCTTCTCGTCGACGGCCGGGCAACTGGCGGTCGGCCGGGTCGGTGTACGGCGCTCCCTCCCGCTGGGCTGCGGCGTGCTCCTGGCCGGGCTGGGACTGCTCGCCGGGGCGCTGTGGTGGGACCAGATGCCGTTGCTGGTCGCCAGCGCCCTCGTCGGCGGAATCGGCCAGGGCCTGGCGTTCCGCGGTGCCCTGTCCGAGGTGGCCGAGGCCTCTCCGGAACACCGGCGCGCGGCGGTGATCTCGACCCTGTTCGTGGTGGCCTACGCGGGCATCTCCCTCCCGGTCATCGGCGTCGGCCTGCTGACCGGCCCGATCGGTCTGGAGGGCGCGGGGCTGGTGTTCATCGCGTGCATGGCGATTCTGGTCGTGACGGCGGCGGCCTACCTGGTACGCCGCCCGGCACCGGCTCGGGCGTGAGCACGTGCGGTCGTGGGCCCATGGGTGAGCCGGTGGAACGGCGAAGGCGGCGGCCCGGGTGCTGACGGAGGAGCCGGGCGTGCGGGCCCCGGTGCGGCTCCCGCTCTTCCACGTCTGCCCCGGGGTGATCAGCCCGTCCGGGATCGCCTGGCACGGCTGGTTCGGCGAGGCGGAGCTTCCTGGTCCTGCGTGCGCGGCGCTCCGGAGGTGGCTGTTCGTGCCGGACGGGGTGGAGGGGCCTGCGGCGGCTTCCCGGTCCCAGCCCACCGACCGCCGCCGGGCCGGGATCAACTCCCGTATACAGCCGAGCCGTTCACCCGGGTCGGCCCTGATCACGGACCAGCTCACCGTGCACCGGCAGGAGCCCGTACGACGCGGTCCGTCACGACGACGACCGGGACACCAACTCCGTGGCCAGGACCATCTGCCGGCGCTCCAGGCCGCGGGACGCGAGGGGACGGCGGTCGGCGACCTCCGTGAGCAGGAGGTCTATCATCCGGCGGCCCATTTCCTCTATGGGCTGGCGGACGCTGGTGAGGGGCGGCTCCATGTGGCGGGCGATGGCGGAGTCGTCGTAGCCGACGAGCGCCACGTCCTCCGGGATGCGGCGGCCCGCCTCGCGCAGCGCCCGGCGGGCGCCGGACGCGGTGACGTCGGAGGCGGCGAAGACCGCGTCCACGTCCGGGTGACGCTCCAGCAGGGCGGTCATGGCCCGGTGCCCGCCCTCCTCGGTGAAGTCCCCCGCCTCGATCATCCCTTCGTCCACCCACCGGCCGGCGTCGCTCAGGGCCTCGCGGAAGCCGTCGACCCGGCGCTGCGCGCCGTAGACGTCGAGGCGGCCGGTGATGTGGGCGATCCGGCTCCGGCCCCGGGACAGCAGATGCTCGACGGCCTGGCGGGCGCCGCCGTAGTTGTCCGAGTCGACCGACGGCAGGGTCTCCGTCGAGGAGCGCGGGCCGCTGATCACCGCCGGAATCTCCAGCTGGGCCAGCAGGTCGGGCAGCGGATCGTCCGCGTGCACCGACACCAGCAGGACGCCGTCGACCCGGTGCGCCGCCAAGTACTGCGCGAGGCGGCGGCGTTCCCGGTCGCTGCCCGCGAAGATCAGCAGCAGCTGCATCTCCGTGTCGGACAGCGCCGCCCCGACGCCCTTCAGCATGTCCGAGAAGTACGGCTCCGCGAAGAACCGGGTCTCCGGCTCGGGGACGACCAGGGCGATCGCGTCCGTACGGTTGGCGGCCAGGGCCCGGGCCGCTGTGTTGGGGACGTAGCCGAGCTCCGCCACCGCCGCCTCGACGGCCGCGCGGGTCGCGTCGCTGACCCGGGGCGAGCCGTTGATCACCCGCGAGACGGTGCCGCGCCCGACACCGGCGCGCGCCGCCACCTCTTCGAGAGTGGGCCGGCCACCGCTTCGGCCCCGCGCTCCGTGGGTTGCCATGGGCTCCGCCTTCCCGTCCACACCCGCACTCTGCGACTGGCCTGGAATTTAACAGGCTCGTCAGCCGTATGACCGCCGACGAGGGCTCGGCGCCCCCGGCCTTCCGGTTCGGCCGGACGGGCCGGGGCGACCGGCGCCCCGGCCGGCTTGACACCACCGGCCCGACTCCCACCGGTCCCGGGCGGGTCCAGTTAACAGCCCGATAACTGAACGCATCTCTCGTTGTCCGGTCCCTTGACACCCCCGCCGCGACCGGGGACTCTTCAACACATCACTGGTGGGAGCGCTCCCACAGTACCTGACACATACACAACCCGCACGTTCCCCACCCGAGCCTTAAGCGCGAAAAACGGTCCGACCATGCAGGTGGCCGGGGGGTCGGCACGTCAGGGCAACAGGAGGACGACATGCGAGCACGCATCCGAACCGCCCGCAAGGCGATGGTCGTCGCGGCCGTCGCGTCGCTGGGCGCCGGGCTGCTGGCCGGCTGTGCCGACGACGGCGGAGACGACGGCTCCTCGTCGGGCGGCAGCGGCGGCAGCGGCGGCAAGACCAAGATCACTCTGGGGCTGTTCGGCACCTTCGGGTTCGAGGAGGCCGACCTCTACAAGGAGTACGAGAAGCTCCACCCGGACATCGACATCCAGCAGACGGTCGTCGAGCGGAACGAGAACTACTACCCCACCCTGGTCAACCACCTGACCACCAACAGCGGTCTGCAGGACATCCAGGGCGTCGAGGTCGGCAACATCGCCGAGATCGTCAAGACCCAGTCCGCCAAGCTGCTGGACCTCTCCAAGTACGGCAAGGAGAGCGACTACCTCGACTGGAAGTGGCAGCAGGCCACCACCGAGGACGGTCAGACCATCGGCCTGGGCACGGACGTCGGCCCGATGGCCATCTGCTACCGCAAGGACCTCTTCGAGAAGGCCGGTCTGCCCACCGACCGCGAGGAGGTCGCCAAGCTGTGGGCCGGTGACTGGAAGAAGCTCGTCGAGGTCGGCGAGGACTACAAGAAGAAGGCGCCGAAGGGCACCACCTTCCTGGACTCCCCCGGCGGTCTGCTCCAGGCGATCCTCAGCAGCGAGAAGGACCGCTTCTACGACTCCTCCGGCAAGGTCATCTACAAGTCGAACCCGGCCGTGAAGGCCGCCTTCGACCTCACCGCCAAGGCGGCCGAGGACGGACTGATCGGAAACCAGACCCAGTTCCAGCCTGCCTGGGACACCACGATCGCCAACAGCAAGTTCGCCGCGATGTCCTGCCCGCCGTGGATGCTCGGCTACATCAAGGGCAAGTCGAAGCCGGAGGCCAAGGGCAAGTGGGACGTGGCCGCGTCGCCGAAGTCCGGCAACTGGGGCGGTTCCTTCCTCACGGTGCCCAAGTCCGGCAAGAACGCCGAGGAGGCCGCGAAGCTGGCCGCCTGGCTGACCGCGCCCGAGCAGCAGGCCAAGCTGTTCGCCGTGCAGGGCAGCTTCCCGAGCACCCCGGCCGCCTACGAGTCGGACGCGGTGAAGAACGCCAAGAACGAGATGACCGGTGACGCGCCGATCGGCACCATCTTCGCCGCCGCCGCCAAGAGCAGCCCGGTGCAGACGATCGGCCCGAAGGACCAGATCATCCAGCAGGGTCTGACGGACAACGGCGTCATCCTCGTCACCCAGGGCAAGTCGCCCGAGGAGGCGTGGGACACGGCCGTCAAGACCATCGACAACAACCTGGACCAGTGACCCGAATGGCAACCAGGCACGACACCGCCGCGCCCCCCGTGAAGGAGGGGGGCGCGGCCCCGGGCCGCCCGCCGGCCGACGCGGACGCGGAGGCGGCGCGGAAGAAGCGCGCCCGGCTCTCCCGTCGCTGGCAGCGCGACATGCGCTGGAGCCCGTACGCGTTCGTCTCGCCCTTCTTCCTGCTCTTCCTCGCGTTCGGCCTGTTCCCGCTGCTGTACACCGGCTGGGCCTCGCTGCACCAGGTGGAGCTGACGGCACCCACGGACATGACCTGGGCGGGCCTGCACAACTACACCCGCATCTTCGACGACGACTTCTTCTGGAACGCGGCGAAGAACACCCTGACCATCGGCATCATCTCCACCGTTCCGCAGCTGCTGATGGCGATGGGCCTGGCGCACATCCTCAACTACAAGCTGCGCGGCTCCACGTTCTACCGCGTCGTCATGCTGGCCCCCTACGCCACGTCGATCGCCGCCGCCTCGCTGGTCTTCGTACTGCTCTTCGGCCGCGACTACGGCATGATCAACTGGGCGCTGAACGCCGTCGGCATCGACCACGTCGACTGGCAGAACGACAAGTGGCCGTCCCAGATCGCCGTGTCCAGCATCATCATCTGGCGCTGGACGGGCTACAACGCGCTGATCTACCTGGCCGCGATGCAGGCGATCCCGCAGGACCTCTACGAGTCCGCGGCCCTGGACGGAGCGAGCCGCTGGCGGCAGTTCCTCCACGTCACGCTGCCCTCGCTGCGTCCGACCATCCTGTTCACGGTCGTGGTGTCGACCATCGGCGCCTCGCAGGTGTTCGGCGAGCCGCTGCTGTTCGACGCGAACAAGGGCGCCTCCGGCGGATCCCAGCACCAGTTCCAGACGCTCGGCCTGTACCTGTACGAGCAGGGCTGGATCAACCAGCACCTGGGCCGCGCCTCCGCCATCGCCTGGACGATGTTCCTGATCCTCATCGTGATCGGGGTCGTCAACTACGTCATCTCGCGCCGGCTGCGCGCCAGTAGCTAAGGAGAACCGGCCGTGACGACGACCCTGACGAAACCCCCGGCCGACGCGGTCCCCGAACCGCCGAAGCGGTCACGTGGCATGAAGGCGGCACGCGCGGGCGGGCAGCTGCACGCCGGCCCGGTGGCGTACGTCATCCTCGCCCTCTTCACCGTCATCTCGCTGTTCCCGCTGGTGTGGACGGCGATCGCCGCCTCGCGCGACAACCAGCGCCTGGCGCAGACCCCGCCGCCCTTCTGGTTCGGCTCCGGCCTCTTCGACAAGCTCGAAGTGGCCTGGACGGACGCCAACCTGGGCGAGGCGTTCCTCAACACCACCCTGGTGGCCGGCATCTCGTCGTTCACCATCGTGTTCCTGTCGACGATCGCCGGATTCGCCTTCGCCAAGCTGCGCTTCAAGGGCCGTGGCGCGGCGATGCTGGTGGTGATCGGCACGATGATGGTGCCGCCGCAGCTCAGCATCATCCCGCTCTACATGATGGTCGCCAAGCTCGACTGGACGGACCAGCTCCAGGCGGTGATCTTCCCGTCGCTGGTGAGCGCGTTCGGTGTGTTCTTCATGCGGCAGTACCTGATCCAGGCGCTGCCGGACGAGATCATCGAGGCGGCCCGGGTGGACGGCGCGAGCAGCTGGCGTGTGGTGTGGCACGTGGTGTTCCCGACCGCGCGGCCCGCGATGGCCGTCCTGGGCATGCTGATGTTCGTGCAGACCTGGAACGACTTCCTGTGGCCCTTCCTGGTCCTGACCCAGACCGGCAACCCGACCGTGCAGGTGGCGGTGGCGGGGCTGGGGCGCGGTTACACGCCGGACCAGTCGCTGATCATGGCCGGCGCCCTGCTGGGCACGCTGCCGCTGCTGATCGTCTTCGCGATCTTCGGCAAGCAGATCGTCGGCGGCATCATGCAGGGCGCCGTCAAGGGCTGAGTCCTGCCGCTGCGTCCTGCCTTCCCGGGGGCCGAACCACAGCCGCCTCGGCCCCTTTCCCCTCCCCCTCCACTCGTCGGTCCACACGACCCCCTTGGGAGCGCTTCCATGCCTGACTCCGAGAACCCGGCCACCGCGGTGTCCTTCCCGCCCGCCTTCCTGTGGGGCGCGGCGACGTCCGCGTACCAGATCGAGGGTGCGGTGCGGGAGGACGGCCGTACGCCGTCGATCTGGGACACCTTCAGCCATACGCCGGGCAAGACGGCCGGTGGTGAGACCGGTGACATCGCTGTCGACCACTACCACCGCTACCGCGAGGACGTGGCGCTGATGGCGGAGCTGGGCCTGGGCGCCTACCGCTTCTCCGTCTCGTGGTCGCGGGTGCAGCCGACCGGCCGGGGCCCGGCCGTGCAGAAGGGCCTGGACTTCTACCGCCGGCTGGTGGACGAGCTGCTGTCCAAGGGCATCAAGCCGGCCGTCACCCTCTACCACTGGGACCTGCCGCAGGAGCTGGAGGACGCGGGTGGCTGGCCCGAGCGCGACACGGCGTACCGGTTCGCGGAGTACGCGCAGATCGTCGGCGAGGCGCTGGGCGACCGGGTGGAGCAGTGGATCACGCTCAACGAGCCGTGGTGCAGCGCGTTCCTGGGCTATGCCTCCGGGGTGCACGCCCCGGGCCGTACGGACCCGGCGGCATCGCTGCGTGCCGCGCACCATCTGAACCTCGCGCACGGGCTGGGCGCGTCCGCGCTGCGGTCGGTGATGCCGGCCCGCAACACGGTCGCGATCAGCCTCAACTCCTCGGTCGTGCGGCCTCTTTCGCAGGACCCGGCGGATCTGGCGGCGGCCCGCAGGATCGACGACCTGGCCAACGGCGTGTTCCACGGGCCGATGCTGCACGGCGCCTACCCGGAGTCGCTGTACGTGGCGACGGCGGGCCTGACGGACTGGGACCACGTCCTCGACGGCGACCTGGAGCTGATCAACCAGCCGCTGGACGCGCTGGGCCTCAACTACTACACGCCCGCGCTGGTCTCGGCCGCGGACGCGTCGGCGAAGGCGCCGCGCGCCGACGGCCACGGGGCGAGCGACCACTCGCCGTGGCCGGCCGCCGACGACGTCGCCTTCCACCAGACGCCCGGCGACCGCACCGAGATGGGCTGGACGATCGACCCGACCGGACTGCACGAGCTGATCATGCGCTACACCCGGGAGGCGCCGGGCCTGCCGCTCTACATCACGGAGAACGGCGCGGCCTACGACGACAAGATCGACTCCGACGGCCGGGTGCACGACCCGGAGCGTGTCGCCTATCTGCACGGCCACCTGTCGGCGGTGCGCCGGGCGATCGCCGACGGCGCGGACGTCCGCGGCTACTACCTGTGGTCGCTGATGGACAACTTCGAGTGGTCGTACGGCTACGGCAAGCGCTTCGGCGCGGTCTACGTGGACTACGCGACGCTGGAGCGCACCCCGAAGACGAGCGCCCTGTGGTACGGCAGGGCGGCGCGGACCGGGTCACTGCCCGAGGTGGAGGCGGTCTGACCGACGGGGGGCGGGGGCGCGGCACGCTTAGGGGAGTGCCGCGCCCCACACCCTCGCAGCGGGGAGTGCTCGGACAGGACGCCGCCACCGGCGGGCCGCTCCCGTGAACTCGGCCGGGCCCTGGCCGGGTTGGCTGTGGCCACCGGGCCTTGGGACGGCGGCGGTGGCCACGGGGTTCCTCTTCCGGGGAATGGACGTCAGCCCTTGTTGGCGCCCAGGGTGAGGCCGCTGACGAACTGGCGCTGGAGCGCGAAGTAGACGATCAGGGTGGGGATCGCGGTGAGCAGGGCGCCGGCGGCGACCAGGTTGGGGTCGGTGAAGTACTGGCCGGAGAGGTTGTTCAGGGCCGAGGTGATCGGCATGTTCTCGCCGGTGGAGATGAGCACGATGGCCCAGAAGAAGTCGTTGTAGATCCAGATGGAGAGCAGGGTGGCGAGGGCGGCCATCGCGGGCTTGCACAGCGGCAGCACGATCTGCCAGTACAGGCGCCAGACGGAGGCGCCGTCGACGAGGGCGGCCTCGGTGAGCTCGTGCGGCAGGGAGCGCATGTAGTTGCTCAGCACGAAGGCGCAGAAGCCGGACTGGAACGCCACGTGGATGAGGACCAGGCCGAGCGCGGAGTCGTAGAGCTTGCCGCTCATGGTGATGCCGGGCAGGTCGATCAGCAGGTAGAGCCGGTACAGCGGGGTGATGATGACCTGCTGGGGCAGCAGGTTGCCGGCCGTGAACACCAGCAGCAGGAACAGGTTGAGGCGGAAGTCGAAGCGGCTGACGTAGAAGGCGACCATCGACGACAGCAGCAGTGTCAGCAGCACGGCCGGGATGGCGATCAGCAGGGTGTTGCCGAAGTAGTGCAGCATGTCCGACTGCTGGAAGGAGTTCGTGAAGTTGTCGAAGGTGAGCTTGTCGGGCCAGGACACGTAACCCTTGGTGCTGGTCTCCGCGTACGGCCGCATCGCCGCGAGCAGGGCCCACAGCAGGGGCGCGAGCCAGGCCAGCGCCGTGACGACGAGGAAGGTGTGCAGCAGGATCCGGGCGGGGCGGATCGGGGCGCGCTGCTTGCGCGGGGCGCTCAGGGTACTCATGCGCGCCGCTCCTTCCGGAAGGTGGCGACCAGGTACGGGATGATCACCACGAGGGAGATCACCAGCAGGACGACGGCGATGGCGGAGCCGTACCCGATGCGGCTGGATTCGCCGATGATGTTGTTGGTGACCAGGATCGACAGCAGTTCGGTGCCCTGAGCGCCCTTGTTGAAGACGAACACCAGGTCGAAGGCGCGCAGGGCCTCGATGATCGTGACGACCAGGACGACGGTGTTGGTCGGGCGCAGGGTCGGGAAGATGACGTTCTTGAACGTCTGCCACTCGCTCGCGCCGTCCAGCGCGGAGGCCTCCCGCAGGGCGGGGTCGACGCTCTTCAGGCCGGCCAGGTACAGGATCATCATGTAGCCGGCGTGCCGCCAGGAGGCGGCGACGAGGATGGCCCAGAGGTTGAGGTCCGGGTCGCCGATCCAGTCGATGTAGTGGCCGGGCTCGTTGGCGCCGATCAGGCTGTTGATCAGGCCCGTGTCCGGGTTGTAGATCAGCTGCCAGACGAATCCGATGACCGCCAGCGACATCACCACCGGCAGGAAGAACGCGGTCTGGTACACGCGGCTGAAGCGGATCTTCTTGTCCAGTTGCACGGCCAGGAACAGGCCGAACGGCGTGGGCAGCAGGATGAGCACCACGAACCAGACGACGTTGTGCTCGACGGCGGGCCAGAACTGCGGGTTGCTGGTGAACAGTTCCCTGAAGTTGTGCAGTCCGACCCACTTGATGGCGTCGAAGCCGATGCCGTCCCAGGTGGTGAAGGCCAGCGCGATCGAGGCCAGCGCCGTCAGCCACACCAGGGCGACGTGCAGGATCGTCGGCACGCCCGCCATCAGGCCGAGCGTGAGGCGGTCGCGGCGGGTGAGCAGCCGCCGGTGGCCGTGGGGCGTCTTGGCGGGCGCGGGTGCGGGGGCGGGTGCCGGAGCCGGCTGGGCGGCCGGCTCCGGAGCCTTCGCGGGGGTGGCAGTCATGTGGGATCCGAGTCGTCGAGTCTCCGTTCGGTCAGGAGGAGGCGAAGATCGTCTTCTTCTGTCGTTCGATCGACGAGAGGATGCTGTCGATGTTCTTGGGGTTGCGGACGAAGTTCTGCAGCGCGGGCTGCATCACCGTGGCGGTGAAGTCCGGGCGGGAGTCGCGGTCCATGAACTGTGTCAGGCTCTTCGCGCCGGAGATCATCTCGTAGGACTTCTTCTGCAGCGCGGTGTAGGAGGAGGTGTCGGCCTTGGTGGAGGCGGCCACCACGCTGGAGTCGGCCTTGAGGTAGATCTCCTCGGCCTCGGGCGTGCCCAGGTACTCCAGGAGCTTGACGGCACCCGCGCGGTTCTTCGGCGCCTTGGAGAGCATGAAGCCGTCGGTGGGTGCCTCGACGGTGTCCTGCCCGAACTGCGGGTCGATCTCCGGGAAGGCGAAGAAGTCCAGGTCGTCGAGGTCGGCCTTGTCGGTGAACTGCTGGCCGACGAAGGTGCCCAGGAGGTACATGCCGGCCTTCTTGGCCACCAGGGTCTGCGCGGCGTCCTGCCAGGTGCGGCCGACGGCGCCCTCCTGGTGGTAGGGCAGGATCTCCGTCCAGTGGTCGAACACCTTGCGCACCTTGGCGTCGGTCCAGGAGGCCTTGCCGGCCATCAGCTCGACGTGGAAGTCGTAGCCGTTGGTGCGGAAGTTGATCTGGTCGAAGGTGCCCATCGCGGGCCAGGCGTCCTTGTCGCCGAAGGCGATCGGGACCAGCCCGTCCTTCTGCATCCGCTTGCACAGGGCTACGAAGTCGTCCCAGGTGGTGGGGACCTCGTAGCCGTGCTGGGCGAAGAGGCTCTTGCGGTAGAACACCGCCCACGGGTACGAGTACAGCGGCACGAAGTAGTACTTGCCGTCCTCGCCCTTGCTGAGCTTGTGCATCGCCTCGGGGAAGTTGCCGCCGATCTTCTCCCACACGTCGTCGATCGGCGTGGCCAGCTTCTTCGAGGCGAAGAACTGCATGCGGTAGCCGGCGAACCAGGTGAACACGTCGTCGGGCGTGCCCTGCAGATAGGAGTTGATCTGCTCCTGGAAGGTGTTGTGGTCCTTGGTGTTCACGTCGACCTTGATGCCGGACTTCTTGGTGAAGGCGGCGTAGATCTCGGCGAACGCCTTCTTCGGCACGGCGTCCGACGAGTTGGAGCCGAGGCTGACCGTCTTCGGGTCGGCGGACGCGCCGCTGCCGCCGCAGGCGCTCAGCAGGGGTATGCCGGCTCCGAGCAGGGCCGCACCGCCCACTCCGCGCAGCAGGGTGCGGCGGCTGGGTGCGGGGAGGGAGACACCGGAGGGAGAGAGGTCGTGCATGAACGGCTCCTGAGGGCAGGGTTCGGCCACGAGGGTGTGGCGTGAATTCCGGTCGCAATCAACCAGAAATCAACTTGACCGAACACGGTGGCGCAATGACAGCCTCATGTCCGGTCATACGTCAAGAGCCGGTCCCTCCATTTGTCGAAACGTGACCGACACGTGAGGGGCCCTCACGAGAGCGGTCAGTGGGACCGTGAGCGGTGGTAGACGGCGGTGAGCCTGCCGGGGCGGCGACGCCGCAGCTGGCGGTGCCCTCGGCCCGCGGGGGCGCGGCCGTCCAGCTGGATCCAGATGCGCACCTCGGTGCCGCCGAGCACCGAGGAACCGATCCGCACGTCTCCGCCGGTGGACTCCGCGAGCCGGCGCACGATGTCCAGGCCGAGCCCGGTCGAGCCGTCGCTGCCGGAGCCGCGGCCCCGCGCCATCGCCGTCTCGGGGTCGGGTATGCCGGGGCCCGCGTCGGAGACGAGGACGATCACCGCGTCCTCGCCATTGTGCACGTCGACCGCGAAGGCGGTGCCCTCCGCGGTGTGCCGGAAGACGTTGCCGAGCAGCGCGTCGAGCGCGGCGGCCAGGTCGGCGCGGGCCACGGGTATGCGCACCGGCCGGTCGGCCCCGGCCACCCGCCACTTGCGGCCCTCGTCCTCCGCGAGCGCGGACCAGAACGCCATCCGCTCCCGGACCACCTCGGCCGCGTCGCATCCCGCGCCCGGACCGGCCGCGGCCGTCTGCGGCTTGGCCTCCCGCGCCGTACGGATGATGGTGTCGACCTCGCGCTCCAGTTGCTCGACGGCGGTCCGGGTCTGGTCGGCGGCCGGTCCCTCGCCGAGCGAGGCGGTGTTGAGCCGCAGCACGGTCAGGGGCGTCCGCAGCCGGTGGGACAGGTCGGCCGCCAGCTCCCGCTCGTTCGCCAGGAGCTGGACGACCTGGTCGGCCATCGAGTTGAACGCGATCGCCGCGAGCCGCAGTTCGGTCGGGCCCTCCTCGGGCACGCGGGCGCCCAGGCGGCCCTCCCCCAGGTCGTGCGCGCCTTCGGCGAGGCGTTGCGCGGGGCGGACCATGCGGACGCCCAGCCGGTCGGCGACCGCGACCGAGCCGAGGACCAGCGCCACCCCGACCGCGGCGAGCACCGCCCAGGCCGTGCCCACGCCGTTGGTGACCTCGGACTCCGGCACGTACACCTCGACGACCGCGATCTTGCCGGTGCTGAGCGCGACCGGCTGGAGCAGCGTCGAGCCGCCGGGGACGGCGGTGGTGGAGGCGCGGCCCAGCGTCCGCACCGCCGCGATGTCCTCGTCGGCGGCGCGGCGCCGCCCGAGTTCGAGGGCCTCCCGGCCGTCGCCCGCGGGGAGGTGCACGGCCATCCCGGCGTCGGAGCCGGCGGAGGCGACGACCCGTTCGAGCTGGTCGCGGTCGGTGGTGATGGACAGGGCGGGGGCGACGGCAGCGGCCTCCCGCTCGGCGTCCGAGAAGGCGCGGTCGCGGGCCATCTCGCGGATGACGAGTCCGAGCGGCACCGCGAAGGCCACCACGACCATGGTGGTCACCGCCAGCGACACCTTGACCAGGGCCCACCTCATCGCGGCGCCCCCGCCCCCGGTGGTTCGAGCTTCACTCCGACGCCCCGGAGGGTGTGCAGATAGCGCGGACGCGCCGCCGTCTCGCCCAGTTTCCTGCGCAGCCAGGACAGATGGACGTCGATGGTCTGGTCGTCGCCGTACGACTGCTGCCACACCTCGGCGAGCAGCTCCTTGCGGGGCACGACGACGCCGGGCCGGCTGGCCAGGAAGGCGAGCAGGTCGAACTCGCGGCGGGTGAGGTCGAGCCGCGCGCCGTCCAGTTCGGCCCTGCGGCGCAGTGGGTCGACGGTCAGGCCGCCGACCCGGATCACGGGGGGCGGCTCCCCGTCCGCGGCGCCGGAGCGGGCGCGGCGCAGCACGGCCGCCATACGGGCCGACAGGTGCTCGACGGAGAACGGCTTGGTCAGGTAGTCGTCCGCCCCGGCGTTCAGCAGCCGGACGATCTCCGTCTCGTCGTCCCGGGCCGTGGCCACGATCACCGGCACGTCCGTGATCCCGCGCAGCATCTTCAGGGCCTCGGACCCGTCGAGATCGGGCAGTCCGAGGTCCAGGATCACCACGTCGAAGCGGACGTGGGCGACCTCGCGCAGCGCCTCCAGGGCCGTCCCCACACTGCGCACGGCGTGCGCGGCGTCGGTCAGGTGCCGGATCAGCGCCGAGCGTACGAACTGGTCGTCCTCGACCACGAGCACACTTGCCATGCGCCGCACCGTACGCCATCTCGAACAGCCGGGCGCAGGCCTGTGGACAACTCCCCGGACGGGGACAACCGGCCCCCGTGCGCGGCCCCTTGTGGACAACGCGTGGGACCCGTGAGGCAGTATGGCCCGCGATGCGCAGAGGACTCGTACACATACTGGCCTGGCTGCTCGCCACGGGCGCGGCGGTCACGCTGTCGTGGTGGGGAGTCCATACCGTGCTGGCGGGGACGGCCTACGATCCGCCGCGCGCTCTGCCCGTCAAGGCCGTCGACGCGTCCACGCGGGAGCCGAAGGTGTCGGCCGGCGTGCCGGAACGGACGCCTTCGCCGAAGCGGCGGGAGCCGAGCACACCTCCGGCGTCCACCTCCGCGAAACCGGGCCCCGCCGCCACGCCGTCGTCGCCCTCGCCCTCGCCGAGCACCGCCCCCGGCGCCTCCAGCCGGGTGAGGAGTTATGACACCGATGGCGGCCGGGCGGTCTTCGATCTGGGGAAGACCGCCGCCTCGCTCGTCTCGGCGACGCCCGGGCCGGGCTGGTCGATGCAGGTGTGGAAGACGGAGTCGTGGATCCGCGTGGAGTTCGCCTCGGGCGCGGACCGGGTGTCGGTGTTCTGCACCTGGCACGACGGGCCGCCCCGGGTGGAGATCGGGACCTACTGACCGCCGCGGTCGGTCATCGGCGCCCGCGTGCCGTACCCGGTCATCCGAACACCGACGGGGGCGGGGCCGGCGACGCCACCGCCGCGAGGTCCGTGACGGGCGCGGCCCCGCCGGTGAAGTCGGTGAGCGTCCTGCCGTGCTCGACGCGGGCGGGATGCGGGTCGGAGGCGGCCAGGCGGGTCAGCTCGGCGACCGGCAGCGGACGGTCGGAGGCGACCAGGACGGCGTTGCCGAAGCGCTTGCCGCGCAGCATCGCCGCGTCCGCGACCAGCGCGAGCTGCTCGAAACGGGCGGCGGCGGTGGCGATCTGGCCGCGCAGGTGGGCGAGCGGCGGTCCGTCGGCGAGGTTGGCGGCGTGGACCCCGCCGGGCTTGAGGGCCCTGCGCACGTCGTCGAGGAACTCGGTGGAGGTCAGGTGTGCGGGTGTCCGCGCCCCGCTGAACACGTCGGTGATGACGAGGTCGGCCCAGCCGTCCGGCACCTTGGCGAGGCCCTCACGGGCGTCGGCGGACCGCACCCGGACGCGCGCGTTCGGGTCCAGCGGCAGCGCGCGGCGGACCAACCGGACGAGGGCGCCGTCCCGTTCGACGACCTGCTGGGTGGAGCGGGGCCGGGTGGCGGCGACGTAGCGGGCGAGGGTGAGGGCGCCGCCGCCGAGGTGCACGGCGTGCACGGGCCGGCCGGGCGGGGCGGCGAGGTCGATCACGTGCCCGAGGCGGCGCTGGTACTCGAAGGACAGGTGGCACGGGTCGTCCAGGTCGACGTGCGACTGCGGGGCCCCGTCGATCACCAGGGTCCAGGCCCGGGCCCGCTCACGGTCGGGGACGAGCTCGGCGAGCCCGCCGTCGACGCTCTCGACGACGGCCTCCGCTTCGGCCTGTCTGCGTCGGCCGCCCCTGGACTTTCCCACGGGGTCATTATCGGGGTGGCCCGCCGAGCGGGGCGCACGCACCCGCTGCCGCCCGGTATCGGAGGAGGCCTCAGCGGCAGTTGTCCGCCGCCCTGAGGATCCGGGCCGCCTCGCCGAGGGCCTCGCGCAGCATCGCGGGGTCCGTCGCCAGGTCGGCCTCGCCGGGCGGCAGCAGCCAGTCCGAACCCTCCACGGGAGGCTCGGGCGCCAGGGTCGGTCCACGTCCGTCGGTCTCGGTGCAAATGCTCCCCGGCACGTCCCACGCGGCCGCCGTCCCCGGCGGGACCAGGAAGCCGAGGGTGTCGCCGCCGTCGTCGTGCAGTACGGGTCCCACGGCGTCGCCCGGCCCGCGCCGCAGGATGTCGACCGCCTCCAGCCCTTGTCGCGCCGGCACCGTCACCACATCGCAGCCGACGGCCGGTGCGTCCGGCGGTCCGCCCGGTCGCGGACGAGGATCGTTGATCCGGCTGGTCTTCATCCCGGCCTCCACCACGAAAACCCCTGCTTGGACGAGCGGTCGGGAGTCGGGGGCCTCCCGGTCCGCAGCGTTCAACGCGACAGGCCGTCAAGGGCTACGGCGGAAGTCAGCCGCAAAGGATGGCACTTCATGGCAGATCACGGATGAGATATCCGGTTTGTAGCCAAACTCAGCGTGGTGGATCCATCACAGCAGGTACGTTCTTGCCCGCCGGACACGGGGCAGACTATGCGGACAACTCGCAGCAGTCCGCCTCGAATCCGGCATGGTTCGACGGTTCGCACGAGAGGACCCGGCCATGGCGTCGTCACCGCTGACCTCGTCTCCATCCGATCGGCCCGCACGGCCGAACCTCGTCTTCCGGCGACTGCGCGGACAGCGCTCACCGGCCGAGTTCGCCGCGGCGATCCGCCGGGCCGGACTGGAGATCGGCGAGCAGGTCAGCTGTGACGCGCGGTACATCGGCCGGGTCGAGGCGGGCGAGATCCGCTGCCCCAACTACGCGTACGAACGGGTGTTCCTGCACATGTTCCCAGGCCGCACACTCACCGATCTCGGGTTCGCGCCCCGCTCGTCGGTACGCGGACGCCGGGCGCGCGACGTCGAGCACGCGCCCCTGACGCGCACCACGAACCCGGCGCACGCCACGAGCGAGACCAGCGGGGCGTGCGAGCCGTATACACCACAGAACCCGTACGACCCGCACAACCCGCACGACACCTACGAGGAGAGCGACGTGCTACGTCGCGCGTTCATGACCGGCGGAGGCGCCACGGTGGCCGCCGCCTCACTGGGGCCTGTCGGCCTCGCCCTCGACGCGACGGCGGCACAGCGCCCCGTGCACCGCGCCGGGGCGAGTGACGCGGGCGCCCTGGAAGAAGCCGTCCGCCGGATCCGGCTGCTGGACGACCGGCACGGGGCCGACGGTCTCTACCGTCGCGCCGCCGCCCCGCTGCGGGCCGCCTACACCCTGCTGGACGCCGGCGCGACCCGGCAGACGACCGCTGACCGGCTCTACTCGGGCGCCGGTGAACTGGCCATCTCCGTGGGCTGGCTGGCCCACGACTCGGGGCGCTTCGACGATGCCCGATCCCACTACGCGGAGGCACTGGCGACCGCCCGGATGACCGGTGACCCGGGCCTGGAGGCGCACGCCTTCTGCAACACGGCGTTCCTCGCGCGCGACGCGGGCCGGCCGCGCGAGGCGGTCCGGGCCGCCCAGGCCGCGCAGCGCGTCGCCCGGCCGGTGGGCTCGGCCCGGCTGATGTCGCTGCTCTCCCTGCGCGAGGCGGGCGGCTGGGCGGGGCTCGCCGACCGGGTGGGCTGCGAGCAGGCGCTGGTCCGGGCGCAGGCCTTCTTCGAACGGGGCCCCTCGGACACCGACCCCGAGTGGATGAGCTTCTACGGCGAGGCCGAACTGGAGGGCCTGGAGGCGCAGTGCTGGTCCACGCTCGGCGACTGGCCCCGGGCGGCACGGCATGCGCGGCGCGCGGCCGAGCTGCAGGATCCGCACTTCACCCGGAACATCGCCCTCTACACGGCGGAGCTGGCCGACGACCTCGCGCGCGGTGGCCGGCCGGACGAGGCCGCGGTGGCGGGGATGCGGGTGCTGGATCTGCTGGAGGAGGTCCAGTCGTCCCGCGTGCAGACCATGCTGGCGGCCACGGCACGGGTCCTGCTGCCGCATCGCAGGGCGTCCGGGGTGTCGGCGTTCCTGGACAGACACGCCGCGTCCCCGCGGATGACCTGAGGCCGCGGCAGGCGACGTTCGCCCCGCCGCGACACCCGGCACGCTCCTCCGGTCCCGGCTGCGCGGCCCCGCCGCGACGCCCGGGGCGCTCCCCCGTTCCGGCCGCGCTCGAACGGGAGTGGCCCCCCGCCGCCGCACCGGCCCAAAGCCGGAGGACGTCCCGTACGACGACGCCCGGCCGGCCCGCCGAGAGCAGGCACCGGACACCGCTCCGCGACGGGCGAACGTTGCCCGCCGCGGCACCGGAGGGCGGCGCGGGCCCGCCTCAGGCGAGATGCCCCAGGTCGTTCCAGCTCTCGATCGCGGGCTCCCCGTAGGCCCAGCCCAGCACGGACAGCGAGGTCGGGTTCAGCCGTATCCGGGCCGCGAAGTCGACCGGGAGGCCGAGCCACCGCGCCCCGATGGAGCGCAGGATGTGCCCGTGGGCGAAGACCAGGACGTCGCGGTCCTCGGCGCGTGCCCAGGAGACCACCTCGTCGGCCCGGGCCGTGACCTCGGCGAGCGACTCCCCGTCCGGCACACCGTCGCGCCAGATCAGCCAGCCGGGCCGGACGGCCTGGATGTCCGCGGGGGTCATGCCCTCGTACGCCCCGTAGTCCCATTCCAGCAGCGCGTCCCAGGTCCGGGCGCGGTCGCCGAAACCGGCCAGCTCGCAGGTCTCCCGCGCGCGTGCCAGCGGGCTGGTGCGCACCTCGACCCCGGCCAGACCCTCGTACGGTGCCCGGTGCAGGCGCTCGCCGAGCAGCTTGGCGCCGCGCCGGCCCTCCTCGAGGAGCGGCACATCGGTCCTGCCCGTGTGTCGGCCGGACAGGGACCACTCGGTCTGTCCGTGGCGGGCCAGCAGGATGCGCGCGGCCATGAGGCACCTTTCCGGAGGAGGAACGCAAGAGGAACTGCAAGGGGGACTCCTCCATCATCGCGCACGGCCGCCGCGGGCAACCCGGGGGGCGATCTCTGCGTCTTCGAGGTCCGGAGGCGCCCCCTCGTGGCGGGCGCGCACACCGTAAAGTGGCACGGCCGACCGGGCTACGAGACTGAACTGAAGGGGGAGGGCGATCGGATGCCGCACACCGAGACACCGGGCACCGAGGCGGCCCCCGCGCCCAGGCTGCGCTGGTGGACCGAGCTGCCGCTGATCCTGCTGGTGTACGCGTGCTACTCGGCCGGCCGGCTCCTCGCCCGCGGTGACGTCTCCGGCGCGGTCGACCACGGTCTGACGATCCTGCGCTTCGAGAAGGCGCTGTATCTCAACCTCGAGCATCCGCTCAACCGCCTCTTCACACGCGAGGCGTGGATCGGCATACCCGCCGACTTCTGGTACGCGTCGCTGCACTACCTGGTCACACCGGCCGTCCTGGTGTGGCTCTTCCGCTCCCGCGCCGTGCGCTACCGCGCCGCGCGCACCTGGCTGATGACGTCCACCCTCATCGGCCTGATCGGCTTCACACTGCTGCCGACCTGCCCGCCCCGGCTCCTCGACGCGAGCCACGGCTTCGTGGACACGATGGCGCAGTACAGCTCGTACGGCTGGTGGGGCGGCGCGGCGAGCGCGCCGCGCGGCATGGGGGACATGACCAACCAGTACGCGGCCATGCCGAGTCTGCACGTGGGCTGGGCCCTGTGGTGCGGGGTGATGCTGTGGCGTCACGGCGGTACGCGCCTGACGAAGGCGGCCGGTGTCGCCTACCCGCTGATCACCACGATCGTGGTCATGGGCACCGCCAACCACTACTTCCTCGACGCGGTCGCGGGCGCGGCCGTCATGGGCGTCGGGCTGCTGCTGGCACCCCTCGTGATGCGCGGCGCGGACCGGATCAAGGCGCGGTTCGTGCCGTCTGCCGCACCGGTCACGGCGGACTCTTCCGCCGCGGGTTCCTCGATTGTCAGTGCCGGATGCCAGACTTCCGCGGGTGAGCGAATTCCACGGCAGCGCGAGTCGGTCGGAGCGGGAGCCGAGCCGGGTGCCTCTCCCAAGGACGCGGGGGACGGCGCTCCGGCACCGGCTCGCTGAGCTGCGCGGCCCCGACGTACCCGCGAAGGCGCTGGACGCGCGCGCCCTGGCCGCGCTGGCCGCCAACCCCGGTTGTGCGCGGCGCGCGATCCTCGACGGCGCCGGGGTGAACAAGGCGGCGCTGGCGAGCGCCCTGGGCTCGCCGTCCGCCTTCGGGCAGTCGCAGTTCGCCCTCACCAGAGGCAACGCCTTCGAGGCGAAGGTCAAGGCCGACGCCGGCGCGGAGCTGCTGCGGCTGGTGCACGAGAAGCTCGACCGGTCCGCCGAGCCGCCCACGCGGGCGCGCGTGCCCGACCTGACCGCGACCGGCCCCCAGGGGCGCACGGCCCGTACGGCGCTGGAGCTGCGGGAGGCCGTCGCGCACCCGGGCGCGTGGACGCTGCTCGACCATCCGATGCTCGCCCTGGACGTGGCGGGCTCCCCGGCCTTCCTGGAGCCCGACGCGGTGGTGGTGCATCCGGACGGCAGCTGGACGGTGGTGGAGATCAAGTCGTTCCCGCTGCTGGACGGTTCGGCGGATCCGGCGAAGGTCGGGGCGGCGGCCCGGCAGGCGGCGGTGTACGTGCTGGCCCTGGAGGAGGTCGCGGCACCGGCTGAAGCGTCTCCGAGGCCGAGCGCCCCGGGCGGGGCCCCGCGGGTGCGGCACCGGATCCTGCTGGTCTGCCCGCGGGACTTCTCCAACCTGCCGGCCGCGTCCGCCGTCGACATCCGCAAGCAGCGGGCGGTGACGGCCCGCCAGCTGGCCCGGCTGACCCGTATCGAGGAGATCGCCGACGCGCTCCCCGAGGGCACGTGCTTCTCGCCCGAGCTTCCCGTGGAGGACCTGTCGGCGGCCGTGGAGTCGGTCCCGGCGGCGTACGCGCCCGAGTGCCTGTCCGCGTGCGAGCTGGCGTTCCACTGCCGGGCCCGGTCCCGCCGGGAGGGCGCGGTGACCACGCTCGGGCGCCCGGTGCGGGCGGAGCTGGGCGGCCTGACGACCGTGGAGGACGTCCTCGCGGCGGCGCGCGGTGAGGCGGGCGATCCCGACGACCCGGCCGTGGCGGCCCTGCGACGGGCGGCCGCCCTGCGCGCCGAGGCGCTGGAGGCGGCGTGTCGCTGATCTCCACCCTGGCCCGGCTGGAAGCCGTCAGCACCGGCCGTGCCCAGCCCGCCGCCACCGTCCGGCACCGGCATCTCGGCGAGCGCCCCCTGGTGTTCGTGCCGCTGACCACCGCCGGTGAGGCGGGCGCCCCGCTCGGCGCGCTGGTGGGCACCGACCGGGACGCGCCGCGCCTGCTGGCCGTCCCGCAGCCCCGCGACCGCGACCTCAGGTTCGCGTTCCTGGCCGAGCTGGCCGACATCGTGCTGCCGTACGTCGACGCGTACGCCGAGGCCGTGGAGGCCGCCGAGCGCACCGAGACCGACCCGGAGACCGGCAAGCGGGTCAAGGTCGAGGTCGACCTGTGCGCGGACGCGCCCCAGCTGATCGTGCCGAGCCGCGCGGGCATCGACCTCGTGCGGCTGCTCGGGCGCTCGACGCGGTTCCGGCGCACGGCGGAGCAGGATCCGGAGGCCCCCTACCCGGCACCGCCCCGGGTGCCGCTGCTCGGGCGGTGGCTGACGCACTTCGGGGAGCGGGCCCGGGTACCCGGTTCCTCGCTGCTGCTGGCGATGACCGACGTGCTGAGCCGGCACTGGGTGACCGGGCAGTCCGCCCTGGAGGACCAGCACCTGGGGGCGCTGCTCGCCTGGATCGACCCGCCGGAGGGTGTCACCGGCGCCGAGGCCGCGCTGCGCGCCGAGCTGGAGCGCGACGAGCGGGGCCAGTTGATCTGCCCGCCGGCCGGCCCGGCCACCGACCCGGCGTTCGACAACAAGCTGCTCGCCCCGGCCATCGAGCGCTACGACCGGGCCCGCACCGCCCTCGCCGCCGCCGAGGACGGCCTGGAGGCCGACGACCGGCTCGGGGCGCTGACCGCCGCCGAGCGGGAGATCCGCGACCTGGTGCTCAGCCGCACCCGCCCGACCTGGGACGCGGTCTGGCGCGGCCTCGACCTGCTGCGGGAGCTGCCCGAGGGGACACGGGTCGAGGAGCGGTGGACCCGCGACCGCTGGTCGTTCACCGGCCACCGCGACCGCGTCCTGGCGGGCGAGCCCCCGCAGCCACGCCGCGACGACGCCGTCACCGCGGCGAACAAGCTCGCCACGCGCGAGCGCGAACAGGCCCGGCTGGAGGCGCAGGAGGCCCTCGACGACCCGCTGGTGATGGCCGGTCGGCGGCTGTCCGGGGAGGCGTTCGCGGGTGAGGTCACCGACGTCGTGATGGCGTACGGCGAGGGCAGGCGCCCCACCCCGCGCCCCCTGGTCACGGTGCGCACGGACGACCGGCCGCATCTCGGCGAGCGGACGAGGGTGTACCGGTCGCTGGGCGGGAAGCCGCAGGCGGCGGAGTTCGTCGCGGCCGAGGAGGACGGCGGGCACGTGGTGCTGCGGGTCCTCGACAAGATGGGCCGCGGCAAGGAGCCCGAACCGGGTTCGGTGCCGGAGAAGGGCGACCGCGTCTGCTTCACGCTCTTCGAGCACGAGCAGCGGGGTGGCGCGAAGCTGCCCGACCCGGACCGGACGCCGTGGACGCACGGCGGGCCGCCCGGTGAGGCGACCCTGGAGGCCGCCGACCCGATGACCGAGGAGGACGTGCTGTGACCACGGTGTTCGATCCCTCGGCCGCCGCGGCGCAGGCGACCGACGCGATCCTGCGCGACACGCTGCAGGGCACCGCGCGCGGTGTCGTCGTGGACTCCCCGCCTGGCGCGGGCAAGTCCACGCTGGTGGTCCGCGCGGCGCTGGAACTGGCCGAGGCGGGCCGTTCGCTGATGGTGGTGGCGCAGACCAACGCCCAGGTCGACGACCTGGTCCTGCGGCTCGCCGAGAAGAACCCCGAGCTGCCCGTGGGCCGGCTGCACAGCAGCGACTCCGACCCGTACGACAAGGCGCTCGACGAGCTGCCGAACGTGCGCACGTCGGCCAAGGCGGCCGACCTCGCCGGACTGGCCGTGACGATCTCGACCGCCGCGAAGTGGGCGCATGTGAAGGTCGACGAACCGTGGCGGCACGCGATCGTCGACGAGGCGTACCAGATGCGCTCGGACGCGCTGCTCGCGGTGGCCGGGCTGTTCGAGCGGGCGCTGTTCGTGGGGGACCCGGGGCAGCTGGATCCGTTCGCGATCGTGGGCAGCGAGCAGTGGGCGGGCCTGTCCTACGACCCGTCGGCCTCGGCGGTGACGACCCTGCTGGCGCACAACCCGGACCTTCCGCAGCACCGGCTGCCGGTCTCCTGGCGGCTCCCGGCCTCCGCCGCGCCCCTGGTCTCGGACGCCTTCTACCCGTACACGCCGTTCCGCAGCGGCACCGGCCACGGTGACCGGACCCTGGCGTTCGGGGTGCCGTCGGACGGCTCGGCCCCCGATCGGGTGATCGACGAGGCGGCCGGGTCGGGCTGGGGCCTGCTGGAACTGCCGGCCCGGCACACCCCGCGCACGGACCCGGAGGCGGTCCGGGCGGTGGCGACGGTGGTACGGCGCCTGCTGGACCGCGCGGGCGCGGCAACCTCGGAACGATCCCCTTTCGCCTCCCCCCTCACCGCCGACCGGATCGCCGTCGGCACGGCCCACCGGGACCAGGCGGCGGCGGTCCGCTCGGCCCTGGCCGGTCTCGGCGCCACCGACGTGGTCGTGGACACGGCCAACCGGCTGCAAGGCCGTGAGTACGACGTCACGGTGGTCCTCCACCCCCTGTCCGGCCGCCCCGACGCCACGGCCTTCCACCTGGAGACCGGCCGGCTGTGCGTCCTGGCCTCCCGCCACCGGCACGCCTGCGTCGTGGTCTGCCGAGCGGGGGTGACCGACCTGCTGGACGACTATCCGTCGACGGAGCCGGTGCAGCTGGGGACGGTGGTGAAGTTCCCGGACGGCTGGGAGGCGAACCACGCGGTGCTCGCGCACCTGGCGGAGCACCGCGTGGAGTGGCGCCCGTGACCGGCGCCCGCGAGCACTTGCGCGTGGCCGGACTTCGCCTGTCCCGGGAGCTGTGACGAACACAGGGTGGTGTGCCGGCCGTACCCGAGACCGCGATGCCCACTTGCGCGCCCGCGAGACAATGGACGGTGGCCCACTCCACCGGGAGGGTCAGCGCGACGTACGAGGAGGAGAAGACATGGCGGAGCCCACGCCGCGTCGGAACGAACCGCGGCTACGCCCCGCGCCCCTGCTCTTCGAGCCCGCGGAGGCGGCCTCCGACCCCGAGCACTTCTTCGACCTCGAGTCGATCGACGACCCCCGGGCCCTGCTGGCCCGGGCGACGGAGCTGACGCTGGCGTTCCGGGCCGCGGCGGACCGGGCGGTGGAGTTCCAGGCGATGGCGGCGGCTCAGCTGGCCGACCCGCGCAGGTTCGACCGGCTGACGACCGCGGACATCGCCGAACGGGCCGAGTGGACCGAGGACTACGCCAAGAAGATGGTCGAGTTCGGGCGGGACCTGATGCGGGGCGACGCCGAGGGCCGGGGACCGGGCGAGACCGCCTGACACCGGCCCTTCCCGATCACCTGGCATATGCCAGGTGGGCAAGATACCCCTCCCGGCCCCCTCCTGTCCCGCTTTCCCGCAACCCATGGAAACCGAGTGCTCACGGCGGGTAGACCTGCATGCCATGAGCAGCACATGGAACGCCTCCGATGTCACCCCGGACGGGGCCGCCTGGCTCGCCTCGGCAGGAACGTATCCGCGAAGCACACTCGCCCTCTGGCTGGAGCGGCCGGACGCGCCGGTCGTGCTGCCCTGCGGCTCGGTCTTCGACGTGGTCAGCACACCGGCGATGTTCGGCCGGCGGATGCTCGACCGGCTGTGGGACGACGGGCCCGGCTCGGGGCCGGTCGCGCAGTTCCGGGGCAGGATGCTGCTCTTCGCCGCCCCGGGGACGGCGCAGCGGCTCCCCGCCCTGCTGGAGTGGGAGGAGTGGGGCGCGCGGGGCCGCCGGGAGACCCACCGCACGGACGCGGTGCCGCCGCTGCTGTGCCACGGCACCGGCGACGCGGTGACCGTCCCGGCCCCGTCGCAGAGCACCTCCGCCACCGGCCCGGCGCCCGCCGCCCGCACCGGGTCGGGGTCCGGCCGAGCCGCCGCCCCGTCCCGCTCCGGCTCCCGCTGGCTCGTCGCCCCGGACACCCGTCAGCCCTGGCTCCCCGGCCCCGAGGTACTGCTCTGGGCGGCCGTCCGGGCGGCCCGCTCCGCCGTGCGGATTTCGATTTTTCCTACCGCCGACCAGGGTGCTAAGGTCTACGACGTCAGCAGGCGCCGCTAGCTCAGTTGGTTAGAGCAGCTGACTCTTAATCAGCGGGTCCGGGGTTCGAGTCCCTGGCGGCGCACTGTACCGGTGGCGGCTTGTGTTCGCGGACAACGCGAGCGCGAGCCGCCACCGTCGTCTGTGCGCGGTTTCGCCGCGCGCCGTGAGGGCTGCCCACACCCGCCTCCGAGCGTCGTACCGCCGCCCCGTCAGCGCCCCACCGCGATCTTCACGGTCCAGGACCCCGACGCCGTACGCCCCTCCACCTCGACCCGTACGTCCTCGCCCGGCACCGTGAATCGCTCCCCGATGCCGATCGGCGCGTCCGCGAGGGGCGGGTAGACGGAGTCCTCCCAGCAGGCCTCGGTGCGCGGATGGGCGTCGATCACCTCGATGGGTCCGCCCCCGGACTGCGCCCCGCCCCGCACCCGGTACACGAGCACCCCCTGCCGGCAGGCGGTCACGTCGTTGCCCACCTGCCCCCGTGCCTCGAAGGCGAGCACACTGTCGGGTCCCGTCCGCACCACCGCCAGCTTGGTGCCCCGCCCGAGACCGAAGGCCTGCGCGCCCGCGGCCCCGGTCATCGGCCCTCCGGGTCCCGCCGCCAGCGGTTCCAGGGTCAGCCGGGCGGGCCCGGCGTCCTGCACGCACCGCACCTGCCGCGGATCCAGCCAGCCCAGCTTCCACTTGTGCCAGGCGAAGAGGTCGGGGGCGAGTCCGAACTGGCTGCCCATCAGGTCCCAGTCGCCGACGTGGGTGTCCCAGTCGCCCTTGCCGTCCACGGGACGGCGGTACAGGTCCGGCAGGTCGAACACGTGCCCGGTCTCGTGGGCGAGGACCAGCCGGTCCGGCGGGTGCTGTTCGAACACCGTGACGATCCGGCGCAGGTCGGTGCCGTCGGCCCGCAGCGGACTGGTCAGGTTCACCACCTTGGTCGCGTCGGAGTCCACGCCGGGCGCGTCCGGGTCGGCGATGAAGTACACGACGTCGTAGCGCGAGAAGTCCACCTGCGGGTCGGCCACGGAGAGCGCGTCCCGCAGGTACGCGGCCCGGTGCCCGGGGCTCCAGTCGCGCCGTATGTCGTAGGCGGTGGACGGCTGCGGCATCCCGATCCAGTGCCGCAGCGGATGCGGGCGCAGGGTGAAGCGGCCGTAGGAGGCGCGTTCGAAGAAGCGGGTGGTGGCCGGGAAGTGGTCGGCGGTCAGCTCCTGCGGGGTGGTCAGCGGGTGGGAGTCCGGGAAGGACAGGAAGACCATGACCGCGTCCAGGGCCCTGGCCGGGCGGGGATAGTCGGCGTTCCAGGTGTCCAGGCCCTCCGAGTGGTGGGCGTCGGTGCGCGTCAGGGCGCAGGGCACGGCCGAGTCGGGCCCGGCGGCCGAGGGGCCGGTGCCCAGGGAGGTGGCGGCGAGCGCGGACATGGTGGTGAACACGGCCGCGGTGCTGCGCAGTCGGGCGCGCGGAAACGGACGCGGCACGGGTACCTCCGGTGCGGTTCGCGGGACACCGCACCCAGCCTGTGATGATTTGTCCTACCGCACCCTGTTTGCCTACACCGGTCGGGTGAAGGGGGCGAAAAATCACGAAAGCCGACACCCCCGAAGCACTCACAGAACGTCACAACTGGTCGGGGCCCTGAAGGAGCCGTCCAGGTGCGTGCAGAAACGATCTGGCAGAAGGGCCGGTTGGCCGGGAAGACTGAACACCGGCTGGAAGGCCCCGGGGCCAGCCTCTATGATCGGCACACTTTCCTGACCTTTCCTGCACGGACAGAGATCGAATACATGCGGGAGCGAGCGGTGAGCGGAACCTCCGAAGGGCCGGCGCCCGCGGCAGACCTGGACCGGCCGGTCGTCACAGAGAGTGAGATCGACACGTCTCCCCGTACCGAGCCCCCGTCCCGGCAGCCCTATCGCTCCGTCTTCACGGCCGCCCCGCTCGCCATGGCCGTGGTGGACCGCGAGGGCTCGGTCGTCAGCGCCAACGACGCGCTCGCCGCGCTGCTCGGCGGCACCCCGGACGAGCTCGCCGGGTCCGTCGCCGCCGACCTGGTCGACCTGACCTCCGACGCCCGCACCTGGCACGCGTACCGCGAGGTGCTGCGCGGCCGGCAGTCACGACTGCGCTGCACGCGCCGGCTCAAGCACCCCGACGGGCACTCGCTGTGGGTGCAGGTGACGATCGCCCCGCTGCCCGCCGAGGACAGCGGTGTGTTGATGTCCGTCACCGACATCAGCGCCCGCCGGGAACTGCAGGCCCGGCTGCGGCACTTGCAGATGCACGACCCGGTGACGCGGCTGCCCAACCGCACGCTGTTCTTCGAGCGGCTGTCGGCGGCACTGGAGGCGGAGTCGTACGAGCAGAGCGGCACGGGCCGGATCGGGCTGTGCTACCTGGACCTGGACGGCTTCAAGGCCATCAACGACACCCTCGGCCACCGGGTCGGCGACCGGCTGCTGGCCGCCGTCGCCGAGCGTCTGACGCGCTGCGCGGACGAGGCCGGCCACTCACGGGCCAGCATCCCGCTGGTGGCCCGGCTGGGCGGTGACGAGTTCGCGCTGCTCGTCGAGGACTCCACGGGCACCGAACAGCTGGCCGAACTGGCCGAGTCGGCGCTGCGGGCGGTCCAGGACCCGTTCGACGTCTGCGGCCAGCGGCTGTCGGTCTCGGCGTCGATCGGCGTCGTCGAGCGCCACGCGGCGGGCACCACCGCCACCGCGCTGATGCAGGCGGCGGACACGACGCTCTACTGGGCGAAAGCCGACGGCAAGGCCCGCTGGACGTTGTTCGACCCGGAGCGCAACGCCCACCGCATGACCCGCCAGGCCCTCGCCTCCACCCTCCGCCCGGCCATCGACCGGGGCGAGTTCCGGCTGGAGTACCAGCCGCTGGTGGGCATGGAGGACGACCGGCTGCACGGGGTCGAGGCGCTCGTCCGCTGGAATCATCCTCAGTTCGGCGTACTGACGCCGAATCGGTTCATCGGACTTGCCGAGGAGGACGGTTCGATCGTCCCGCTGGGCCGCTGGGTGCTGCGCACGGCCTGCAAGCAGGCCCGCCGATGGCAGCTGGACCACCCGGACGAACCGCCGATCTTCGTCAGCGTGAACGTGGCGGTACGCCAGGTCTGGGACTCCGACCTGGTGGCGGACGTCGCGGAGACCCTGACCGAGGCGGGACTCGCGCCGCACCTGCTCCAGCTGGAGCTGACGGAGTCGGCGGTGATGGGCTCGGCGGGCCGCCCGCTGCAGACCCTGAAGGCCCTCAGCGACATGGGCGTCCGCATCGCCATCGACGACTTCGGCACCGGCTACTCGAACCTCGCCTACCTGAGCCGGCTGCCGGTGTCGGTGCTGAAGCTCGACGGATCGTTCGTACGCGGCTTCCAGTGCGACGACCGTGAGGCGGCCGCCCGCGCCAACCCGGCCGACGAGGTCGTCGTCGAGGCGATGATCCAGCTCGCGCACCGGCTCGGGCTGACCGTCACCGCCGAGTGCGTGGAGACCTCGGCCCAGGCGACCCGGCTGCGCCGCATCGGCTGCGACACCGGACAGGGCTGGCTCTACTCCCGTCCGGTGCCGCCGGATCGCATCTCCGAACTGCTGGGCACACCGGATGTTCAGGCGGGCGTCGGCAACCCGTAGGCGTCCGCGATGAGTTCGTAGGAGCGGACGCGGACGTCTCCGCCGTGCGCGTTGGCCGTGATCATCAACTCGTCGGCGCCGGTGCGCTTGGCGAGGTCGTCCAGGCCGGAGCGGACCTCGTCGGGGGTGCCGTGGACGACGTTGGCGTTCCAGGAATCGACGAAGTCGCGCTCCATGGGGCTGAACTCGTGGGCCTCCGCCTCCTCCGGGCTGGGCACGAGGCCGGGGCGCCCGGTGCGCAGCCGGACCATGCTCAGGGCGGCGGCCCGCACCTGCCGGCGGGCCTCGCGCTCCTCGTCGGCGGCGAGGGCGGAGACGCCGATGAGGGCGTACGGCTCGTCGAGCACGGCGGAGGGCTGGAATGACTCGCGGTACAGGTCGAGCGCCGGGACGGTGTTCTGCGCCGAGAAGTGGTGCGCGAAGGCGAAGGGCAGCCCCAGGACGCCGGCCAGGCGGGCGCTGAAGCCGGAGGAGCCGAGCAGCCAGATCGGCGGGCGGTGCGGGGACTGGACGCCGCCGGGGGACGTGGCCTGGACCGGGCCGGGAACGGCGTGGATGCGGCGGTAGGGGTGCCCGCCGGGGAAGTCGTCGTCGAGGAACCGGGTCAGCTCGGCGAGCTGCTGCGGGAAGTCGTCGGCGCCCTCGTTGAGCCGTTCGGTGCGGCGCAGGGCCGCGGCGGTGGCGCCGTCCGTGCCCGGGGCGCGGCCGAGACCGAGGTCGACCCGGCCCGGGGCCATGGCCTCCAGCGTCCCGAACTGCTCGGCGATCACGAGCGGGGCGTGGTTGGGCAGCATCACACCGCCCGAGCCGAGCCGGATGCGCTCGGTGTGCGCGGCGAGGTGGGCCAGGATCACGGCCGGGGACGAGGAGGCCACGCCCGGCATGGAGTGGTGCTCGGCGACCCAGTACCGGTGGAAGCCGCGGCTCTCCGCGAGACGGGCCAGGTCGACGCTGGTGCGCAGGGCGTCGGAGGCGGTACGGCCGGCCCCCACGGTGACCAGGTCCAGTACGGAGAGGGGGACGGGGGCGCTGCCCTGGGCTGCGCCGCGAATCTCGTCTGCCGCCACGGTGGGGTGCCTCCTGCTGTGGGCCGTGTGCTGTCGTACCGGCCCTAACAGGGGACTGTCTCCGGTTATTCCGGGCCACTGCGGCCGAGGCGTCAGGCGGCCTGCTCCCAGTCGCCGCGCGCACTGCCCCGCGGGGGCGGGCGGTGGGCCTTCTCGCGTGCCCGCAGGACGGCCCACGCGAGGGCGGTCGCGCCGACGAGCCACCAGGGCACCGGCCACACGACGCCCCACCAGTCGGCCCGGGGATCGAGGAAGGCGTCCGCGGCGGCGGAGGCCATGGCCACGGCCAGACTCCGGCACAGCAGGCGACCGGACAGCTGGACAGCGCTTGCGGAGGTTCTGAACGGGCCCGTTTCGGCCATCGGGGAGTCCTTCACGGCACGACTGGCTGCGGACGTGGCCAGTGTGCACGGAATGGACAGCGAAAGGGGAACGCGCTTTCGGTCAACCCAAGGGCCGCCTGTCGCGGCGGAGTTGAGCATTCCTCAGCTCCGGGTGGTGCGTTGGCGCACCGATGTCCCGCTTCCTCCCGAAGAAGGGGTGGGACCGATTCCGGCCCGTATGGGGCGCGCGTTCGAGGGCACGGCCCCCTTTCTCACCCCGCTCCGGGGCACTCGGACTCCATGACGACGGGTGCCCACCGCGTGGCACGAGCGGCCGGCTGCCTCAAGGCGGCCTTTGTGGTGGCCGTCGCCATGAATCCGACCGAGGCCGTCCGGGACCCGGATGGACTCGCCTGGAGGGCGGCCCGGACGGCGGCGAGTGTGCTCTTCACCGTCGCCCTCGTCACCTACGTCGTACTGCGGGTGCTGCGGTGGCGTCGCACGAGGACCGAGCGTCCATGAGCAGGAACCGGCCAGGTCCGCGCGACCGCCGACAGGGCGCCTGCGCGCTGGGCTTCTTCAAAGCCGTGGTCGCCGGGCCGCGGAGGCCGCTCGACTCGGGAAGTCGGAGGGGACCTCCTTCTGGCCTTGGCGGTGGGGGCTGTCGCAAGGCGCAGCCGCCGGCTTCGCCTTCCCCTCCGTCCTTCCGCGTCGCCGCCGGGAGCGGCCCGCCGCCCCGCCACCGCCGCACCCCCCGCCCCCACCACCGGAACACAAAGCCTGAGCCATGCCGGAAACACCGGCTCAAGCCGCTGTCACCCGGGCCTGCGAGGTAGGCACGTGCGCCGCCCGCGGTGGTGCCGTCGCGGACGGCGGGTTGGCCCAGGGCCTCACGCCTGGACGAGCGGCTCCCTCGAGAAGAGTGCGCCCAGTTCCGGCGCGTTCACCCGCCGGTCCGCCAGACGCAGGGCCTCCCAGACCGTGACCTGGTTGGCGGTGAGGACCGGCTTGCCCACTTCCTTCTCCAGGGCGGGGATGTGGGCCGCCGTGTGGAGGGCGGTGTCGGGCAGGAGAAGGGCCTGGGCGTCGGGGTGGTCGGAGTTCCGGGCCAGGGCGAGGAGTTCCGTCTCGCCCCAGGTGCCGACCTCGGCGGCCGTGATGATGCCGGAGCTGCCGACCGAGACGACCTCCACGCCGGCCGAGCGGAGGAACTCGGCGAACAGCCGGGCCACGTCCTCCGGATAGGTCGCCCCGACAGCGACCCGCCGCACCCCCAGTTCCCGCACCGCGTGCGTGAACGCGAAGGACGTGGAGGAGGCAGGCATGCCGGCGGTCTGGGCCAGGGCGCGGATTTGTTCCTGCGCGCCGTCCCAGCCGTAGACGAAACTGCCGCTCGTGCAGGCCCACACCACGGCGTCGGCACCCGCGTGCCGCAGTTCCTGCACGCCCGCCGCCAGCCGGCCGGCGGAGCCCATCTCGAGCAGCGCGTCCACCCGGTGCGCGTCCTCGCCGATGTCGGTGTGCACCAGGTCCACCCGGATGTCACTGCCCAGCAACTGCTCGATGCGCGGATAGTCGTCCTCGGCGGAGTGGCCCGGGTAGAGAAATCCCAGCGCTGTCATGTCCAGCCTTCCTGCTGCTGCTCTTCTTCCGGCAGTACGGGACCGGGGTCCGCCCCCGGCGCCACGGGACCGGAACGCGCCGCCGGATTGATCAGCGCTTGGTACGGCCCCACCGCACGGGTACCCAGTCGGCGCAGTGCCGCCCACATCGTCACTTGGTTGGCCGAGATCACGGGGATGCGCAGCTCGGCCTCCAACTGGGGGATCACGTCGTAGGTGGGCAGGTTGGTGCAGCTGATGAACAGCGCGTCGGCGTCGCCCCGGACGGCCTGCCGTGCCATGTCCACCACCTCCCGGTAGGGGACCTTCCAGATGTGCCGGGTCAGCCCCATGAAGGCGCAGCCGGAGATCGTGACACCGGCCTGGGCGACGTACTCCTCCAGCGACCGCGTCACCGAGACCGTGTACGGCGTCACCAGGGCCACCCGCCGCACGTCCAGCTCGACCAGGGCCTCCAGCAGCGCACCGGAGGTGGTGATGGCCGGTACGGCACCGGCGCGGCTCATCGCCTCGCACATCGCCCGCTCGCCCATCATGCCGCCGACGAAACTGCCCGACGTACAGGCGTAGGCCACCACCTCGGGGGCGATCGCGTTGAGCGTGCGGACCGCCTCGCTCAGCGTCTCGTGCTCGCTGACCAGGCGGGCCAGGTCGAGACTGACCTCGACCGGTACGAACGGGGTCCGGGTCATATGGAGGGAGACCTCGTCCGGCACCCAGCGCCACAGCTCACGGTCGAGGGCGAAGTCGAAGGGAGCGACGACGCCGACCCCCCGCTGCGGGCTCGGCCCGCCGAGAAATGAGACGTCCATGGCAGCCACCGGCCTCACGCTGGGCAACGAGTGTGCAACGGATCGTGGGAACGCCCGTGTTGACGACGGTAGGTTCGGGTGCGAGCGTGGTCAATCCGCCCGGATCACTCCTTGGTCAACACCGGGTTAACTCGTCGTCACCGGCGGTCGCGTCCAGGCCGTCCGCCCTCGCCGAACGGCTGGAGAAACGGCTGCTCATGCCCACCCCCACCCTCCTCGTCCTGGACGCCGAACCCCTCCCCCGCCTCGGGCGCCTCACCGGTCGCGCCCGTGTCGAGCACACCGACGCGGCGCATCTCGCCGAGCGCCTCCCGCGTGCGGACGCACTCCTGGTGTGGGACTTCACCTCGCGCGCCGTACGGGACGCGTGGCCGGGCGAGGGTCCGCGACCGCGCTGGGTGCACACGGCGAGCGCCGGCGTGGACCATCTGATGTGTCCGGAGCTCGCCGCCTCGGACACGGTGGTGACGAACGCGCGCGGCGTCTTCGACCAGCCGATCGCCGAGTACGTCGCCGCGCTCGTGCTGGCGATGGCCAAGGACCTGCCCAGGACGCTGGAACTCCAGCGGGAGCGGACCTGGCGGCACCGCGAGTCGCACAGGATCGCCGGGACCCGGGCCGTGGTGGTCGGCTCCGGGCCGATCGGCCGGGCGATCGCGCGCACGCTGGGAGCGCTGGACATCACGACCGCGCTCGTGGGCCGCGCCGCGCGCTCCGGCGTGCACGGCCCGGAGGACCTGGACCGGCTGCTGGCCCGCGCCGACTGGGTGGTCGCGGCGGCGCCGCTCACGGACGAGACGCGGGGGATGTTCGACGCCCGCCGCTTCGGCCTGATGCAGCCGTCCGCCCGGTTCGTCAACATCGGCCGCGGGCAGCTGGTCGTCGAGGACGCGCTCGCCGAGGCCCTGGCCAAACGCTGGATCGCGGGCGCCGCCCTGGACGTCTTCGAGGCCGAACCCCTGCCCGCCGACAGCGCGTTGTGGCGGACCCCGGGCCTGATCGTGTCCCCGCA
Source organism: Streptomyces sp. NPDC096046 (assembly GCF_040303285.1). Classification (NCBI taxonomy): domain Bacteria; kingdom Bacillati; phylum Actinomycetota; class Actinomycetes; order Kitasatosporales; family Streptomycetaceae; genus Streptomyces; species Streptomyces sp. NPDC096046. The sequence continues at coordinate 53,484 of NZ_JBEOSZ010000011.1, read as the reverse complement.
CATGAGCGGCGACACCGTCGGCTGGCGCGACGAACTCGGCGCGCAGTTCGTGGAGCTGTACGAACGGTGGGCGGCCGGTGAGCCGCTGACGAACGTGGTCGACAAGCAGCGTGGGTACGTACCTGGTCACTGACGTTCCTGGGAGGTCTGATGACCGAGCTCACCGAGCTGACCGCCGCACGGCTCCTCGACGGGTACCGCACGGGTGAGTGGAGTCCCGTGGAGGCGACCCGGGCGGCGCTGGAGCGGGCCGAGGCGATCCAGCCGGAGGTGAACGCCTTCGTCCGGCTGACCGCCGAGGACGCGCTGGAGCGGGCCCGGGAGTCGCAGGAGCGTTGGCGGCGCGGTGAGCCGCGGGGGCTGCTCGACGGGGTGCCGGTCACCGTCAAGGACATCCTGCTGCTGCGCGGGGCGCCGACCCTGCGCGGGTCGAAGGCCGTGGACCCCGCGGGGCGGTGGGACGAGGACGCCCCCTCCGTGGCCCGGCTGCGCGAGCACGGGGCGGTCTTCCTCGGCAAGACGACGACCCCCGAGTACGGCTGGAAGGGCGTGACGGACTCGCCGCTCAGCGGTGTGACGCGCAACCCGCACGACCCGTCGCGTACCGCGGGCGGTTCGAGCGGCGGCAGCGCGGCGGCCGTGGCGCTCGGCGCGGGGCCGCTGTCGCTGGGTACGGACGGCGGCGGCAGTGTCCGCATCCCGGCGTCGTTCTGCGGGATCTTCGCGCTGAAGCCGACCTACGGGCGGGTGCCGCTCTACCCGGCGAGCGCGTTCGGCACGCTGGCGCACGTCGGGCCGATGACCCGGGACGCGGCGGACGCGGCGTTGCTGATGGACGTCATCGGCCACCCGGACTCGCGCGACTGGTCGGCGCTCGCGTCCCCGGCCGGTCCGTACACGGACGCTCTGGCGGGCGGGGTGCGCGGGCTGCGGGTGGCGTACTCGCCGTCGCTGGGCGGGCAGGTGGCGGTGCGGCCGGCCGTGGCCAGGGCGGTCCGGCGGGCGGTGGAGCGCCTGGCGGAACTCGGCGCGTACGTCACGGAGACCGACCCGGACCTCACCGACCCGGTGGAGGCCTTCCACACCCTGTGGTTCAGCGGAGCGGCCCGGGTGACGCAGCATCTGGGCCCGCACCAGCGCGCGTCGCTGGACCCGGGCCTGCGGGAGATCTGCGCGCGGGGCGCCCGTTACTCGGCGCTGGACTATCTGGCCGCGGTGGACGTCCGGATGGATCTGGGCCGCCGGATGGGCCGCTTCCACGACACCTACGACCTGCTCGTCACGCCGACCATGCCCCTCACCGCGTTCGAGGCGGGCGCCGAGGTGCCGAAGGGATCCGGTCACCGGCGCTGGACGGGCTGGACCCCGTTCACCTACCCGTTCAACATGACGCAGCAGCCCGCGGCCAGCGTGCCGGTCGGTGCCGACGGGGACGGGCTGCCGATCGGACTGCAACTCGTGGCCGGCCGGCACCGGGACGATCTGGTGCTGCGGGCGGCCCACGCGCTGTACGAGGCCGAGGTGGCGTCGGCCGGCCGGCTCACGCCCTCCGGAAGCTGAGCGTCTCCCCCGCCGCTCCCGACCGCCACAGGTCGTTGCACGCCTCGGCCATGGTCTCCAGGCCGTCGACGACCTGGCCCCAGACGATGCCGGGGACCCAGCCGACGTCGCCGTTCAGCAGCAGGTTGTTGCGTTCGTAGAACAGGGCCAGGTCGACGAGCGTGGTCCCGGCGCGGACCTCGCGGTCGTAGCCGTAGGCCTTGGTCCCCAACTCCGCCCCGGCGAAGGCGAAATAGCACAGATCACCCGGAATGGGGGTGACGGTCGGATTCTCCAGGGGTGGCTCGCTCGGGGCGAAGGGCGGGAACAGCGCGTAGATCTCGTTGCGCGCGTACTTCGCGTGATAGACGTCGCCGGCGAGTGGCAGCGCGTCCCAGACGGCCGCGCAGGTGAGGGGGGCGCGGTCGTCCAGCAGCCGGGCGGTGCACTGGATGTCGCGTGTGACCAGCGAGACTTCGATGAAGCGATCAGCCATCCCCCCATGGCAGTGCCCAGGACCGCCGCGGTCAAGGGCGCATCGGCGCGATATCGGTCCCAAAAAGATCGGCATAACCGGAAGGGCTTCGGGTAGCCGCGCGCCCATGGCCTCACCACCAGACAGAATTCCGCCCATAGTCAGGCGCGACCGCGCGTCAGGACCCACCCGCCGATCGCTGCTCGCGGGGGTCGCGGCGCTCGGCGCGCTGGGTGCGTCCGGATGCTCGCGCGTGGCCCCCGACTCCGGAACGGAGGGGGGTGAGCTCCTGGAACGGCTTCGCGCACAGGGCGTGGCGCGGCTCGGCATCGCCGGGGAGATCCCCTTCGGGTACATCGACAAGAACGGCGAACTGACCGGCGAGGCGCCGGAGCTGGCGAAGGTCATCTTCAAGCGGCTCGGAGTGGACCGGGTGCAGCCCGTCCCCACCGAGTTCGGTTCCCTCATCCCCGGCCTGAACTCACAGCAGTTCGACATCGTGGCCGCCGGGATGTACATCAACCCCGAGCGCTGCGAGCAGGTCATCTTCTCCGACCCCGACTACCAGATGCTCGACTCCTTCATCGTGCGCAAGGGCAACCCCCTGGGTCTGCGCGACTACAAGGACGTCGTCGAGAAGAAGGCGAAGTTCGCGACCGGCACCGGCTACGCCGAGATCGCCTACGCCGTCGAGGCGGGCTACCCGCAGGACGACATCCTCATCGTGCCGGACCAGGTGGCCGGTCTCAACGCGGTCGAGACCGGGCGCGCCGACGTGTTCGCCGGTACGGCGCTGACCACCCGGGAAGTGGTGAAGAAGTCCACCAAGGCCGAGGTGACCGAGCCGTTCAAGCCGATCGTCGACGGTGAACCGCATGTCGACGGCGGCGCCTTCGCGTTCCGGCCGAGCGAGGCCAACCTGCGGGACGCCTTCAACCGGGAGCTGCACAAGCTCAAGGACAGCGGCGAACTGCTCCGCATTCTCAAGCCCTTCGGCTTCACCGAGAACGAGATGACGGACATGACCGCGAAGGAGCTCTGCGGCGGATGACATCCGGACTCTGGGAACTCGTCCTCCAAGGCATCTGGACGACCGTCCAGCTGCTGGTCTTCAGCGCCCTGCTGGGCGCGGCCGTCGCGTTCGTCGCCGGCATCGCCCGCACCCACCAGTCGCGGGCGGTCAGGTTCCTCGCGGGCCTGTACACCACGGTGTTCCGCGGGACGTCCGCGCTCATCATGATCTTCTGGATCTACTTCGTGCTGCCGCTGAGCTTCGGCTGGCAGCTCGTTCCCATGTGGGCGGGCACGCTCGCGCTCGGGCTCACCTACGGGGCGTACGGCTCGGAGATCGTGCGCGGCGCCATCGCCGCCGTCGATCCGGCCCAGCGGGAGGGCGGCATCGCCCTCAGCTTCACCCCCTGGCAGCGGATGCGGCTGATCCTGCTGCCGCAGGCGGTGCCGGAGATGATCCCACCGCTCTCGAACCTGCTGGTGGAACTGCTGAAGGGCACCGCGCTGGTGTCCCTCATGGGCATGGGCGACCTGGCGTTCAGCGGCAACCTGGTGCGCCTGGCCCTCCAGGAGAGCGCGGAGATCTACACGTACATCCTGTTGATCTACTTCGTCATCGCCTTCCTGCTCACCCGGCTCATGCGGGGCCTGGAGAAGAAGCTGAAGGCAGGGGTGGGCAAGGAGCCCAAGGCCGACGCCGAATCCAGGCTGCAGCCCCAGGCCACCGGTGTGGGAGGTTTCTCGTGAAGTGGGACTGGAGCGCGGTGGCCGATTTCATGCCGCATTTCTGGGACGGTCTGCTGGTCACCCTGCAGATCCTGGTCATCGGCTCGGTGATCTCCTTCGTGCTGGGCCTGGTGTGGGCCCTGCTGATGCGGTCGCCCTCGCGCTGGGTCACCTGGCCCGTCGGCGTGGTCACCGAGTTCATCCGGAACACCCCGCTGCTGGTGCAGCTCTTCTTCCTGTTCTACGTGATGCCCGAGTGGGGCCTGACCTTCTCCGCCCTGACCACCGGTGTGGTCGGCATCGGCCTGCACTACTCGACCTACACCATGCAGGTGTACCGGGCCGGCATCGAGGCGGTACCGGTGGGCCAGTGGGAGGCAGCCACGGCGCTGAACCTGCCCCTGCGCCGGACCTGGTCCGCGGTGATCCTTCCGCAGGCGGTGCGCCGAGTCGTCCCGGCACTCGGCAACTACGTCATCGCCATGCTGAAGGACACCCCGATCCTGATGGCGATCACGGTGCTGGAGATGCTCGGCGAGGCGCAGCTCTTCGCCCGTGAGCACTTCCAGTTCACCGAACCCCTGACGGTGATCGGCGTGGCCTTCATCGTCATTTCCTACCTGGCCTCCCTTGCCCTGCGAGCCCTGGAGCGACGCCTTGCCCACTGACACTCTCCCCGAGCCCGAGAAGTACCCCGCCAGGAGCACCGGCGAGCTGATCCGGCTGGAACAGGTCACCAAGCGGTTCGGGGACAACACCGTCCTGGACCACCTGGACTTCTCGGTCGACGCCGGCAAGCACGTCACCCTGATCGGGCCGTCCGGATCCGGCAAGACCACGATCCTGCGGCTGCTGATGACCCTGCTCAAGCCCGACGAGGGCACGATCACGGTCGACGGGCAGCAGCTGTTCCCGGCCTCCGACAAGCAGGTCCGCGAGGTCCGCAAGAAGATCGGGATGGTGTTCCAGCAGTTCAACCTGTTCCCGAACATGACGGTGCTGCGGAACATCACCGAGGCGCCGGTCACGGTCCTCGGCATGTCCAAGGACGAGGCGGTGGAACGGGCCAAGGGCCTGCTGGACATGGTGGGCCTGTCCGACAAGCAGGACGCGCACCCGGCGCAGCTGTCCGGCGGCCAGCAGCAGCGGGTGGCGATCGCCCGGGCCCTGGCGATGCGCCCGAAGGTGCTGCTCCTGGACGAGGTGACCTCCGCGCTCGACCCCGAGCTGGTCGCGGGCGTCCTCGACGTCCTCAGGGACATCGCCCGCTCCACCGACATCACGATGCTCTGTGTGACCCACGAGATGAACTTCGCCCGGGACATCTCCGACCAGGTACTGATGTTCGACTCGGGCCGGATCATCGAGTCGGGCACACCGGAGAAGATCTTCAGCGAGCCCGAGCTGGACCGGACACGGGACTTCCTCAGCGCAGTGCTGTGACTACACCCCGTGAACAGGAGGAACGCCAGGCCCCTTGACGGGGACCGGACTGGGGCATGCGTACGGCATATGCCAGTGTGTCATCGCCCCAGTCCGGGCCCCGGGAATCCTGTCAACGCCCGCTCTGCGCAAGCCCTTTGCCGGTTAACCTGGACAAGGTTCACTGACCGGATTACGGCCCTACAGCAAGCGCAGGGGGAGACCACCGTGGCGCTGAAGCACGAGCCGACCACTCCGTACCACTCGGCCCAGGAAGCCCTCCGCGTCCTGGAGACGGTGGCGCACGGTTCCAGCGGTGTCACCGACACCGAGATCACCCGGCACACCGGCATCATCCCGGAGCGACTGACCACGCTCCTGCGGATGCTGCGCCGCGAGGGCTACGTCGAGCAGATCGCCGACGGCGCGTACGTCACCGGCGAGACCCTGGCCCGCCTCGCCTCCGCCCACCACCGCGAGCAGGCCCTGCGCGACAAGTTCCAGCGCACCCTCGACCGGCTCCGCGACTCGGTCGGCGCCGCCGTCTACATGAGCCGGTACGTCGACGGCGAGATCAGCGTCACCCAGTACGCCGACAGCCCGGCCGCGCCCAAGGTCAACGAGTGGGTCGACTTCCGCTCCTCGGCCCACGCCACCGCCATCGGCAAGAGCCTGCTCACCCAGCTCGACCACGCCGGCCGCCGCGACCACCTCGCCCGGCACAAGATGGCCCGCCTCACCTCGCGCACCATCACCAGCGACCGGCTCCGGCTCTCCCGCCTGGAGGCCCAGCCGCCCACCGTGCCCGTCCTGGACCTCCAGGAGTACGCGATCGGCACGGTCTGCGCGGCCGTCCCGATCACGGCCGGCTCCTCCGTCGGCTGTCTGGCCCTGTCCCTCCCGGTCGAGCACGCCCACCGGCTGCGCCGGGCCGCGGACGCCCTCAACCGCAACGCGGCTCCGGTGCTGCTCTCCATGGCGATCTAGGACGCCGCCGGGTGGTCCGGAGCACCCCTCGGCATTGGGTATTATTTTCTCCGTCGCCCGCCGCGGAACGCGGTTTCAGCAGCAGGCGAGAGTCATGCGCCGCTAGCTCAGTTGGTTAGAGCAGCTGACTCTTAATCAGCGGGTCCGGGGTTCGAGTCCCTGGCGGCGCACGGATGAGGGGCCTCTCGTGGGAGCGAGGGGCCCCTCAGCGTGTCCCGGGCCCCGCGCCTTCCGCGGTCGGCGACGCGGCCGGCGCGGGAGGAACCTGCCCGCGCCGGCCTCACCGGTGACTCAGGCGAACCTCGGAAGGTTCAGAAGGTCACGTCCGAGCAGGCGTAGAACGCGTTGGCCGTGTCGGCGATCGTCCACACCGCGACGATGACGTGCCGGCCGCTGAGCCCGGACGGCAGCCTGCCCGTGTGGGAGAGGGTCTGCGGTGGGCGCTGCCCGTTGTACGGCACCGTGAAGAACGGCGTGAGGTTCAGGTCGGACCGGGCGAGGTTGTGGTTCTGGTTCCAGCCCGGCTTGGTGATGTAGTACTTGAAGTCGGTCGTGGCGTGCATGGCCGTGAACTGCCACCGGAACGTGTAGCTCTGCCCGCCCGACACCCGGGTGGCCGGCCAGGCTCCGCCGGACGGTGTCCGCGGTGCGCTGAGCCGGCTGAAGTGGCCGACGCCGCCGTTGCAGATCTGCCCGTCGGCCGGTCCGGAGGCCGGGAAGCCCTTCGGACCCTCGACACTCTGCGGTTCCCACTGGATGGAACCGCAGTTGGTCACCGTGCCGTTCTGGCAGAGCTTCTGCCTGCTGATGGGGAGGTCGGTGTAGCCGTGGCCGCTGGCGCCGCCGGAGGAGAGTACGAGAGCTCCGGTCGTGGCCAGTCCCACCGCGACCGCGGACAACTTGGTCCTTGTGCGCATGCTGCCGCTCCTGGAGAACGTGGGGAGTTTCACTGAGGCGTGCAGGTAGGTCTAGACCAAGTCTGAGGGTAGGGACGGTGGTTGAACATGTCCATACCAATCACCGGGCTGTTTCCCCGCGGCCCGCGCAGAACGCCACCGTCAGGTCCTTCACCAGCGCCTTCCGCTCGTAGTCGTCGAGTTCGACCAGCCCGCGCATGGTCAGCCGGGTCACGGTGTCCTCCACCGAGTCCACGACCGAGGTGAGCACGCTCGCCCGGTGCTGGGCGTCGAGCGCGGCGATCCGCCGGCGGTGCATCGCGGCGGCGACCTCGGGGGCGTACTCGACGCGGACCGGCTGCACGGAGAACACCTCCAGGCCCACCGGGGCCGCGTCCGCCGCCACCAGCCGGGTCAGCGCCTCGGCCGCCGCGTCCCCGGCCCCCTTCGGCCCGCCGGGCATCGGCACCGGCACCCGGGCCAGCGCGGCCTCGACGCACTCGCGCAGATACGTCTCGTGATCGTCCACGGCCAGTGTGGCCCGGGCGGTGTCCCGCACCCGCCACACCACCAGGACGACCACCCGCAACGCGACCCCGGCCTCGTCGGCCGCCGGCACCGGCTCGCTGCGCCAGTGCCGCAGCCGCATGTCCACCCGGCGGCGCAGCAGCAGCGGATTGACCCACAGCAGGCCGGAGCGCCGGACGGTCCCCCGGTAGCGCCCGAAGAGGTCCAGTACCCAGGCGCGCCCGGTGCGGCCCCGGGCCAGCCCGCCGAGCCCGAACAGCCCGAGCGCCCCGGCCGCCGCGTACGCCGCCCACTGCGCGGGACCGAGCCCGGCCCCGGCGTACGCGGGCAGCCGCAACACCTCCAGCGCGAGCGGTGGCAGCACCCCGGCCCACCAGGAGGTGGCCACACACCCGGCCGCACCACAGGCACCGGCCAGTACGCCCGCCGCGCCGGGCAGCACCGTCGCGGGCCGCTCCACCAGGTCGGGGTCGACCTGCGGCACCGGCCGCCCCGGCGCGATCGCCGGGCGCCTCAGGCGCGGCTGCTCCCCCGTGCCCTGCCTGCGGCCGACGACCGCCTGTTTCAGCGGTACCGGCGCCGGGTCGGGGTCGTCGCGGAACAGCAGGTGGACGGGGATCTCGGTGGTGGACTCGTTCTGGATGAGCCGGGCGGGCCGTACCGTGCCGTCGGCCGGTCCGTCGGGTTCGGACGGGTGGGAAGTGGTCGTACTCATACGTGCCTCCAGCCTCCGCGCCAGATGCGTCACAACGGTGGATCCCGGGCGCTGGGCCCGCCGAAGGGGGGACCGGGATGAGGGCCCGGCGAGAGGACCGACCGGGGGATGTCGAGACCCGCCCGAAAGGGGCCGACCAGGTTGCCGAGGCCCACCCGAAAAGGGCCGACCGGGATGTCGAGGCCCACCCGAAAGGGGCCGACCAGGTTGCCGAGGCCCGCCCGAAAAGGGCCGACCGGGATGTCGAGGCCCACCCGAAGGGGGCCGAGAACGCGCTACGAGAACAGTCGCCGCCAGGTCTCCGGCCCGGGGTAGCCGTCCGCCGCGCCGCCCCGCCAGCCCTGGGTGCGCTGGAAGGCCTCGACGGCGCGCCGGTCCGCCTCGCCCCAGCGCGGCCCGGGCCCGACCGAGTAGAACCTGCCGAATCCCTTCCGGACGAGCTGTCTGCCCAGCTGGGTGATGTAGGTGTTGTCGGCGCCGGGACGGAACATCGCCCGCCCCGGGTAGCCGGGGACGCCATGGGAGGCGGGCGGCGGGCCGGCCGCCCCGCCCTTCACGTCCTTGCCCTTCCCCGTGGCCAGCAGTTCCCAGGTGCGCGGGCCGGGCAGCCCGTCGGCGTCCGCCCCCTTCCAGCCCTGCGCCAGCTGGAACGCCCGGGTCGCCCGCCGGTCGGCGTCGGTCCAGCGCGGCCCCGGACCCGAGGCGTAGGAGCCGCCGGCACCGCGCGCGACGAGCATGCGGCCGAGCTGTGTGACGTATGTGTTGTTCGCGCCGGGGCCGAAATACGCCGCTCCCGGGTACGGCGTGCCGGCCGGGGCGCCCGGCAGACCGCTGTCCGGTTCGGGCGCCGGTTCCTCCGGCGTGACGCCCTTGTAGCGGTAGGGCACGTACCGGTCGGAGTTGTTCCAGTAGGCGTACGGGATGGACTGCCGGCGGGTGTGCGGGCGGGTCTGCTCGTAGGCGATGTAGTGGGTGTGCGTGGAGTCCGCCCAGCCGCCGAAAATGGTGACGTGCGAGCCGTTCTCGGGGTCGGACGCATTGTGGAACAGCAGTATGTCGCCCGGCTGCAGTTCTTCCTTGGAGATCCTCTCCCCGTATTGGGTGAGACTTCCCGTCCATTCGTTTCCGGGCAGCTTCCAGGCCATCGAGACATAGCCGGAGCAGTCCTGCCGGTAACCGTCCGGCCAATAGGCGCTCATGCTGTACGGCACCTTCGCGGCGACCCAGGTCCTGGCCCGGTCGATGATCTCCGAGCGGGTGATCGCGGTCGGCTTGGGGGCGACCGAGGGCTTCCCCGGCCGACCATCGAGGCCGTGCAGCGGAGCCGTGTCACCCTGCGGGCTGTCAGGCTCGTCACCTGCCGGAATGCCCGGGCGGTGGGGGCCGTACGAGGCGGCCGCGGCAGGTACGGCATGGCCCGCCCCCAGGGCCGCGGAGGCCACGGCCGCCAGCGCGAGAGCCATGGGGGTCCCCCCGGCCCGAGCGCCGCCGAGAGCTTGGAGGCGCGCGGCCGGGTGGGCACCGGTCCGGCCGGACCGGGAATGCGGCAGGACGCGGCGCCAGTGGACACAGCCGGGGCAGTCGCAGTCGCTCGCGGGGTCGATTTCCTCGAATACCGGAGACTCCATGCGATTCCCCTCACACTTCCGGCGGAAAATGCGGCGCCCGGGCATCTCGGGGCGCGCAGCGTCAGTTTCGCAACTGTCTTCCGCACGCGCATGCTGACGGTCCGAATGATGTACGCGGACGCCTCGCGGGAGTCCGCCCGGGCCCGACCGGGGTGGTCGGGAGCACCTCGCGGCGTCCTGTAGAGTTACGACGTCAGCGCGCGCCGCTAGCTCAGTTGGTTAGAGCAGCTGACTCTTAATCAGCGGGTCCGGGGTTCGAGTCCCTGGCGGCGCACGGATGAGGGGCCTCTCGCGAAAGCGAGGGGCCTTCTCGCGCTCCCTGGAGGGCCCGCCCCTCCCTGCCTCCCCCTGGCCAAGACATCTCTCTGGCCGGAACCCGGCCCACCGCACGATGGGCCGGATACCCTCTCGCCATGGCAGCGCGAGACCTTCAGGAGCGGATCAAGAAGCTCATCATCGACCGCCGGCTGGCCTCCGGGGCCCCGCTGCCGACCGAGCGAGCTGATGGAGTTCCTCGGCGCGAGCCGGAACTCGGTGCGGGAGGCGCTGAAGGCGCTCCAGGCGATGGGCATCGTGGAGATCCGGCACGGCTTCGGCACGTACGTCGGCCCGATGTCCTCGGCCCCGATGATCGAGGGTCTGGCCTTCCGCACGGTCGCCGGGCACTACCGGGGCGAGGACTCCCTGCTCCAGCTGCTGGAGCTGACGGAGGCGGTGGAGACGGGGCTCGTGTCCCGGCTCGCCGGCCGGATGCCGGAAGCGGACCTCGTTGAACTGGACGCGCTCGCCGCCCGTATGGATGAGCAGGCCGCGCGGGGAGCCGGCCTCGCCGAGACCGACCGGGCCTTTCACGCCGCCCTCTACCGAGGGCTGGACAACGTCCTGCTGTGCGAGGTCCTGGAGGTGTTCCGGGACGCCTTCCACCGGGTGCGCACGGATCTCGGGGGCGAGCCGCAGGTCCCGAGGGTCACCTGTCGGCAGCACCGGGAGATCCTCGACGCGGTGCGGTCCGGCGACTCGATCCGGGCGGAGGAGGCCATAAGGGAGCACTTCGGCACCATCCGCGCCCGTCTGTCCACAGCGACTCCACAGAGCCCCCGCACCCGCCACAATGAACGCGTATGACCGGTAAGCACCGCGTTTCGCACCTTGCGATCATGAGGGACGCCATAGAACCCTGTGCTTCTGGTTTTACAAGATGCTGCGGGTTCGCGGCAGTTGGGGGGCTTTGGAACCGGTTGCGGGCTGGGCGGGGGTAGGGGCCTCGTTCATGAACCGATGCCTAGGGGGGCATCATGCAACCGGAAGGTCGCGTTGCCGTGTCTATAGGGTGTGGATGACGTGGTGACTGCGATCCACCACTGATACGTCTGTGAAGGTCGAGGGGGACCCGAGCAGACGGTAGGAAGCTACGAAACACGCGGTTGTCCGCGTGTGGGGGGATGACTCATGACGTCGAGGCCCACGGGTGCCCGGCAGGACCACGACCCGTCCCAGACCACCCAGCTCAGGGTGCCGTCACACCGGATGAGCACGACAGGGACGTTCCGGAGGATCAAGAAGACCCTGCCGAGGTACGACTACGAGCACTACAGCCGGCTCGCGGGTCCCCTCACCCAGCCGGATCCGAGCAAGCCGTACAAGGTGCAGTACCGCTCGCTCATCTCGCAGGAGCCGCACCGCATCCGGGTCGCCCTGATGCTGGCCGCGGCCCCGGTGCTGTCCCTGGTGCTGCTGTTCTGGCTGCTCCAGCCCGAGCACTGGACCGAGCGCGACTACCCGGCCTTCGACTGGCTGCCCGCGCTCGACATGGTGATGCTCGTCTCGATCGGCCTGATCGAGTTCTTCCGCTGCATGAACGTGCTGTCCAACGCGCACGCCACGCTGGTGGCCCGCGACCCGATCCCGGTGGTGCCCGAGACCGGCACCAGAGTGGCCTTCCTCACCTCCTTCGTGCCCGGCAAGGAACCGCTGGAGATGGTGACGAAGACCCTGGAGGCGGCGGTGAAGATCCGCCACCGGGGCCTGATGCACGTGTGGCTGCTCGACGAGGGCGACGACCCCGACGTGAAGGCGGTCTGCGAGCGCCTCGGCGTGCACCACTTCTCCCGCAAGGGCGTCGCGAAGTGGAACCAGGCCAAGGGCCCGCACCGCGCCAAGACCAAGCACGGCAACTACAACGCCTGGCTTGAGGCGCACGGCGACGACTACGACTTCTTCGCCTCGGTCGACACCGACCACGTGCCGCTGCCCAACTACCTGGAGCGGATGCTCGGCTTCTTCCGCGACCCGGACGTCGGCTTCGTCATCGGCCCGCAGGTCTACGGCAACTACGACAACCCCATCACCAAGGCCGCCGAGTCGCAGCAGTTCCTGTTCCACGCGCTGATCCAGCGCGCGGGCAACCGCTACGGCTCCCCGATGTTCGTCGGCACCTCCAACGCCGTGCGCATCAAGGCGCTGAAGCAGATCGGCGGTCTGTACGACTCGATCACCGAGGACATGGCGACCGGCTTCGAGATGCACCGCCACAAGAACCCGGCGACGGGCCGCAAGTGGCGCTCGGTGTACACGCCGGACGTGCTCGCCGTCGGTGAGGGCCCCAGCGCCTGGACGGACTTCTTCACCCAGCAGATGCGCTGGTCGCGAGGCACGTACGAGACGATCATCGGGCAGTACTGGAAGGGCTGGTACTCGCTGCCGCCGAGCAAGCTCTTCAACTACACGATGATGATCATCTTCTACCCGATGTCGGCCCTCAACTGGATCCTGGCGGCGCTGAGCTGCTGCCTGTTCCTGGGTCTGGGCGCCTCGGGTGTGAACATCGACCCGGCGGTCTGGCTGATGCTCTACGGCAACGCCTCCGCCCTGCAGATCGGCCTGTACGTCTGGAACCGCCGGCACAACGTCTCGCCGCACGAGCCGGAGGGCTCCGGTGGTGTGGCCGGCATGGTGATGTCCGCGCTGTCGGCGCCGCTGTACGCGAAGGCGCTCATCGACTCGGTGCTGCGACGCAAGAGCAAGTTCGTGGTCACGCCCAAGGGTGACTCGGCGAGCCCGGACCGCTGGTTCGGCACGTTCCGCTACCACTGGTACTTCGTCGCGATCTTCGGTGGGTCGATCGCGGCCGGCTTCGTCTTCGGCCACTCCCACCCCGCGATGATCATCTGGGCGACGTTCGCGCTGCTGATCACCGCCTCGCCGGTGTTCGCCTGGCGCTGGCAGCTGCGGCAGGACGCGAAGAAGCCTCCCGCTCATGCCGGGGGACAGCCGCAGGACCCCGCGGAGGCGCCGCCCCGCACGCAGTCGCTGCCCATCCCGCAGCAGCAAACGGGGCACACCCCGCAGCACAAGCCCACGTGGGCCGCGACCCCGGGCGCACCCGGGGAGGTCGGGGGATCCGACCAGACCATGCAGATCGCCCTTGGTGGACTTGGGGGACGTAAGGAATGAACGACCGTGCAGGCCGCCGCCGGGCTCGTCGACTCGCGATCGGCACGGCGGTGGTACTCGCGCTGGCCGGGATGAACGGGCCGTGGCTCTACCGCTTCAGCACCGAGAAATACCACCAGTACACGATCAACAAGCCGGAGTACAAGGCCGCCAACGGCAAGTGGGAGATCGTCGACTTCCCCGAGGAGTACCGGCAGAACACCATCCACGCGGCGCTGCTGCGCACCGGCAAGGTGCTGCTCGTCGCGGGCTCGGGCAACGACCAGGACAACTTCGACGCGAAGAAGTTCGACACCCGGATCTGGGACCCGGTCAAGGGCACCGTCAAGAAGGTCCCCACGCCCGCCGACCTGTTCTGCACCGGTCACACCCAGCTCGCCAACGGCAATCTGCTGATCGCGGGCGGCACCAAGCGGTACGAGAAGCTCAAGGGTGACGTCACCAAGGCCGGCGGCCTGATGATCGTCCACAACGAGAATCCGGACGCCCCGATCACCCTGCCCGCGGGCACCAGGTTCACCGGCAAGGAGAACGGCAAGACCTTCGTCTCCAAGGACCCGGTGCTGGTGCCGCGCGCCAAGAAGGTCTTCGACAAGGCGACCGGCAGGTTCCTGCGCAACGACCCCGGTCTCGGCCGGATCTACGTCGAGGCGCAGAAGCGCGGCAAGAAATTCGAGACCGGCACGCAGGACAACTACCGTGTGCACGGCCTGAAGGGTGCCGACGCCAAGAACACCTACGGCATCGCGCAGAAGCTCGCCCTGGACAAGAAGGACTTCCAGGGCATCCGGGACGCCTTCGAGTTCGACCCGGTCGCCGAGAAGTACATCAAGGTCGACCCGATGAAGGAGGCCCGCTGGTACCCGACGCTCACCACCCTGAGCGACGGGAAGATCCTCAGCGTCTCCGGCCTCGACGACATCGGCCAGCTGGTACCGGGCAAGAACGAGGTCTTCGACCCGAAGACCAAGAAGTGGACCTACACCGGCAAGGTCCGGCAGTTCCCGACCTACCCGGCGCTGTTCCTCATGCAGAACGGCAAGGTCTTCTACTCGGGTTCCAACGCGGGGTACGGGCCGGACGACGTGGGCCGTGAGCCGGGCGTGTGGGACGTGGACACCAACAAGTTCAAGAAGATCCCGGGCCTGAGCGACCCCACTCTGATGGAGACGTCGGGCACGGTGCTGCTGCCGCCGGCGCAGGACGAGAAGTACATGGTGGTCGGCGGCGGTGGCGTCGGCGAGTCCGAGCGGTCCAGCGAGAAGACGCGCATCGTCGACCTGAAGAAGGCGAACCCGCGCTTCGTGGACGGCCCGTCCCTCGACAAGGGCACGCGGTACCCGAACGCCTCGATCCTGCCCGACGACAGCGTGCTGATCTCCGGCGGCTCGGAGGACTACCGCGGCCGCGGCGCCTCGAACATCTTCGAGGCGCGGCTCTACGACACGGAGAAGAACGAGCTGAGGCGCGTCGCCGACCCGCTCGTGGGCCGCAACTACCACTCCGGGTCGGTCCTGCTGCCCGACGGACGCGTGATGTTCTTCGGCTCCGACTCGCTCTACGGGGACAAGGCCAACACCAAGCCGGGTGAGTTCGAGCAGCGCATCGAGATCTACACGCCGCCCTATCTGTACGGCCACGCCGACCGGCCCTCGCTCGCGGGCGGGCCGCAGACCATCGAGCGCGGCGGCACGGGGACGTTCACCTCGCCGGACGCGGCGAAGGTCAAGAAGGTCCGGCTGATCCGGCCGAGCGCCGCCACGCACGTCACGGACGTCGACCAGCGGTCGATCGCCCTGGACTTCAAGGCGTCCGGCGACAAGCTCACGGTCACCGTCCCGGAGAACCGGAACCTGGTCCAGGCGGGCTGGTACATGATGTTCGTCACGGACGCCGAGGGCACACCGAGCAAGGCCCAGTGGGTCAAGGTGCCCTGAGATCCGGCGAAAGGGGCGCCCTCCCGGCGCCCCTTTCGTCTGCCGTTCGTCTTGCCCGGCGGGGTACGTCAGCCGGTGGCCTTCGCCAGCTTCAGCGCGTAGTCCGCCCACCACTGGCCCGCCTTGGGCCCGCCCTTGCACTCACCGTCCGACTCACCCGGCCGCTTCACCCACAGGTACGCGTCGACGAGCGGGTCGGCCGTCTTCGTCGTCGGGGTCTCGCCGAGGGAGCGGCCCGGCGGGTTGCACCAGCGCTCGTCGGGGTTGCCGCCGGTGTAAGGGCCCTTGCCGTTGCGGCTGGTGTCGATGACGAAGTGCTTGCCCCCCACCTTGGCGGAGAGCTGTTTGCCGTAGGCGATGGAGTCCTCGGTGGAGTAGAAGTTGGAGACGTTGACCGCGAAGCCGTCGGCCTGTGCGATGCCCGCGCGGTTCAAGGGCTCGAAGATCTGGTCGGGCTGCTGCCAGCCGGCGTTGCCCGCGTCCAGGTAGACCTTCGTGTTCTTCAGGGACTTCAGCTTGGTGACGGCGCCCTTGAGGAGGTCGTAGCGCTCCTCGTGGAACTGCTGTGGGGTGCAGCCGTCCACCAGGTGCAGCAGGGCGTCCGGTTCCAGGATGACCGTGGCGGACCGGTCGCCGATGCCCGCCGCGACGCCGTCGAGCCACTCCCGGTAGGCGTTGCCGTCGGCGGCGCCGCCCTGTGAGTACTGGCCGCAGTCGCGGTGCGGGATGTTGTAGAGGACGAGCAGCGCCGTACGACCGGCCTTGTCGGCGGCCTCGGTGAAGCCCCGGGTCTGCTGCTGCGGATCGTCCGGGCCGACCCATTCGGCGACCGGCTGCTCGGCGATCTCGCGGATCTGCTCGGCTTCCTGTTTCTTGCCGGACTTCTCCAGGGCGGCGACCTCCTGGGCCGCGGTCCCTTCCGGATTGACCCAGAAAGGCGCCTCCTCCTTGGGCTGTTGAGTGATCTTCGCGTCGGCGCCTTCGTCCGATCCGTCTCCCCCGCCGGAGGAGGAACACCCTGTGATCAGCAGTGCCGCCCCCAGCACCACTGCGGACATCCGCCTCCCGGCGAACGCCCCGACCCCCCTGCTGCCGTACATCCAACTCCCCCTTGATGCACCGTTCCAAGTCTCAATCCTGACATACGCCCCGCAGCACTCACGAGGCAAACCCCACCTGCGTGCATGACGCAGCGCCACCGTATCGGGACGTGGCGTTAATCAACCTCTAGGCCGGGGCGGCCCTTTGGTTCTAAAGTCTTCTCAGCACGTGCCCGGCCTTCGGCCAGAGATTCACCCACCGTGGCTCCGGTGGCCTCCCGCGCAGCTCGCCGGGTTACTCCCGCGGCCCGTGCGCGCGCGGTCGAGGACCGGCCCGGTCGGCGGCTTCAGGGGGAGCGGGCCGTCGACCGGGTTGGGTGGCCGCGTTCACGTCGACCGTCACAGGCCGGTTCCCGTCAGGTACGCCGAGACGACCACGTTCGCCGTGTAGCTGCGGGTCGTACGGTCGAAGCTGCCGCCGCAGGTGACCAGCCGCAGCTCGGCCCGCCCCGACTCGCGCGGCCCGTAGGCCTGGTGGGCGTCGAAGCGGTCGCGGGTGAGGACCTGGACGGACTCGACGGTGAACTCGGCGACCTTGGCGTCCGCCCGGATCACCCGGATCGTCTGGCCCGGCCGCATGGCACTGACCTTGTAGAAGACGGCGGGCCGGGTGTCGGTGTCGACGTGACCGACCATGAGAGCGGTGCCCGGCGCCCCGGGCGCGACCCCGCCGGCGTACCAGCCGACCACGCCCGGCTGGTCGTACGGTGGCGGATCGGGCGCCCCGCGTTCGTCGAGGCCACGTCCCACCACGGGCGCCTGGACGCCGAGCCCGGGGATGTCGACCCGCTGCGGCAGGGCGTCGCCCAGCGGGCGGTGCTCGGGCGGCAGCCTGATGTCCGGGGGCCGTCCCGCCGCCGCCATGTCGCCGGTGGTGGGGGCGGATATGCCGTGCCGCGTCTCGGTGACCTCACGGCCCCACAGCCACAACCCGAGCAGCAGCACCACCCAGGCCAGGCCGGTCAGCATCCGTCCGGTGCCCGAGAAGCGTCCCTGAACCCGCACCTGGTCCCGATCCTCGTCCCGATGCCGCATGTCAGTCCGTTCCACGGCGCCGGCGGACACCGCGCCAGGCGACGACCACCGCGGCCACCCCCGCGAGCACCAGCCCGGTCACCCCCTGTGCCGTACCGGGACCGTTCCCGCGGTCCTCGGCGGCGATGAGAGCGGCGGCGCCGCCACCGCCCGCCTGCACGGGGGCCACGGGCGAGGCCGGTGCGCCGGGCCGGTGAGAGGAGAAGGACGACGACTCGTCGGCGCCGGGCACGGACGGCTCCCCGCCCTCGCGGAGCGCGGGCTCCTGTCCGGCGGATTCCGGCACGGACGGCTGTCCGCCCTCGCCGGGCGCGGGCTCCTGCCCCGCGGACCCGGGCACGGACGGCTGCCCGTCCTCGCCGGACACGGTGGACTGTTCCCCTTCGCCGGGCACAGGCGGCTGTTCGCCGACGCCCGGCACGGGGGCGGCCCCGGGCCGGTGCCGGGCATCGTCGTGGACGGTGAGCGTGCCGGTCCGTCGTGTGTCGCCGCAGTCGACCCGCACCGCGTACGAACCCGCGGCGAGCGTGGAGCGGACGCGGCTCTCGCCGGTGAGCTCGTGCGCGCCGGTGACGGTCAGCCGTGCGTCCGCGACGAACGCCGGCGAGGTGGCCACGGCCGTTCGCTGCGCGCAGCCTGTCACGCGGAGCGTGACGTCACTGCCGGGAGCGAGGGCCGCCGGGATCGCCGACACGCTCCCCGCGTCCGCCGCGGAGGCCGCCGGGGCGAGAGCGACGGCAGCCAGGACGCTTGTACAGACAGTGACTCTCAGGGAACCCATCGTGAACCTCCAGATGCCTGGAGCCTCCCCCGCCCGGTGAGCCGCCGCATCCTCAAGGACGCGGCGGCTGCTCCGTACGGGTGACGGCGGGTTTGAGGCCGCGTGCGCTGCCGCGGGGGCTCAGACCCGGTCGACGAGGTCCGCGATCGAGTCCACGACCTGGGAGGGCCGGTACGGGAAGTCCTCGACCTGTTCGGGCCGGGTCAGGCCGGTGAGCACCAGGAACGTCTGCATCCCGGCCTCCATGCCGGCCAGCACGTCGGTGTCCATCCGGTCGCCGATCATCGCGCTGCTCTCGGAGTGCGCGCCGATCGCGTTCAGCCCGGTCCGCATCATCAGCGGGTTCGGCTTGCCCGCGAAGTACGGCTTCTTGCCGGTCGCCTGGGTGATCAGCGCGGCCACGGCGCCGGTCGCGGGCAGCGGGCCCTCGGTGGAGGGGCCCGTCTCGTCGGGGTTGGTGCAGATGAACCGGGCGCCGCCGAGGATGAGCCGCACCGCCTTCGTCATGGCCTCGAAGGAGTACGTGCGGGTCTCGCCGAGGACGACGTAGTCCGGCTCGTGGTCGGTCAGGATGTAGCCGATGTCGTGCAGCGCGGTGGTCAGGCCGGCCTCGCCGATGACGTACGCCGAGCCGCCCGGCCGCTGGTCGTCCAGGAACTGGGCGGTGGCCAGGGCCGAGGTCCAGATGGACTCGATCGGCACCTCCAGGCCCATGCGGCGCAGCCGGGCGTGCAGGTCGCGCGGGGTGTACATCGAGTTGTTGGTGAGGACCAGGAAGGGCTTCCCGGACTCGCGCAGCTTCTTCAGGAAGGCGTCGGCTCCGGGGATCGGTACGCCCTCGTGGATGAGTACACCGTCCATGTCGGTGAGCCACGACTCGATGGGCTTGCGGTCTGCCATGTGCGGGATCTCCCTGCCGTGCGCGGTCCAGCGTGCGACCCAGCCTAAACAGTGGCGGGATCTCGCGGAACGGCCCGCGTGCGGCGTCCCGACTGGCGGGACGAGCCGCTCAGCGGCGGCGGCGTGCGATGAGCAGCACCCCGCCCGCGGTGAGCAGCAGGGCCGCGGCGGCCGCGGCGACCTGTGTGCCGGTTCCCGTCCGGGCCAGTTCCTCGGCGAAGGGGAACCGGTCCTCGCGGGGCGGGACGGAGGCGTCGGAGTCGGGGCGCGGCTCGGTATCGATGTCGCTGTCGGTGTCGGTGTCGGTATCGCTGTCGGTATCGCTGTCGGTGTCGGTGGCCGGTTCACCGCCGTCGATCACGAACCGGTAGTCGTTCGACTGCCCGACCCAGTCGCCGTCGTCGTCGTGCCGTTGCACCACCGCGGCGTTGGCCGTGACGTCGTTGGGCACGGCGTCCGAGGTGAGCGTGAGCCGCACCTTCACGGTGACGGTTCCGCCCGGTCCGACCGTGAACCCGGCGAAGCGGTCCTCCTCGTCGGCGAACGCCCCGACGAGTTCGTCCTCGCCGGTCTTCTCGAACCGCACGGGGTGGGCCCGCGCCCCCTCGAAGAACTCCAGGCGCGGCTGGGAAGGTTCCAGGGCCCGCTTGTCGTCGACGAGCACGACGACGGGGTGGATGCCGGTGCAGGTCCGGTCGGTCGTATTGGTCAGGTCGACGTACCAGGTCCCGAACCCGCCACCGGCCGTGTAGGAGGCCGGGCCGCCGTGGATGCGGGTGGTGAGCGGGAAGGTGTGGTCGTCGGGCGCGGCACAGGCGGGCGCCGGGGCGTCCGCGTGCGCCGGATGAGCGCCGGGGAGCAGGACGGCGGTCGCCGCTGCCGCCGCCAGGCCGAGGTGAGCGGGTGTACAGAGTCGCATGATGATGTGACATTCCGACCGACGGCACTCCGCATACCCCGCCGCAGCGAACAGCCCTCGAACGGCGGCAGGGATCCGCCCGCTCGGCGGACACGCCCCGCCCTTCTCCCGGCGGGGAGACCCGGCCGCGCACTCCCCGCCGAGGCCGCCCGGCAGGTCCCCCGACATGCGGACAGACCCACGCCGTCGCCGGGCGGCGCAGGGCGATCTCGCGGCGGGGGTGCCCTGGAGGTCGGCGAGGCCGGGCGGGACGCGCCCTGCAGGGGAGGCTCGGCCGAGGCCTCCCTCACCGAGGCCACCGGCACAGGTCCCCGGTCACCGCACAAACGGACCCCGCCGTCACCTGGGCGAGGCCCCCTACGAGGGGTATGACCGAAGCCTCCCCACCGACGCCAGGGTGGCCACGATGCCACCGACGCCACCGACGCCACCGACGCCACCGACGCCACCGACGCCAGCAAAGCACCGGCACCGATCCCCGGTCAGCGCACAGACACTCGCCTTCGCCCGGCGAGGCGGGCCCGGCCCAGCCCGGCCGAGCCCGTAAGGGCGTGGCCGGGGACCCGCCCGGCAATGCCGCCCGGCGAGGCCACCCGGCGCAGGCCCCCCCCGGTCGGCGGACACGCGCACCCCGACCTCAGCCACCCCCACGGCCGAACACCGGCCCCAGCACCAGTTGGGCCGCGCCCACCGCCACCACTCGGCCACCTCCCGGCGCGACGCGTACCGGCACCGTGTCCTGGCCCGTCCGCCGGGCACGGGCCTCGAGAACCGTGGCGACCCCGGTCACGAAGGCCTCCGGTGCCGCCGTCACCCTGCGGCCGCCCAGCAGGACGACGTCGATGTCGAGCAGCCCCACCACATTCGCCGCCCCGGCCCCCAGGACCCGCGCCGCCTCCTCCAGATCGCCGCGCTCCACCGCTCCGAGGCACAGGGCCTCGACGCAGCCCCGGTTCCCGCAGGTGCACGGCGGCCCGTCGAGCTGGATCACCTGGTGGCCGAACTCCCCGGCCCCGGTCCTGGCACCCCGGTGCACACTGCCGCCGATCATCAGCCCGGCTCCCAGCCCCGTTCCGAGGTGCAGATAGGCGAAGGAGCCGCTCTCGCCCCCGGCGGCGAGGCCGAGCGCCGCCGCGTTGGTGTCCTTGTCGACGACGACCGGCACCCCGAGCCGTTCCGCGAGCGCCTCCCGCAGCGGGAAGCCGTCCCACTCGGGGAACCCGGTCACCCGGCGCAGCACGCCCCGGGCATGGTCGAGCGGCCCGGGCAGTGCGACGCCCGCCCCCAGCAGGGCGCTGCCGAGCCCGGCCACCGACTCCCGCACCGCTCCCGTCACCGCCGCCAGCACGGCCTGCGCCCCGGCTCCCAGATCCAGCGCGGCCCGCCGCTCCCCCACCACGGTCCCGCGCAGATCGACGAGCACGGCCCGCACCTCGTCCCGGTCCAGATGGACCCCGACCGCGTGCCCGGCCTCCGGCACCAGCCGCAGCACCGTGCGCGGCTTGCCCCCGGTCGACGCCCGGCGGCCCGCCTCCGCCGCCAGACCGTCCTCCCGCAACCGGCCCGTGATCTTGCTGACGGCCTGCGGGGTGAGCCCGGTCCGCTCGGCGAGTTCGAGGCGGCTGATGCCCTCGTCCCCGGCCGTCCGCAGCAGGTCGAGCACCAGCGCGGTGTTGTGGCTGCGCAGGGCGAGCAGGTTCACCCCGCTCCCTGCCCCGGCCGATACCCCGGCCGTCCCCGTCCGTCCCGGCCCGCGCATGCCGCCCACTCCGCCCGTACGGTCGTCCGCCCTGTTCACGCCACCCATTGTCCCTGGCGCTTGCACTTTGGCAACAGCGTTGCGAAAGTGGGTGGCATGACTGGCACACCCCTCGGCACAGCCTCCGGCTCGCCCCTGAGCGTCGGCCTCGTCGGCTACGGCCTCGCCGGCTCCGTCTTCCACGCCCCGCTGATCGCCGCCACGGAGGGCCTTGTCCTCGACACGGTGGTCACCTCGAACCCGGAACGGCGGCAGCAGGCCCGTGCCGAGTTCCCGGACGTACGCCTCGCCGCCACCCCGGACGAGTTGTTCGACCGGGCCGACGAGCTGGACCTGATCGTCGTGGCGTCCCCCAACAAGACGCACGTGCCCCTCGCGAGGACCGCGCTGAAGGCCGGTCTGCCGGTCGTCGTCGACAAGCCGGTCGCGGGCACGGCCGCCGAGGCCCGCGAGCTGGCAACCCTCGGCGAGGAGCGCGGACTGCTCCTCTCCGTCTTCCAGAACCGCCGCTGGGACAACGACTTCCTCACCCTGCGCAAGCTGCTGGACGAGGGCGAGTTGGGCGACGTCCTGCGCTTCGAGTCCCGCTTCGAGCGCTGGCGTCCGAAGCCGAAGGGCGGCTGGCGCGAGTCCGGCGACCCGGCAGAGATCGGAGGTCTGCTCTACGACCTCGGCAGCCATGTCGTCGACCAGGCCCTGACCCTCTTCGGCCCGGCGGCCTCCGTCTACGCGGAGACGGACATCCGCCGCCCGGGCGCCGAGACGGACGACGACACGTTCATCGCGCTCACCCACGCCAACGGCGTCCGCTCCCATCTCTACGTCTCCGCGACGACCGCCCAACTCGGCCCCCGCTTCCGCGTCCTGGGCTCCACCGCCGGCTACGTCAAATACGGACTCGACTCCCAGGAGGCGGCGCTCCGGGACGGACTGCGCCCCGGCCCGGACTGGGGCGTGGAGCCCCAGTCGCTGTGGGGCCGCGTGGGTTCCGGCGAGTCCCCGGTCACCGGTGGCGGCCGCCCCGAACCCACCCTCCCGGGCGACTACCCCGCTTACTATGCGGCCGTGGCGAAGGCCCTGCTGGAGGGCGCCCCGAACCCGGTGACCGCGCGGGAGGCGGCCGCCGCCCTGGACGTACTGGAGGCCGCCCGACGTTCGGCCCGCGAGAAGGTGACGGTGACGCTGTGACCCACAAGAGCAACCCCTCCCACAGCCAGGGGCTCACCCCGAAGTTCCACCCCGAGCTCACCCCGAGCCTGGAGGAGCTGGAGAAGCAGGAACGCCTCCTGGTGTTCCGCCAGTTCACCCACGACGACGCCTGGGCGCTCGGCTCACTCCTCGTCGAACTGGCCCGGGAGCGGCAGGCCCCGGTCGCCATCGACATCCACCGCTCCGGCCAGCAGCTCTTCCACGCGGCGCTGCCCGGCTCCAGCCCGGACAACGACGCCTGGATCGCCCGCAAGCGCCGGGTGGTCGAGCGCTACGGCTCCGCCTCCTACCTGGTCGGCGCCCGCTTCCGCGCCAAGGGCAGCACGTTCGAGGAGTCCTCGCGCCTCGACCCCGACATCTACGCGGCCCACGGCGGCTCGTTCCCGATCACCGTCGAGGGCGTGGGCGTGATCGGCGCGGTGACGGTGTCCGGGCTGCCGCAACTCCAGGACCACCGGCTCGTGGTGGAGGCGCTGGAGCGGTTCCTGAACCGGTAGGCCGCGCCGGAATCATCACCGGCTCCCTCCGGTTGGCACCCGCGTACGCGTGATCGAGCGCGGCGCCCCGACCGGAGGGATCCCGAACCATGACCACCCCTTTGAAGGAGACCGTCGGCCGGTACGGCATCTGGAGCGTAGGCCTGCGCTCGGAGGACCCGGACCGGCGCGGTGAACTGGCCGAGACCGCCGCCGAACTGGAGGAGCTCGGCTACGGCGCCGTGTGGCTGGGCGGCAACAGCTCCGCCGCCAACGCCGCCCCGCTGATCGAGGCGACCTCGAAGCTCACGGTCGGCACCAGCATCCAGAGCATCTGGCAGCACGAGCCGGACGCCGCCGCCACGGCCTTCGCGGAGCTGGAGTCGACGCACCCCGGGCGGTTCCTGCTGGGTCTCGGAGTGAGCCACGCCAAGCGCGAGGAGCAGTACTCCCGCCCCTACTCGGCCCTGGCCGGCCACCTCGACGGCCTGGACGCCGCCGGAGTGCCGGCGGACCGCCGCCTCCTGGCCGCCCTGGGCCCGAAGTCGCTCCGGCTGGCCCGTGACCGGTCGGCCGGCTCGATCCCGTACCTGGTCACCCCGGAGCACACCGCGCACGCCCGCGAGATCCTGGGCGAGACCCCGCTGCTCGCCCCGGAACTGGGCGTCATCCCGCAGACGGACCCCGCCCGCGCCCGCGCCGTGGCCCGGGAGTTCCTGGGGATCTACCTGCCGCTGGCGAACTACACCAACAACTTCCTCCGGCACGGCTTCACCGAGGACGACCTCGAGGACGGCGGCAGCGACCGGCTGGTCGACGCCCTGTTCGCCTGGGGCGACGACACCGCGATCCGCACCAGGATCGACGCCTTCTTCGAAGCGGGAGCGGACCACGTGGCCCTCCAGGTCCTGACCGGCGAGCCGCGGGACGACCTCCCGAGGAAGGCGTGGCGCGACCTGGCTTCAGCACTGGCGTGACGGGAGCGCGCCCTGAGCGGCACGGGGAACTGCGCGACCGGTCACGGACTGCCCGCAGCCGAAAAGCGGACCGCAGTTCCCCGGCTCACCCAGCGGAGCGCCTACGCGTCCTTGAACTCCTGCCGCTGCCGCCCGAGCCCCTCGATCTCCAGCTCCACGACATCCCCGGCCCGCAGGAACGGCTTGGGCTCGGGCGCCCCCAGCGCCACCCCCGCCGGCGTCCCCGTGTTGATCACATCGCCGGGGTACAGCGTCATGAACCGACTCAGATACCGCACGACCTCCCCCACCGGGAAGATCTGCTCGGCCGTCGTCCCGTCCTGCTTCAACTCCCCGTTGACCCACAGCTTCAGCGACAGGTCCTGCGGATCGCCCACCTCGTCCGCCGTCACCAGCCACGGCCCCAGCGGATTGAACGTCTCGCAGTTCTTGCCCTTGTCCCAGGTCCCGCCCCGCTCGATCTGGAACTCCCGCTCGGACACGTCATGCGCCACGGCGTACCCGGCGACATGCGCGAGCCCTTCCTCCGCGGACCCGAGGTACCTGGCCGTACGTCCGATGACGACGGCCAGCTCGACCTCCCAGTCGGTCTTGAGGGACCGCCGCGGCACGAGGACCGTGTCGTTCGGCCCGACCACGGTGTCCGGCGCCTTCATGAAGACGACCGGCTCGGCGGGCGGCTCCGCACCGGTCTCGCGGGCATGGTCGTGGTAGTTCAGCCCGATGCAGACGATCTTGCCGATCCGCCCGAGCGGCGGCCCGACCCGCAGCCCGGTGGCGTCCAGTACCGGCAGATCACCGGCGTCGGCGGCGGCCCGCACCCGGCCGAGGGCCTCCTCGTCGGCGAGCAGCGCGCCGTCGACGTCCGGTACGAGGCCCGACAGGTCCCGCAGGGTCCCCTCGGCGTCGAGCAGAGCGGGCCGCTCCGACCCCGCCGTACCGACTCGCAGCAGCTTCATGATCTGTCTCCCTCGATCGCGGGCGCCCGACCGATGCGCGCGACCCGGATGCGGCGGGCAGCCATCGGAGGACTGGTCGATCCTCCAAGCTGGGAGTCCCCTCCGCAACACCCGTTCACGTACTGGACCCCGACCGCCCGGTCACCGGTACAGCGCGGCCCGCTCCACGACACTCCACGTCGTACTGGTCACCACGTACAGGGCGGCGGCCAGCGGTACGACGGCCACGGTGACGAGCGTGAAGAACGACATGAACGGCAGCACCCTGGTCACCGCCCCCAGCCCGGGCAACTGCTCCCCGGCACCGGCCTGCGCGGCCGGGTTCGTGGCCATCATGCGTCTGCTGAGCCGGTAACCGAACGCGGCGACACATCCGACGACCACGAACAGCCCGGCGTAGACGAGGCCCGCGCCACCGAGGACACCGCCCTGGAGCGCGTCCGCCCACCGCTCCCCCAGCGGCGCCGCGAACAGCCGGTGCGCGAGCAGCCCGTTGGCCTGGCCGCCGATCGTGTCGCTGGAGAACAGGTGGTAGAGCAGGAAGAACGCGGGCGCCTGGAGCAGTCCGGGCAGGCAGCCGGCCAGCGGCGACACCTTCTCCTCGGCGTGCAGTTCCAGCACGGCCCTCTGGAGCTTCTCGGGGTTCTTCCCGTGCTTCCTCCGCAGCTCGGCGATCTTCGGCTGGAGCGCGGTCCGGGCCTTCTGGCCGCGCGCAGCGGCCCGGGACAGAGGGTGGACGAGGAGACGTACGAGCGCGGTGAACAGGACGATCGCCGCGGCGGCCGCCGAGGCGCCGAACAGCGGCTGAAGCAGGTCGGCCAGGTGCTCGACCAGGCTGGCGAAGACGGACATGGGTGAGCCCTCCGGGGGTCTCGTCGTGCCGGAACAGATCAGGGCGGCATGACGACCCGCGCGGGGTCACTTCAGATGTGGTGGTGGCCCCTACGCGACGGTCGCCCGGAGGGCGTGGCCGGGTGCCCGGGGACGGGTACGCCCCCGGCCGTCGGGATCGCGTTGCGGCAGGAAGGCCGTACGCCGGTCCCGGTCGCGGATGGCCGTGCGCACGCGGGTACGCGGCACGGCGGGCGCGCAGCGCGAGGCGACGAGGGCGCAGAGCGCCAGGGCGGACGAGGCGGCGGCGGTCGCGGCGAGGGCGACGGTGGCGGAGAGGCTGCCGGAGTCGAGCAGCGCCACCCCGGCGAGCAGGAAGAGCAGCGTGAGAGCGGGACGCACGGTCACCCGGCTCCGGTTCATGAGCTGCCCCTCCTCTCCTACGCGTGCACACCCTGCTGTTCGTTATACAGGATCACCACCACCGGCGGCCCCGCGACTTCGTACACGGGTTTGAGGAAGGTTCGTCAGAACTCTCGACAACCCACCCGCCACGCCCGATGCTTCTCGTCACCCGACAACGGGACACCCCTGCGGCGCCGGGCCGGGGACCGGCGCGCGCACCCAACTCCCTTACGGAGGAGCCGTGATCCGACGCAGAAGTCTGCTGGCCGCAGCAGGCGGTACGTTCCTCGGCAGCGCCCTGGCGACGGGCACCGCGCGCGCGGACGCCACCATCGCCGTCAACCCGTCGACGACGTACGGCACCTGGGAGGGCTGGGGCACCTCCCTCGCCTGGTGGGCCAACGTCTTCGGCGCCCGGGACGACTTCGCCGATCTGTTCTTCACCACCAAGTCCGTGACGTACAACGGCCGCTCCCTGCCCGGCCTGGGCCTCAACATCGCCCGCTACAACCTCGGCGCGTGCAGCTGGAACAGCGTCGGCGGCGAGACGATGGTCGAGTCGCCCAACATCCCGGCCTTCAAGCAGATCGAGGGCTTCTGGCAGGACTGGAACAACGAGGACCCCACCTCCTCGGCGTGGAAGTGGACGGCGGACGCCAACCAGCGCGCGATGCTGGTGAAGGCGACGCAGCGGGGCGCGATCACCGAACTGTTCGCCAACTCCCCGATGTGGTGGATGTGCAACAACCACAACCCCTCGGGCGCGTCGGGCGGCGGCAACAACCTCCAGACCTGGAACTACCGCCAGCACGCCTCCCACCTGGCGGCGACGGCCCTGCACGCCAAGAACAACTGGGGCGTGAACTTCGCGACCGTCGACCCCTTCAACGAGCCGGCCTCCACCTGGTGGACCGCGACCGGCACCCAGGAGGGCTGCCACATGGACCCGGCGGTCCAGGCGGCCGTCCTCCCCCACATGCGCAGCGAACTGGACAAACGCGGCCTCACCAGCCTTCGCATCGCCGCCTCGGACGAGACGAACTACGACACGGCCCGCTCCACGTGGTCGTCCTTCAACTCGACGACCAAGGGCCTGGTCTCCCAGGTCAACGTGCACGGCTACCAGGGCTCGGGCGGCCGCCGCGACCTCCTCTACACGGACGTCGTCACCACCTCCCGCAAGAAGCTGTGGAACTCCGAGACGGGCGACAGCGACGGCACCGGCCTGACCATGGCCTCGAACCTCTGCTACGACTTCCGCTGGCTGCACCCCACGGCCTGGTGCTACTGGCAGGTCATGGACCCGACGGCGGGCTGGGCGATGATCGCCTATGACAAGGACACCCTCCAGCCGACGACCGTCCAGACCAAGCACTACGTACTGGCCCAGTTCAGCCGCCACATCCGCCCCGGCATGACGATCCTGGACACGGGGGTGAGCTACGCGGTGGCGGCGTACGACGGGACGGCTCGCCGCCTGGTGATCGTCGCGGTGAACACCTCCGCATCCGCCCAGACCCTCACCTTCGACCTCTCCCGCTTCTCGACGGTGACGGGCGGCTCAGGAGGCCTGGTCCCGCGCTGGAACACGGTCACGACCGGCGGCGGCGACCTCTACACGGCCCGCTCGGACATCCGCCTGTCCGGCAAGTCGGTCAGCGTCCCCTTCGCGGCGAAGTCGGTGCAGACCCTGCACATCGACGGTGTGACGCGGTAGGCCGACGCCGGCAGGCGGTTCGGGGCGAACCGCAGCCCCCGGGTGACGAGCGCGGCAGACTCTGAGGCCCCCCATATCGGGTCTGGCCTGCACATCTCTCACGCTCGTCACCTGTCGGCAGTACGGTGTCCCCCATGCGCCCCGACACGCCTGCCGAAAACGTCGACCACACCGCCGAGGCGGCACGCCTGGAGCGGACCGCCGGCCTGTATCCCGAGGACGCCGAGGCCCTGCTGCTGCGGGCAGCGGCCCACCTGGAGCTCTCCGGCGACCGCCCCACCGCGACCACGCTCTACGACCGCCTGCTCTCCTCCCCCGACGGCCTGGAGAACCCCCACCTGGTACGGGCGCTCAAGGCCTCCAACCTCTGGGAGTACGGCCACGAGGCCGAGGCCCGCGCGATCATCGAGGGCGTCCGGGTGGCGTCCCCCGAGGACCCCGCCCCCTGGGTGATCGTCGCGCAGTCCCTGGAATCCCACGACGAACTGGAAGCGGCCCACGACACCTTCTCCGAGGCCGTACGCCGCCTCCTGACGGACGTCGCGGAGCCCCCCTACGCCACCCACCCCCTCCTCTTCGGCCGCCACCGCGTACGGCGCATGCTCGGCAAGTCCCACGACGAGTGGGACGCCCTGGCGGACTCGGTCCACTCCCTCCCGATCACCCTGGACGAACTCCACGACCCCAAGCGCGTGTGGTCCCTGGGCTCGGAGAACCCCGCGGAACTGGAAGCGGAGATCCTGCGCCTGCGAGCGGAACTCGGCGCGTACCGGGCGGCCCTGTCCCGCCCCTTCCCGGTGGCGGTCCTGCACTGGCCGGCACCGGAACTCTCGGAACTCCTGGAGGCGTACCCGTCGCTGTCGACGGAGTACCCCTCCCACGCCGACCACCTCTCCTCGATAGAGCAGTCCCTCCGCGAACTCTCCGCCTCCGGCACCCCGAACCTGGGCATCGTCACCGGCACGGTCCCGTCCTACGAGGCCTTCGCAGCCTCGGAGGGCTCGTCCCCGGGCGACACGACACTCCTTCCGCAGTACGCGACGACGCTGGCGGCACGGGCTCGGGCGGTGGCTTGGCCGCCGCAGCAGGGATCACCGTGCTGGTGCGGCTCGGGCGAGACGTACAGCCAGTGCCACGGCAGCGCTGCCTGAGATCCGGCCGCCGAACTCACCGCGGTGCCGCAGCTGACGAGGGTCACCCAGGCGACCGGCAGGTCGCCGCTGAGCCGACCCGGCGTGCGCGGAACCGCTGACGCGCCCGTAACGCCGGGCACCTGGGGAGCCCACTGCGGCGCTCCCCACCCTGGCCCGCCTTCGCGGGCCGCCCGCTCGCTTCTCTCCCGTGCTGGAGCGGCCCGGTTCAAGGGTGGCTGAAGGGCCATCGGCGCCAGCCGACGCGGAACGCAGCGCAGCGGAGTGAAGCGCCCTTGGGGCGGGGCGCGGAGGCGCGACAATGGCCAGGAAGCGAGCGGTCCTACAGCTCCCACGATCAGCTTCTGGCGAAGACCCTCTGCATGTCGGTGGCTGCTGCTAGAACTGACCACATGGCCATGAGTGATCGAGTGCGGATCAGCTTGAGCCCGGAAGCAGCGACCCTTCAACCGTGACGACATGCATGCGTGAGGTTCGACAGTGAACGGCATGACGCCTTCGTCTCCCGGCGTCTCGGCGCGCATGAGCAGGCAGGCAAGCAAGGACACGGCCGTCGAGCTGACCGTAAGGCGGCTGCTGCACGCAGCCGGGCTTCGGTACCGCGTGGAGTATCCGGTGCCAGGACTGCCTCGGCGGCGTATCGACGTGGCGTTCCCCCGGGCCAAGGTCGCGGTCCTCATCGACGGCTGCTTCTGGCACGGCTGCCCCCAACACGCCACTCATCCGAAGGCCAACGCTGAGTGGTGGCGCACGAAGCTGGAACGGAACATGGCCCGTGACCGGGAGACGACGGAGCATCTGCTCGGGGCGGGGTGGACCGTGCTGCGGTTCTGGGAGCACGAAGCTCCCGAAGAAGTAGCCATACAGGTGGCTGCAGCCGTGCAGCGGCGTCGGTCGAAACGAATCAGGGGGGAAGAGGAGTGACTGGACTCACTTTCGTGGACGTGTGCTCCGGGGCGGGCGGACTTGCCCTCGGACTCGAGCGGGCGGGATTCGAGCCGCGCCTGTTACTGGACGAGGACGATGCCGCCGTCACGACTCTGCGGACCAATCGGCCACAGTGGAACGTGCTTCACACCGACCTGCTGGACTTCGACCCGGCTGAGCATCCGGTGAGCCTCGATGTGGACCTCCTTGCGGCGGGCCTGCCGCGGGTGAAGTCGAATGCGACCGTCGGACGGACGGACTCGGGTATGGAGGAGCGGCTGTTGGAGGCCGCTGTCTACCTCGTCCACGCGATCAGGCCTAGGGCCGTACTCATCGAGAATGTCCCCGGGCTCGCTCATGCGGACGAGTATCAGCGGTTCCGTGACTTCGCGCGGGCCGAACTGGCCCACTTGGGATACGACTTCAGCTGGTTCGTCATGAACGCCGTCGACTTCGGCGTACCGCAGAACCGCAAGCAGGGCGTCCTGTTGGCGGTCGAACGGCAGCGGGCAAAGGCGTTCCGACCACCGACACCCACCGTGCGGGAGCCGACTACGGTCGGTACCGCTCTAGGGCCGTCCATGGCCTCGCGCGGTTGGCAGGACGCCGCCCGCTGGGCCGCCCAGGCCGATCAACCGGCTCCGACACTGGTCGGCGGCTCTAAGAACCGAGGCGGTGCGGACCTCGGCCCGACCGGGGCGAAGCGGAAGTGGGCGACCATGGGCGTCAACGCTCACACGGTGGGCGACCTGGTCCCCGGCCCGGACTTCATATGGGACCCCCAACTCGGCAGGGACAACATGGTGAAGATCACGGTCGAGCAGGCGGCGCTGCTGCAGGGCTTCCCCGGGGCGTGGGAGATCGCCGGGCGCAAGACCGCTCGGTACCGCCAGGTCGGGCACGCCACACCCCCGCCGGTCGGAGAGGCTTTGGGTCGGGCCGTCGCCGAAGCCCTCGTCGGGGATCCAGCGACCTTCGTTGCCGGCTACACTTCCGCCACATGACCAGCTCGGCGCCCCACGAATCCATCCTCGACAAGCCCTTCGTCCTGGACCTGTTCGCAGGGCCCGGGGGACTGGACGTCGCCGCACACGTGCTCGACGTCCCGAGTCTCGGCATCGAGTGGGACAGAAGCGCGTGTCTGACGCGCTACGCGGCCGGGCTGGACACTCTTCACGCTGATGTGAGCGCGGTGCGCAGGGATGGCTTCGAGTCGCTGCCGCCGGAGATCAATGTGCTCGCCGGTGGCCCTCCGTGCCAGACTTTCTCGGCGGCCGGCAAGGGCGCCGGCCGCCAGGACCGCAACAAGGTCGAAGACGCCATCGAGCGACTGGTGGCGGGCGACTCCGACGAAAAGATCGACGAGCATCTGAAGACACTGAGCGATCCGCGCACCGCCATGGTCCTCGAGCCGCTCAGGTACGCGATCAGGGCGATCAAGAGTCCTAATCGGGAAAATCGCCCGTACGACGTCATCGTTCTGGAACAGGTGCGTGAGGTGGAGCCACTCTGGGAGCACTATGCCAGGGTGTTGGAGAGGACCGGCCTGCCCGACGGCACCAAGTACAAGGTCGTCGTCGATGTCCTCGACACCGAGACCTATGGGGTACCGCAGACGCGATCCCGTGCAGTACTGATTGCTCGGCGTTTCGGGCTCGGCGAGCCCTCGCTTCCCGCGGCGACGCACTGTGCATACGAGGCGAAGAACTGGAACCGGACGACCGGCCGTGCGGCCGGCCAGGTCCACCAGCCGACCCTTGAGGAGAGCACCGCACCGAAGGCGGAGGAATGCCGGAAAGCGGGCGATGAGAACCTGAAGCACTGGCGGTCGATGGGTGATGCTCTCGAGGAACGCGTGGGCTCACATCCAGGCCGCCCCACACCCTTTCTGGTCCGCTCGAATTACGGCAGCTCAAGCAACCCGGGGCGCCGTGGAGTGCGGACCGACCAACAACCCGCTGCCACCGTCACCGGCCGCATCTCCCGCTTCGTGGTCTTCCAGCACCTCGACGAGAAGATCGTCTACGAAGGTCCGCGGTTCAGCATGAACGAGGCGGGGATGCTGCAGAGTTTCCCGCCGGACTATCCGTGGTCCGGTACGGCACAGGCGCAGCAAGTGGGCAACGCTGTACCGCCCCTGTTCGGTGCACATCTGCTGAGCGCCGCGCTCGGCCTCCCCACACCGGACCCGGAGGTGATGCGGGAGCCATGGCCGCCGACCACGGAGGATCGGCGGGCCAAGCTGCGGAGTCACGGCTGCGGAGATGCCAACTCCTGCACAGCCAGCTGCCCTCAGCCTGCGGATCAAGCACTGCCCCGTCCTTCTTCGCCGGCGCGCAAGAAGGCGTCCGCGAAGAAGTAGTCATCGGGTCAGTCCGTGCTCTTCCTGCCCCTGACCGGCGCGGTCTCGAACAGCTCCGCGAAGTAGTCCGTGAGCCGGGTCACGGACTCCTCGGGAACGGGGTCCTCGTCGGGCCCCTGTGGGAGTTCGTGTCGCCCGACCGGTGGTGCTGATCCCGCCCCCGCGATCCAGTCCCTCAGACGGTGGGGGTCCCTGGGCTCGTCCCGCGCGAGGACGTCATAGACCAGAGTCGCTCCGGCTGCATTGATCGCGACGCTGAGGCCGAAGATCTCTCGCCCAGTGGTTACCTGACCGCTCTTCAAGAGGCGGACCAAGGCCTGGGCGGTGGGACGATGGTCGATCAGCTCCATCCGGAGAACGGTGTGGATGAGGTCCTGATTTCCACAGGCGGCCTCGACCGGCTCGTAGTCCGGCCCGTTCCGGAACAGCTCAGCCGCCCACCACAGGCGGGAGAAGCATTGCCGGTCGGCGGGGCCCCGGAACCGCTCCGCGGCGATGCGCCTTTCCGGCCTGCTCGCTGTCGGCTCCGACCGGTGGCGCCAGGCGACATAGTCGGGGGCCACCGCCAAGGCGAGGTGGTTCCACAAGCGCTTGTCCGCCGCCTCTCGCCGTGTCAGGCGCAACGTGGCGTGCAGCCGCGGGGCGAGCCACGCGTCGGCTCGGGTACGGTCCTCGCGGAACTCGAACTTGGCGTCTTCCACAAGGCTTCGGATCGGCTCCACCAACCACCTGTCGTCATCCTCGGGCAGTTCCTCGACGACCCTGGCGAGGTCGATGCCTCTGTGCACCTGCTCACCTCTGAGCAGCTCTTCGGTGAGGAACGGATCGACGGCCGAGGTGGCGAGCAGGGCCAGGCGCTCGGGTACGTGGTTCGGTGCGGTGATCACGTCTCACTCTCTCGGTTCGTCTGTTCAAGGCTGCGGATGACGTAGGCGAGCGCCCTGGTGGCATCGGTGCGGCGGACGGCCGCGTAGTGGATGCGGGTCTGGAGCTCCACCCAGCCCGACTCGCCGGTTCGTCGGCGATGCACCTGTCGTAGGGCCTCCTCGACATGCATGCCGGGCATCACATCCGGAAGCATTTCCCGCAGCACCTCGCCCTGCCAGTCGGTCGGGAAGACCGGGCTACCGCCCGGACCAACCTCCAGATCGCCGATGGCGCCGTGGAACACGGCCGTCCAGACGTCGGTGGCCATCTGAGCTACCAAGAGATCACGCACCTTGCTGTCGACCCCGGAGCCGTTGCTGTCCAGCAGTCCGATGACCCCTTCGACTTCGGTATTGACGAACACGGTGGGGACCCGGGCCGAGGCGTCCACGACCCAGGGCGCGTCGGCGCAGGCCCGCAACATCTCCCGGGAGCTCTTCGTGAAGGAGGCTTTCTGAACGTCCAATTGCAGTCCACGGACCGGCTCGTCGGAAACCGTGTCGACGATCCAGCTCCGATCGGTCTCGGCGATCGACCGGCCCGGCACTCCGTCAACCGTGCCGACGGCGTGCACGGAGAGTGAGGCCCGTCCCAGATGGTCGTCGCGGAGCACCTTCAGGGAGCCCGACCAGTCCAGACCACCCTCCGCCTCACGCGTGAGGACCGTGGACGTGCGGACGTTGGTCTCGCCGTCCGTCAGCACCGCGAGGACGCTCAGATCGGACCAGGCCGCGTCCGGCGCGTTCGCCCCGGGCGGGAGCGTGGCCGACAGACCGATCGTGGCGCTCACCCAGTCGGCGTGGCCCGCTGTACCGAGTGCGACGGCCTGTTGCTGGGTCGAGTACGCGGTGGTCTCCAGTTGGTCGCGAGTGCCGTCCGAAAGACTCAAGGAGACCGAGGTCACTCTGAGCGTGATCGGCCGGTTGAGTCGCTTGTACGGGTAGATCTTCACGCGTCACTCCCCCTTGCCGGCGCGAAGTTCGAGGACGAGGCGGGTGAGCGTGGTCCGGACCGGGTGACTGGTGACATCGGTGGCCCCTCGGAACCTCGCGCGCCGCGTACCGGGTGGGAAGCGCAGAACCCCGTCCTCCACCTCGCAGCCCTCCACGGCCACGAGTTCCGCCCATTCCAGCTTCGGACGACCTCCTGATCGGACGTCCAGCTGGGCGACCGGCACCATCGGGACAATCTCGTCGCCGCGCGGGATGCTCACCTCGGCGGTGATCCGCCACTCCCCGTCGTCGCCGATCGTCGCGTCGAGAGCGTCCAGCACCGGAACGACCGGCCCGGCGGGCGCCTTGGCCTTGGGCCTCGTCTTCACGGTCAAGGCCTTGCGCAGGGCTTCACCACCCTCGCTTCTGCCGCGCCTGGGCCGTGCGACGAGTTCCCTGACCGCGTGGTTGACTTCAGTGGTGAGCCGGTTGATCCGCCGGTATGCGGAGGGTGACCAGCGCAAGGTCAGTTCCTCCGTCTGTCCCCAGCGATCGTGCTCGGGCGGTTCCGCGGCCCGCAGAAACTCCTCGGCTTCCTGAGCGAAGGGAGCCGACTCACCAGCAGCCTCTCCCACCAGGAGAACGGCCTGGAACGGGTTGGTCCCCAGCGGCAGTTTCTGAACCCCGGCCTTTTTGACGGTCATGCGGTTGCCCCGCAGCGAGTGCACCTGGTTCTTCGGCGCGTCCGCATCATTTGCCGCCTCGGTGACCAACAGGACTGCTTGGTGCGTCCCGAGCGTCCCTGCGGCCCCTCCGAGCAGTGGCAGCTTCAGGGGAATACTCCGTGCCGCCACCTGCCCGGCCTCGGTGAGCCGGTCCACGGTGGCACCTTCGTAGTACGTCCGTAGGGCACGGGTCCGGGAGGGCTGCTCGGCAGCCGGATTCACCTGCTCTTCCGCCACGACCACTTCGCCGTTGTTCCGCACAGCACGTACGAACACCTCCAGGCGCGGCAACTGGCCGCCACCACCGGTCATCGCGGCCCAGAAGTCACGGCCCAGCGCTTTCACCAGACGCCGGTGCATCCTGCGGATGTCACGCGTGTCCTCGGTCCCCTCCTCATCCACATCCGTGGTCTCGTCCTCTACGTCGGACGACCTCTCTTCGAGGCTGGCCACGTCGTGTGCGCCGACGATGAGGAAGGAAGTACCGGGTTCGCCGTTTTCCCGGGTCAGGTGCAGTCTGGCG
The DNA here is from genome assembly GCF_040303285.1 of Streptomyces sp. NPDC096046. Taxonomy (NCBI): domain Bacteria; kingdom Bacillati; phylum Actinomycetota; class Actinomycetes; order Kitasatosporales; family Streptomycetaceae; genus Streptomyces; species Streptomyces sp. NPDC096046. The sequence goes on along the minus strand of NZ_JBEOSZ010000011.1, from coordinate 17,552 downwards.
ATGGTCTCCTCGTCCGCCCACCAGGAGCGGGCGACCTCCGCGCCGGGCGAATCGGGATCGGGGCGGCCGAACCAGGCGGGGCCTGCGTAGGGCTTGCCGTCGACCTCCCTCCAGGGCAGTTCGAGTCGGCCGATGAGTCGGCCCTCCTTACGCCCTTCGTGCGACTCGGACAGAGTGGAGTTGATGAGCACGAGTCCGAGGGCGCTGGTGGCCCACAGCGTCGCCTTGCCTAGGCCGTATGAACCACCCGCGTTGTGCCCGGACTTGAGGCTCTCCAACTGACGTCTGACCACGGCGGCGAACTTTCCGTCCGCGTAGTCGTCGCCGACGAGCCCGGAAGCGTTGTAGTCGTCGACGCGCAGCAGTACGAGGCGGCCCTTCTCGTACATGTCACGCACCCCGGCGTCCACGACCCGACCGACCTTCTGGTTACCGGCGATCTCCGAGACGGCGGAGTAGTGCGGGAAGAGATCGTTCCAGAGAATGGCCTCTCGGAAGTCGTCCAGAGCCTTACCGGTCAGCTCGTGCAACGTGTAACGGACGCGGACCGGGCGACCATTGTCCAGTCGCTCGTCGAGGCTGTTCTGGCAGGTCTCGCGAGCGAGAACCTGCACGTCGGCGTCGAAGGCGAAGGCGGCGGCATTGCCCAGGTCACGGCCGCCGTCGGGATAGCCGGGACGGTGGTACCAGGTGACCGGTAGGCCGGCCTGGGTGTCGGTGGTGCGGGTGTGCACCGTACCCAGATCCGTGCCCAGTGCCTTGGCGATGTCCTGCATGACAGTCGGGCGGGGAGTCGACCTTCCGGTGATCCACGCGGAGACGGCCGCCCGAGTCAGCTCGAGTTCCTGGGCCAGTTCGGCCTGCGTCTTCCCCGCGAGCTTGAGTTGACGGGCCAGCCAGGGCCCGAACTCCTCTCCTGCCTCCACGCGCCACCTGCTCTTTCCTCGGAGTGCCCTGCAGATCACCTGCTGCCGACCGCAGGCTAATTTGACGTGAGCGACCACGTCAACCAAAAGTTGATCCAAGTCGCCCCCTTACCTGCTTCAGCTCTACTGCCCGACTTGCGCAGAACATCCAGATTCACCTGTTATGCGACGCGCCCGATGGGCCGCGGTTCCCAACTTCCCAACGGGGAACCGGAGTTCTGCTTGCACGATCGGGTGACCATCGATACCGTATTCAACGATGGGGAATCCATCTCGCTCACGAAACTCTTGACCGATTGGGCCGGGCGGCCGGGGCAGAACCCTGTCCAAATTCCGCAATTCGCGCATGACCTCGCTGGACCAGTTTCGACCCTGCATGGCAGCACCTTTCCCAAAACGGTGGTGGCGCACAACTCCCGTCCGCTAGCGTGATCCAAGGGAAGCGTCTCACCCGAGAAGAACAGCATTTCCACGGGGGAACCTGCGCACAACACACCCCTGTGCCAATCTACGGCCCAACATCACGGGGGTGTACCACTTCATGAACGAAACGCACGAACAGAGTTGCGGCGACCACGTAAACTCTGACCGCGAGATAAGTGCCTTCAGGACGGACATTCTGCTGTCCAAGAGCAAGGCCGAAGCAGCAATGGTTCTCCTGCGGTTCGACGTCCCCGAGGTCGACTTCATCGCTAATTTCCCAGGACTGGCCAAGAAGGTTCAGGAGCTGCCGGACCACACCTCCGTCTCTAAATGACTCCTGCGGTGCAGCAGGGCGTTCGGAGGTTGCTCTTCTCCTCGCACCCGCACCGAAATCGCTAGAAGGCGCCCGATGCGCCACAAGTGCTACACCGCACGAAGATGACGGCCGACTGTTGCAGAGTCACAGCCGGCCCGTCGCCCGATTACGTTCGAACCCCCTTGACCCGAGGAGTGCAGGAGCAGTGTCGTCTTCGCCGAACCCGGTTATTCAAACCGTCCTCGAACAATCCACCCGCGTCCTGCAGACTTACGCTGTCGACCCCGGCCTCGTCGCCGAGCACGCCAATGGCGAACGCCGTATCACGCAGGGAGGTTACGGTGACCGTCAGCTTTTTGAGCTAGTCCAGAATGCGGCCGATGAAATCGCCGAAGAGCCGGGCGGACGCGTCCATGTCGTACTCACAGACAGTCATTTGTACTGCGCCAACGAGGGCAATGCGGTGACCCCGGAGGGCGCTGAGACCATTCTCCGAATGAGTATGTCGAAGAAACGCGGCGGACAGATCGGTCGATTCGGAGTCGGCGTGAAATCAGTCCTGGTCGTGACCGACACACCTCAATTCTTCAGCCGCACAGGGAGTTTCGGATTTGACCGGGCCTGGTCGTACGAGCAGATCCGGGCCGTCCCCGGCGTGACGGCGCGCTACGGACCGAAGTTCGACGCCCCGGTCCTGCGCATGGCCCGCCCGCTCGACGAGAAGGCCGAGCGCGCTTCCGACCACGTCCTGAACGAGCTGCTGACCTGGGCAACCACCGTAGTTCGCCTCCCCCTGATCCGGAGGGCCGACGACCGCCTGGGCCGGGACATGCACGGGGGGCGCGCCAAGGACCACGGCGAGCCCCGTGAAGAGTTCCCGGCCGGCTTCCAGCTCTTCTCCCCGCACGTCGCGAGGGTCGTGCTGGAAGACCGCCGGCCCCGGCCCGTGGCGCGCCGCGTCCTGACCGCTCAGCAAGCCGGTGATCTGCACACCGTGGTCGAGGAGCGGACGGGGAAGGCTGTCGCCACCGAGCGGTGGCGGGTGTTCACCACCACCCACGAGCCCGGTCCGGCGGCCCGTGCGGACGCCGGAGAGCTGCACGACCGGCTCACGCTCGAAATCGCTTGGGCAGTGCCCGCGCTGGAGAAGGACCCGGTAAGCGGCTTGCACATCAGCCCGCGGTCGCGTGGTCGCGGCAAGTTTTGGTCCTTCTTCCCGACCAAGTACGAGGTGTCGCTCAGCGGCATCCTCAACGGGGCCTGGAAGACCAACGAGGACCGTCAGAACCTTCTCGATTCCTCCCCCTTCAACCAAGAGATGATCAGGGTATCGGCGCAGTTGGTCGTCGGGTCTCTTCCCGCGCTGGCCCCCGCCGAAGACCCGGCTGCCTACCTCCCGCTGCTGCCCGGCCGTGTCAAGGAGGCGATCAGCTGGGCCGACGAGTTCCTGACTCGGGAGATCTGGGATCGCACCGCGGACAGTCCGTCGCTGCCCGACCAGGACGGAGTCCTGCGCGTCCCGACCGAGTTGCGGGTCCACCCTCGGCTCGACAGGGATATGAAGAAGCTGGCCGGTTGGCTCCGGATGTGGCACGAGTGCCCGGGGCGCCCTGTGAACTGGCTGCACCCGAGCGTCGAGGCGGACTCCCTGCGCTCCGGCAAGGTCGAGCACATTCTGACGGCGTCCGGGCACGGGCGAACCGATGTCCGTGAATGGCTCGAGGCCTTGGTCGAGAGCGGCACCGCCGAGGCGTCGGCCGTCGCCATCCGCATTCTCGCCGACATGATCGAGGTCCGCTCCCCCTACGCCGATGAAGCTCGCAGGGCCCGCATCGTGCTGACCGAGGAGCACGGTCTCGTCGCGCCCGTGCACGGCAAGGTGTTCCGCCGAGCGGATCAGGGTGGATTGCGCGAGTCTTTGGTGTACGTGGTCGACCAACTCGCGCAGGACCCGTCGTTGTTGCACGCCCTCAACGTCCTGGGCATCCGGGAGGCCGATGTCGAGGGTCGGTTCTTCAGTGTTCTCGACCAGGGTTTCGACCACTACCGCGAGTCGGACTGGGAGCGGTTCTGGGAGCTGTTCCGCCAGGCCGGGGCCCGTCGAGTGGCTCACAAGGTTCTGGAGCGGGTGCCCGCGCCACGCTCGACACTCCATGTGCGGACGGCCGACGGGCGGTTCCGGCCGGTCGAGAACTGCATGCTGCCGGGTGCGGTGATCGACGCGAAGCGCGACCCGAGCGTCGCCGTCGACATGGGGTTCCACTCCGACGACACTCCCTTCTTCTCTCAGGTCGGCCTGCAGGAGCGACCTTCCGGTGGGGTGCAACCCAAGGCGGACGAGGCCTGGTTCGAGGAGTACCGCGCAGCCGTCCACGCCGCCTATCTGCGCGGCCTCGACAGCCGCGCCCCCCGTCCGGCACTGAACCGGATCAAGGTCGAGGGCGCCGCGATCGGTGGCCCACTGCACCTCTTCCGTGTCCTTTCCGAGGAGTCCCGAGCGGCATTTCTGAAGGTGCTGCCCGATGACGCAGTGGTGGACAACTGGACGCGTCAGATCGGCGCACAGACCAGTACCCGGCAGGCGGTGGTCTCGCCGATCCGGTGGATGCTGAGGAAGTACGGCACGGTCGCCACCTCGCAGGGGATCAAGCCGCTGCGCGAGGCCGTCGGTCCCCAACTCGCCGCCTACCGCGACGTGCTGCCGGTCGCCGACATCTCACCCGAGAAGGCCCGCAAGCTGCGGCTCCCGATCACCGTCGACGAGGTTCCCGCCGACCGCTGGAACACCCTCCTCGACGAGGTGTCGCGTAGCGAGGACGACTCCTTCGTGGGCACCACCTATGTGATGCTCACCCGCTTCGGTGCCGAATTCCCCGAGGACTCCCTGACCCGTTGCCGGGTCGGTGACTCGTGGGACACCCGCCCCGACGAGGAGATCACCCTCGCCGTCAATGCCGCCGAGTACAGGGCGCTCCGTGCCGAACAGCTGCCCGCGCTCCTCGTACCGACCGCCGAGGACGCCGAGCTGATGATCGAGAAGTGGGGCATGCTCCGGTACGCCGACGTGATCAGCCGGGAGACCCGCGAGGTGGTCGAGGGGGACCCGGTGCCGCTCGTCGAGCTGTACCCGGCCCTGCGTCAGCGTTTGAACAGCGGGAACCGCAACAGCCTGGTGCAGCGCTGCGCCGAACTGGAGGAGATCACTCGTACGCCCAACGGCACACACGCCGCTCCCCTCAAGGCGGTCAGTCAGAACGGCATAGTCAAAGTCCGCGTCCCGCTGGATCCCGAGCCGATGTTGATCCTGATCGACCGCGAACTCGGGCTCGGCCTCGGAACGGCCGGGTGTCGGGCTGTCCTGGAGCACCAGGAGCGCATGGCTAGGGACAGCGCGACACAGGCCGCCCGGAAGGCCGTACGCGAGGTCGAGGACGTGGTCGCCAAGCTCGAGCTGTTGATCGGGGCGGAGGCGCTGCGCGCCGGTCTCCCTGAAGGGTTGATGGATGCCGAGCTGCAGGCGACCGACGGCGTGGAGCCGTCCGGGCGGCGGATCGCGCAGATGGCGTTCAACGCGCACGGCGACGGGGTGCTGCAACAGCATGCCCGGGACATTCAAGCGCGTTTCCCCGACGCCCCGGTCGGCTACACGGGCTCGTCGGCCGCCATCGCCTTCGTATCGGAGCTGAAGCTGCCCGTCGCCTTCGCCGGTTCGAGGACCCCGTCCCTTCCCCCATTCGAGACGGTCGAGGGCCCTCGGGACTTCCCGAGCCTCCATGGCTACCAGGAGGATCTGGTCCGGAACATCTCCACCATGCTCGACCGGCTGGCTCCTCAGCGCGGCATGCTGTCCCTGCCCACCGGTGCTGGCAAGACCCGTGTCACCGCCGAGGCCGTGATCCGTTGGGTCAAGCGGCTCGGTGACCTCAAAGGTCCGCTGCTGTGGATCGCGCAGACCGAGGAACTGTGCGAACAAGCAGTTCAAAGCTGGAGGTTCGTCTGGAGCAAGGTCGGTGCGGAACGTCCGCTCACCATCAGCCGACTGTGGAGCAGCCACGAGGTCGGAAACGTCGTCGACCACCCCCACCTGGTGGTCGCCACCGACGCCAAGCTCGAGCGGTGCCTGGGCACCGACCAGTACGCCTGGCTGCGACAGGCCGTCCTCGTGATCGTGGACGAGGCACACACCGCCATCTCCAAGCGGTACACCGAAATTCTCGGACAGCTGGGACTCACCCAGTACGAGACCGGGCGTCATCTGCTCGGCCTGACGGCGACCCCGTTCCGCAACACCAACGAGGAGGAGACCCGCCGGCTGGTCAACCGCTTCGGCAACCGCCGCCTCGACGAGGGTGTGTTCCCGTCCGGGGACCCGTACCGGGACCTGCAGGAGTGGGGGATGCTCGCCCAGGTCGAACACCGCACCCTGCAGGGCGGCAAGATCGAACTGACCCGGGACGAGAAGACTCACGCCGACCGCATGGCGATGCTCTCTCGCTCCGCCGAACAGCGGCTCGCCGATGACCATGAGCGAAGCCGTCGCATCGTGGACGAGGTGGCCGCTCTGCCGGCGGGCTGGCCGACGCTGCTCTTCGCCACCTCCGTGGATCACGCCAAGTACCTGGCAGCCATGCTCAACGACCGGGGCATCCGATCCGCGGCCGTCGACTCGACCACCAGCACACAGGACCGTCGGACCCGTATCGAGAACTTCCGAAACGGCCGCATTCGTGTGCTCACCAATTACGGTGTTCTCACTCAGGGCTTCGACGCGCCGGCGACCCGCGCCGTCGTCGTGGCCAGGCCGGTCTACAGCACGAACGTCTACCAGCAAATGATCGGTCGCGGCCTTCGCGGACGCCGGAACGGCGGCAAGGACAGCTGTTTGATCCTCAACGTCAGCGACAACATCGAGAACTTCGACACCCATCTCGCCTTCACCCAGTTCGAGCACCTCTGGAGCCGTTCGTGACCGACGCGTACCTCGACAGTCCTCCGCTCACCGAGGAGCAGCGGGCGGTTGTGGAGCAGCCTTGGGACGCCCGCGTCCTGGTGACCGCCGGCGCGGGGGCCGGCAAGACCCACACACTGGTGCGCCGGCTCGACGCGCTGTGCGGGCACGAGGACCCCGAGGAGGCGCTGGAGGCCTTGGACGTGCTGGTGCTCACCTTCTCCCGGGCGGCAGCCCGAGAGCTGCGGGAGCGGATCGCCCGGCACGGTGAACGCGCGCGTCGGGTGCGGGCGCAGACCTTCGACGCCTGGGCATACGGCGTGCTGCGGCAGGCGTACCCGGACAACGACTGGGGTGCGGCCTCCTTTCTGGAGCGGATCGAGGCCGCTGCCCGTGCGGTCGAGAAAGGAGCGCTGGAGGCCGGCGACGCCAGGCCCCCCGCCCACGTGGTCATCGACGAGGTGCAGGACCTCTTGGGCGACCGTCGGGACCTCGTGGAAGCGCTGCTCGATCGCTATCAGGAGAGTTGCGGCTTCACCGTGGTCGGTGATGCCGCGCAGTCCGTCTACGGCTTCCAGATCACGGACCTCTCCGAACGTGCCGACGAGACCGGCCGGTTCTTCGACTGGCTGCGCGCCTCGTACCCGGACGACCTGGTCGAACTTCGCCTCACCAAGAACTTTCGAGCGGCAACCCCGGAGGCCCGGATCGCGCTCGCCCACGGGCAGCGCCTCCAGAACGTCACGGATGCCGACGAGGCCGCGGCCCTCTACGAAGAGATGCGCGAACTGCTCCTCGATCCGGCGAACGGGATGGGACCCCTCGCAGACCCGTTCACCCTGGACGGACTGCGTAATTCCCCCGACACCTGCGCGATTCTCACTCGCGACAATCGGCAAGCCCTCGTCGTCTCGGAACTGCTGCACGGGCATGGCGTGGAACACCGGTTGCGGCGTCCGCTGGAGGATCGCCCGGTCCCCTACTGGGTCGCTGATTTGTTGCGCCGCACCGAGTCCGCGACACTCTCCGAGGATCGGTTCCGGGCACTGCTCACCGAGATATCCCTGCCGTACGAGCCGGACCCAGAAGCGATGTGGGCCGCGCTGCGTCGAGCCGCGCGAGGCCCGGGACGAGGCATTCTCGACCTGGACCGGCTACGCCGCCTGGTTGCCGACGGCCGTTTCCCGGACGAGCTGGCCGATCCGGAGACGGCACGCATCGTGGTCTCCACAGTGCACCGGGCCAAGGGCCTGGAGTTCGACCGAGTGATCGTGCTCGCCCCGCCGACCGTTGCGGAGTTGCAGCAGCAGTTCAAGGAGGGTCTGGACCTCCCGGCTGAGGCTCGCGCTCTGTACGTGGCCCTGACGCGAGCCCGTCAGGACCTGTATCACGTGGATCGGCCCGAGCTGCCGATCTTCAAACGGGCCGGTGGCAGGGCCAACGGCCGCAGGTTCCTCGGCGGCTGGAGACCGTACGACCGCATTGGGATCGTCGGCGAGTCCTATGACGTGTGCGCGGACAACCCTCCCGGCCACGAGGCCGACGCCGTGACGCTCCAGTCCTACCTTCTGGTACACGTCGCCCCTGGCCACGAAGTGGTGTTGCGCAGGCGCCATGACCTGCCGCTCGGCGAGTCGCAGAGCCCGCCGTACGCCCTGATGCACAACGGGAGGGAGATCGGCGAGGTCTCGGAGCGGTTCCGACAGGAACTGTTCCAGGTGCAGAAGGTGAACCGCACGTGGGACCCCTGGTGGCCGGACGAGATCCACGGGCTTCGGGTCGACACCCTGGAGTCCGTCGCGGGCAGCACTGCCGCCGGTGCCAACGCCGGCCTCGGCGACCGGGGCGTCTGGATCGCGCCTCGGATCACCGGAATCGGAAGGTATCGACGGTCCGACTACGAGGAGCAGCGCGCATGAGCGACACGGAGAACCGGCACGTGGAGCACTACCGAGTCCGTGACGAGGAACTGCTGGCCGGCCTCCGCCGCGAGCTTCTCGGTCCTGCCCCGGACGCGGCTCCGGAGGACCGTGCGGAAGTCCTTGCCCGGGACGCCCCCATCGACCGCTACCTGACCGGTGTCCTCTACCCGAGGTCGGTAGACGACGCAGCTGAGCAGAGGATGCGCGAGGACGAGGCGGAGCACGAGGGGCTGGACATGACCCCTGTCCGTACCCGCGACAACATGGAGGAGTCCGGGACGGCGCAGGAGGTCGGTGCCGCCGGGGCCCGCCGACCCTCCTCCATGGGGCTCACCTTCGCGATCGACCCGGCCATAAGCGATTCCGTCGTGGTCCGCGCGCGGGCCGCCGCCTACCGGCCCACGGATGCGGACGGCAACCCCGTCCCTGCCCGTCGCGCGGAGGCCCGCACCACCTCCGATCAGCAGGAGCACTGGCGGCGGGAGGAACTCGCGTTGCCCGAGACCACGGTCGACGTGACCACACCTGCCCCTGACCTGCGGTTCAAGTTGGCCGACGGCGTCGCGCTGCGCGTCAACGTCCGACGGCCCGACGCTGTGGCGCGCACGGTGACCGTCACGGTGACCCTGGTCAACACGCACAAGGTCGGCGAGCGGGAGCTGCAGGACGCCTTCTCCCTGTTCCAGTGCGGGCTCGTCGTCCGTGCGGCCGACGGCTCCAGCGCCTTCGTCGAGCGTCCAGCCCCCGACCTCGCACACGATCCCGAAGTCGCCACCAGCCGCCTGCTGCATCGCCATGCCCCGACCTTCGCCGTCGGGCACGGCTGCGCCGCCGAATGGGACTGGACTCCGGCACCGATCGGCATGACGGATTCGAGGCGAGCCGGTGTGCCCGAGGTGCGGAGCGAGTTCGTCCCGACCGTGGAAGTCCTGCTCACCGACTCGAATCCGGAGATCGACAGCTCCGCCCTGTCCATGCTCGGTCTGGCCGAGCGCCCGGACACGGAAGTTCTCACAGCGCTCGAAGCACTCGCCGTGGGCTACGAGCAGTGGATCGACCGCAAACAGGCCGAGGCCGATGCGCTGATCGGCAGGGCATACGAGAAAGCCGCCCGCGACCAGGTCGACACCTGCCGCGAGGCACTGGGCCGGATCCGCGAAGGCATCGACCGCCTGCGCGGCAAGCCCGATTTGATGACGGCATTCCGACTGGCCAACCAGGCCATGGCCGACCAGCGTGCCCGCAGCGCCTGGGTGAAGAGCGGCCGCCAAGGCTCTCCCGATCCCGCAGTGGGCCGCTGGCGGCCGTTCCAGATCGCCTTCGTCCTGCTCTGCCTCGCTGGCATCGACGACCCCGAGCACCGCGACCGTGAGATCTCCGACCTCCTGTGGTTCCCCACCGGTGGTGGCAAGACCGAGGCGTACCTGGGCCTGATCGCACTCACCTCCTTCCTGCGCCGGATCCGGCTCGGTGCGAACGGCGGTGGCGTCACCGTGCTGATGCGGTACACCCTGCGCCTGCTCACCCTTCAGCAGTTCGAGCGCGCCACGATCCTGCTCTGCGCCATGGAACGGATGCGTCGCGAAAGGGGGACGGAACTGGGCTCCGAACCGTTCTCGCTCGGCATGTGGGTCGGTGAATCGGCAACTCCGAACAAGCTGAAGGACGCGCACGACCAACTGGCAGAACTGCACAAGGACCTCGACAAGCGCCTGGCGACCAAGAACCCCGTCCAGCTGCACGCCTGCCCCTGGTGCGGCACCCGCCTGGATGCGCGCGCCTACGCGGTCGACGAGGACGCCAAGCGCATGCACGTCCGCTGCCCCGGAGCGGACTGCGACTTCGCGGACGGTCTGCCCGTCCACCTGATCGACGAGGCCGTGTACGACGCCCGACCGACGCTGGTCATCGCCACAGTCGACAAGTTCGCGTCCATGCCATGGCGTCCGGCTACCGCTGCCCTCTTCAACCGGGACGACCCGAGTGACCGCACCCCACCGCCCGAGCTGATCGTCCAAGACGAACTCCACCTCATCTCCGGCCCGCTGGGCACGCTCACCGGCCTCTACGAGACCGCTGTCGACGAGCTTGCGGGACGGCCCAAGGTCATCGCCTCGACGGCGACCATCCGACGCGCCGCCGACCAGGGCCGCAGTCTCTTCGACCGCGAGGTCCGCCAGTTCCCGCCCGCGGGCCTGGACTCCCGGGATTCCTGGTTCGCCGTGGAAACCCCGCGCGAGGACAAGGCGAGTCGACGTTACGTGGGCCTCCTGGCCCCCGGCACCAGCCAGTCCACCCTGCTCATCCGAACTTACGCGACTCTGTTGCACCGGGCGCAGCAGGCGCAGACCTCGAACGAGGTGCGCGACGCCTACTGGAGCCTGGTCGGCTACTTCAACAGCCTCCGACTGCTCTCCGCCGCCGAACTCCAGGTGCACGACGACGTGGTGGCGTACCTGGAACTGCTCGCGGCACGCGAGGGGACCAGCGTGCGGGCCCTCGACAATTACTCGGAGCTGACCAGCCGCATCGACGCAAGCGAGATCCCGGCCCGTCTCAAGGGCATCGAGCGGGAGTACCCCGATCCTGACGTCGTGGACGTCCTCCTGGCCACCAACATGATCGCGGTCGGCGTCGACGTGGACCGGCTCGGCCTCATGGCCGTCATGGGTCAGCCCCAGACCACCGCCGAGTACATCCAGGCCACCAGCCGCGTAGGCCGCGCCCACCCGGGTCTGGTCGCCGTGATGCTCAACGCGACGCGCTCGCGCGACCGCTCCCACTACGAGAACTTCCTCCACTTCCACTCTGCGCTCTACCGCGAGGTCGAGTCGACCTCCGTCACCCCTTTCTCCACCCGCGCCCGCGAACGCGGACTGCACGCGGTGATCGTCGCTCTGACCCGAATCATGATCCCGGAGGCTCGTCCCAACGAGGCCGCAGGCAGTGTGGAGTCCTACGAGCACCGCATCCGTGACGAGATCAAGCCTGTCCTCCTCGACCGAGTCCGCGCCGTCACCCCTGAGGAGACCGACGCCGTCTCCAGTGCCTTCGACGAATTCCTCGACTGGTGGTGCAAGGAGGCCGACATCCACGGCGGACTGCTCTTCGAACCGAAGAGGGGAAGGCGCACTCCTTCGCTTCTGCAGCCGTACGACGACGAAGCCGAGAACGCCGAGGCCTGGCCCACCCTGTGGAGCCTGCGCGACGTCGATGCCGAGTCCGCCCTGTTCATGGAGGCCACCCGATGACCCCGCCCCCGGCGCGCCGGCGCCGCTCCGGCGCGAACGGCTCCGCGCCAGCCCACAACCTTCCGCGTCGCGGCGCGGTCCGTCGCGCCCAGGCGATCACCACGTACGGTGTCGGCTCGCTGATCGCGGTCGATCATGAGTCCTTCGTCGTGTCCGGCCTGGACGGGGCCGACGAGCACTGGAGCACGGACGAGGCACCGCGCATCTACGAACGTCGACTCGCTCGCATCCTGAAAGTTGAGCACTTCCGGCTGCCACCCGCGTCCGACGAGTACAGCAAGGACGGCCTCCGTGTCCGCCGCTTCCCTCTCATGCACTCCTGCCCCGAGTGCAACGAGTTGCGCCGCCATCGCGACTTCAACTCGCCGCCCGGCAAGAGCCTCTGCGGCACGTGCGAGGCGGATCTGGTTCCCTCCCGTTTCGTGGTCGCCTGCGAGGCCGGACACCTCGACGAGTTCCCGTACTGGCACTGGGTTCACCGCGCCGCAGGTCGCGGCACGATGACCGCCGGCCAGTGCGGCGGCACGCTCGGGCTGCGCACCTCCGGCCGCAGTTCCTCGCTCCGCTCGATCCTCGTGTCCTGCAGTTGCGGGGTGCCCGAGGTGTCGATGGAGGGCTCGTTCCGCAAGAGCGCGCTCAAGGATCTCGGTCTGCGCTGCCGTGGCACCCGACCGTGGCTCGGCACCTCCGTCCCCGCGGAGAACTGCAGCCGCACCGCCCGCACCCTCCAGCGTGGTTCGTCCGCTGTATGGCAGCCGGTGCTGAAGTCCGCGCTGTCCATCCCGCCGTGGAGTGACGGACGGGCGGACGTACTTGCCGAGTACTGGGACCGGCTTCGCGAACTGGACAGTCGGGCAGAGGTGGAGGATCGCCTCAAGTTCGTCTTCGGAGATGACATTCCGGTGCCCGTCGACGAGGTGATGGCGCTCCTCGCCGCGGAACGCGAGGAAGATCCCGCAGCCAGCGAGGTGCGCTCTTTCGACCACCGCTACCGCGCCTTGCGTAACAAAGAGTACGAGCGCCTCCGCAGTGGCAACGACGAGCGTGAGCGCTCCCGCAACGAACAGTTCATCTGCGAGACTCCGCTCACCTCCCCAGCCGCGCTCGACGGCACAGGCGTCACCGGCCCCATGTTGGTCAAGAAGCTGCGCGAGGTCCGCGCGCTCAAGGCGTTCACCCGACTCGCCGACCCCAACTCTGCCACCGAGGCCTACGAGGCCGCGCTCTCCGCTACTCGCCTGAACTGGCTGCCCGCAATGGAGGTACGCGGCGAAGGCGTCTTCCTGCGCTTGGCAGAGGATCGGCTCACCGCTTGGGAAAAGCTCACCGCTGTGACCGACCGCGCCGAACGCGTTCGTAATGCCCACCAGCGCCTTATGGAGCAGTGGGCCTCCGACCCCACCCAGGTTCAGCCCTCCCCTGCTTCTCCCCGCATGGTGCTGCTGCACACCCTGGCCCACGTGCTGATCAACGAGTGGAGCCTGGATGCCGGCTACCCGGCTGCGGCCCTCCGCGAACGCCTCTATGCCGACGAGGAAATGGCGGGCTTGCTCGTCTACACCGCCACCAGCGACTCCGCGGGAAGTCTCGGAGGCCTGGTCGCCCAGGGAGAGCCCGAGAAGCTGGCAGACGCGATCCGGTCGGCGATCCGCCGCGCCTCCTGGTGCTCTGCCGACCCCCTGTGCGTCGAAACCGAGGCCTCCGGCACCGGCGGGACGAACCTCGCCGCCTGCCATGCCTGCGTCATGCTCCCGGAGACGAGCTGCGAGCACAACAACATCCTGCTCGACCGCGCACTGTTGGTCGGAACCCCGGAGGATCCCGAGGTGGGCTACTTCGCGGCCGTACTGCAGAGCTGACGAAGGGAAGTTTCACCTCGCTCGACGCCGAGCGGCGTGCTCGGCCTCGAAACGCATCTGTGCTCGGTCCAGCATGTCGTCCGCGTCTCGGCCGTGGGCTCGGAACCAGTGGAGGAAGTCGGTGATCGCCGCGATCACCGTCTCCTCCGCCACGGTCGAGGTCAATCTGCTCGCACCCGCTCTCCGTTGCGGCTGCGCAGCGGCGGCATAGTGGCGCAGAAGGTCCTCTGCCCGGATCACGCCTGCGACTTCCCCGTGGCCGTCGGCGGTGGTGGGTTGTGTCGTCAGCTCGCACCACGTGACCTTGTGGTCCGGGCGTAGCAGCACGCCCCAGCGGTCGGCGACGGCATCGACGAGCGCCATCCCTCGCCCCTCCTCCGAATCCGCGGTCGCGTCGCGGACGGTGGGCAGGGCACGCGCGTGAGGATCGTGCACCTCGATGCGCAGATGGGCGCCCTTCATGGAGACTGCCAGGGTCGCGGGAGTGCCGGGCCCTACGTGGGTGATGACGTTGGACACCAGTTCGCTGACGCACAGCTGAGCTTCGTCGACAACGTCGTGCAGTCCCCATACCTCCAGGTGCAGCCGCATGATCCGGCGCAGGGCAGCCACTTCCGCGGGCTCGGCCATGAAGGCAATGTCCCATCGTTTGCGCGGCATGCAGGTTTCCTGACTCATGCGGACCCCTTTCATCACAGTTGGCACCGCATCCGAAGCGCAGCGTCACGGACGTTCACCGTGGGTTGCGTCGGGACCAGAGTGCGGGGAGAACATCCTGTTCTGCAATGTGCAGCAAGGGATTCCCACTTCTGAGTGATTGGCAGCCACATCTCTTGGCGCGAGACTGAACACTCGCTATTCGAAAGAGGGTTGAGATGGCCGGATCACCCACGGCGCGCCGCCGGCGCCTCTCGATCGAGCTGAAGAAGCTCCGCGAGAAGAGCGCCCTCACCTGCGCCCAGGTCGGTGACGCCCTGGACTGGAGCGGCTCCAAGGTCAACCGCATGGAGACGGGAAGTGGTCGTGTCCAGCCCTCGGACATCGACGCCCTGTGTCGCTTCTACGACACGAGCGACGAACTGCGTGAGTTCCTCAAGTCACTGGCCAGGCAGGCAAAGGTGCGTGGGTGGTGGCAGGTCCACGGCGCAGGCGTTCCCGAGTGGTTCAACATCTACATCGGTCTTGAACAGGACGCTTCCACCTTCCGCCAGTACCAGTGCGAGGTGGTTCCCGGGCTCCTGCAGACTGAGGTGTACGCGACCGAGCTTCACAAGGCCGGTGCACACATGTCCGTGGAGGACATTGCGAAGGCGGTACGTGTGCGCATGGAACGCCAAGCCATGCTGCGACAGCCGGATGCTCCGGACGCGTGGTTCATCGTGAACGAGGGCGCACTGCGCCACGTCATCGGAGATCGCGCCTTGATGCGGGAGCAATTGGAACGAGTCCTCGGCACGGCCGAGTTGCCGACCGTGACCCTCCAGGTCCTCCCCTTCGACGCCGGGACCTATCCGACCACCGGTTCATTCACCATGCTGGGCTTTCCGGCCCCCGAGGATCCGGACGTCGTGTATCGGGACGGCATCACGGATGCCGTGTACTTGGAGGGCGAGAATCATGTGCGTGAGTACACGAGGGCGTTCGACGGCCTGCGAGCGGCAGCTCTCAGTCCTCAGCGCTCAGCCCTGTTGATCGAGTCGATTTTGAAGGATTACACGTAGTGATATGGCCCGAGTCCAGCAGCAACAGCCGTCTGGTGTGGTTCACGTCGTCCTACAGCAACGGTGCCGGAGGTGAGTGCGTCGAGTGTGCGTTCACGGGTGACGGCGCTCTTGTCCGTGACACCAAGAGCGGGGAGACGCACGTGATCGCGGTGAGCAGCATCGCGTGGCGTTCTTTCGTCCAGACCGTGAAGCACGTCAGCGTGAGGCTCTGACCCATTCGAGATCTAGTGCCGCATCAGGCAACGTTCGCCCTGTCGACGATGGCGCGTAGGCGCCGGTCGTCGGCATGGCGGTTTCGCCAGATGATGTAGCGGCGGATCATGCTGCCTTGTTCTTTGTGGGTGGCGTGGTCAGTGCCGTCGAGGGTGAAGTAGCGCAGGGCGGTGAACTGGGCCTCGATGCGGTTGAGCCAGGAGCTGTTGGTCGGGGTGTAGGCGATCTCAACATTGTTCGCGACCGCCCAGGTGCCGACCCGCTGGCATCTCTTCGTGGGTCTGGTGTGGGGAGAAGTTGTCGCAGACGATCGCGATGCGCGTCTCGGGCGGGTAGAGGCTGCGCAGGTAGCGGCAGAACTCCAGGAACTGAGTCCGCTTCTTGAGGGGCTTGATGTGGCCGTAGAGCTTGTCCTTGGTCAGGTCCAGGGCGGCGAACAGGTGCCGCACTCCGCCGTAGCGGTTGTAGGTGGCCCGGCGTCTGCGGCGGGGTCCGCGTTCGGGGTCCTTGTGCCTGCCACCCCGTTCGGCCCACTGCTGGCCGGGGTGGGGCATCAGGTTGAGCGGCCCGAACTCGTCCATGCACAAGACCACTTCGGGCTCGCCTTCTTTGGGTATGACCTCGCCGTCGGCGATCGCGTAGAGGTGTTCGACCCGGGCCTTCTTGGCCGCGTAGTTGGGATCGCGTGAAGTCTTCCAGGTCCTCAGACGTTGAAAGGAGACGCCTTCCTCGCGGAGCAGGATGCGCAGGCCCTCGTGGCTGATGTCGTCGACCACCCCCTCTGCGACCAGGAAGTCCGCCAGCTTGGTCAGACTCCAGGTCGAGAACGGCAGGTCGTGCTCGGCTGGCTTGGACTTCGCGATCTTCTTGATCTCGCGGCGTTCGGGCAGCGTGAACGTCTTCGGGCGGCCGCCCTTGTACTTCGGGTAGAGCGAGTCGAAGCCGTCAGTGTTGAAGTTGTGGATGACATCGCGGACTCGGTCGGCGCTGGTGAACGACACTTCGGCGATTTTCGCCACGGGCATGCCCTGAGCGGACAGCAGGACCATCTGGGCCCGCCGCCAGGTCACCACCGACCCGGTGCCCCTGCGGATGATCCGCAGGAGCCGCCGCCCCTCGCCATCGTCGATCCCACGTACGCGTACTCGTTCTGCCACCAGGACAGGGTGCCTGTCACGCGCCGCCAGATCCTTCATTTGCCCCATGCCCGGCAGCAGATGCCGCCCCTGCGAGTGTCCAGACCGTCATACCCCACAGGGAGAGCGCAGAAGTAGGGCCCACCACGAGGCGAACGGTCTCGTCCGGGCCGTTCGTGAGCCAGACAGTTATGCCCGCCGCCCCGGAAGCGATCAACAGTGCCGCCGGTATGCGCAGTTGGGGCTGCTCGAACACCGCTGCCAACGGCAGGAAGTGGAGCCCAACGACAACCGCGATCAGCGGGGGAATGAGCATCGGCACCCCGACGTGACGGCAAACTGCGGCGACGGCGATGATCAGCAGCCACTGGAGCCCGTTGATCTGGTTGAACCGCCGACGTCGGCCAACGGGGAATGGCCCCCCTGCCGACGAGGGAAGGAAACGGCGCGCGGCAAGCATCAGCCCCACCATGACGGCACAGCCAACTGCGACCAGGACCTGCCGCATCAAGCCGTCGAATGCGCTCGAACCCAGCAGCCACCAGCCGAGCCCGAACAACGCGAAAAACCCCACCCCTGACCTGAACATGCTCGAGACCCTAGGCAGAAGAGCAGCCCGCCGGTCCAAGGATTCTCAACTTGGCGCGGGGCCCGTTGACCGACGCCCTCGTCAGCCACAGTGCTGCGGTCGCGCCCTTTGAACCTAAGCCGCAGCCGAACAGGGCGAACGTTGCCTGCTGCGGCACTAGTAGACTGTCGCGGCTAAGTGTCGTTCTGGTTGGTGGAGTTGAGGTCGGGCAGGCTTGCCTTGATGCTTCCGTTCGGCCGGGCAGG